>NZ_QXIK01000016.1:0-56071 GCF_003666065.1 Haloarcula sp. Atlit-7R | reverse complement strand
AGAGACGAGTTTCAGCGGTATGTCGAGGACTGTCTGCTCTCTGCGTAGCCTTTCACAGTTGCGTTTCGCTACGCGATTACTGCCACCGTCAACCGTCATGCCGCCACCGGGCATTGACTGGTAGTTCCCTTCGGGTTTTATCACCAGTCAGACGACTTTTTGGGGTATCGTGGCCAGTCTATCGCGTGGTTGCGAGTTGTGATTCTCAACGCAGTGTATTTCGACGGATCGCACAGCAGTCATACGCTGAATGGCCAGCGTATGATTCGACGCCACTCTATGACCGAAGTTCTCTCGCCGGCCTGGAAGAAGACATCCGAACCGTTGCCTCCACATGGTTCGACCATGAGGACCACCACTCCGTCGATGAGTTCGTATCTCACTACCCAGTAGCGTATGTCGAGTTTGGGCAACATGACCGGTATTCGGGAGCTACCCGATACGAGATGGCCCAACTGTTCCGACTGTTTCTGCTCAAAGAACTTCACGGCTGGACCCACGAAACGGCACTCCTCACGTACCTCACGCACAGACCAGAACTCTGTGAGCAACTAGGCATAGAGACGGTCCCAGACCAGTCGACGCTGTGGCGCAGCTGGCATAATCGGTTCACCGCCGAACTTCGTGAAACAGTCGAGGCAGCCGCTCGGACGATTCTCATCAAAGCCCAGAACGCGGGCGTTGCTGTCCCACGCGAGCCAGAACGTCAGCTTCCATTTCACAGCGATGAACAAGAGGAATCAGATCCAGACAATCAAGCACTCCTTGACGAAGCGGCATCGGTTACGGACCACATCGGCCACGTCGTTTTCCCGGCATTCTCACTGAATCGCGACGATAACTGTGAGATCCACGAGAACGCCTACTGGGACTTACAAACATATCTCGGACTTCGGGAACGGTTGGCTGCTAACGAAGGAGCCCGGAGTTTTGTCTACGAATCAACCCGGGATCGAACGCCGTTGGGCCACGCCCATCGCGAGCACATCCGCGACCTGTCGATTGAACAGATTCGGGAGATGTACCGACGAGCCGTAAATCGATTACTGGGTGAAGTGGCAGAGACTGAGGAATTCTTTCGAGCAGGGATTGTTGCTATCGATATTACTGAATCAGACCCGTTCACAGGCGACAGAACCGGGCACGAAGACGAGATTATTGGGACCAAGGAGAAGACCGATGAGTACGCCTATCAGTGGGCGACGGTCCAATTAGTCGGCAATGCCGTCCCAATCGTGTTAGACGCACGTCCGGTTCGGAAAGGCGAGACTCGCAAAGAGATAGTCGAGGACCTGCTCAACTCTGCCGAGAAGTTGGTTCACGTCGATAATGTGCTGATGGATCGGGAGTTCGACAGTCAGCATATTCTAGAGCTGCTCAGCCAGCGTGGACTGTCGTATGTCGTCCCGAAACGGATGCAGACCAGTGAGAAAGCCCAAGCCAAGCGATTGCTCCAGCGGGGTCAAGACCGATACGAGACTGATCGGAAACTCCATCTTGGGAAGAACGAGTGGCACGAGACGACGCTGATCTACCGTCGGCAAGAAGACTCTGAGCACGACGACCACCGGCAATACTCGGTATTCATGACAAACACCAGCAGCGCCTATCTTACCGAGTATGGGTATCGCTGGGAGATCGAGAGTGGCTACAGGTCGATTAAGCAATTCATGGCCGCAACGACATCAAAGAATTTCGGGTTACGGTTCTTTTATTTCGCGTGTCTACTGTACTCGATTTGGCGAGCAGTCGATTTACTGGTACAGGTCGAATTGAGTGGTGAATACGAGCATTCGCCCATCGTAACAGCCGACAATACGCTGACGCTGTTGAAGAAGGAAACGGGAATCGGATAGTGTGGGGGCTCTACCCGTGGTAGCGCGGCGTCTAAGTGGCAACGCTGTCGGAAGCCGTCGAAATTCGCGCATGTGGTTGAAATTTCAATAGGAATAGCCGTTTGGAGAGCAATCTGAGCCAGTTCCCGATCACTGAAACAGCCGAAACCACGCATCATAGGCCCGCTAAACCCGCTGTAGTCTCAACTTCCCGAAAGCCCAGAAGTTGAGACCGGTGCGCTCAATGTATATTGATCGTGCCGTGGCAGAGCGACAGGCAGTCTTCAGGCGAGTTTGACAGCTGTGCCGTAGGCGATCACTTCCGACGCACCCTGGGTAACCTCGGACGTTTCCATCCGGACGTTCACGACGGCGTCCGCTCCCATCTCGATTGCGTCCGCTTTCATCCGCTCGATCGCCTGATCCCGGGCATCAGAGAGCAACGTCGAGTAGGCCTTGAGCTCACCACCGGCGAGGTTGCGAATCCCTTGGGTAATGTCGCGTCCCACATTCCGTGCACGGACGGTGTTACCTCGGGCGATACCGAGCACCTCCACGATCTCGTGGCCAGGGACCGTCTCGGTCGTGACGGTGGCGACAAGTGACTGCTCTACATCTGTCAAAACGGCTTCTGAGGACATATCTACCGCTAAGAAGGGGGCAGAAGTGATAAACCAGTAGTGACCCATTCGTTCACGTAGCGCGGATACGGCTTCGATAGAGGCGGGAAGGTCGCTATCCGAACCACTGGCCACGCAACTATATTGCGTCACCCGACGTGCCACTAGTATGAATACACGACCTCGCTCTGGTTGCGAACCCACTGCCACTGATACCACGGAGGTTTCCGAGCAATCTGCTGGCTCGGTCGACGGCGGTATTCGACCTGCCAGGGTGTCTCGGTTCGGAGACCTCTACGACGACGCCATCAGCGTACTCCTCGAGTTCCCCGTTACCGACCGGTGGATCGAGACCAGAGCAGGCCGAACGCACGTCCTGACTGCTGGGGATGCAACTGCACCGCCGGTAGTGGTGTTCCAGGGCGGCAACAATTTATGCAGTACTACAACTGTCACAGACCGCATCAGGCCCTCGATGGAAAGACGCCGGTCGAGGAGGTGCAGAACTAGCCAGTACCGTGATGAATATTCATCGGGCGATTGCGACCGGACGACCTCTCTCGCCTCAACGGATTGAACCCGGTGAACGAGACTCCTGCGTTACGGCCTCGTATCTCTCTTTCTGCGGTCAGCTCCGGTCTCAGGTCATCACGGGGGCCGACTCCTCGTCCACGCCGTCTTCGGCCGAACTGATTCGGCGGCCGTAGACGAGCAGCCAGAGGATCAGCAACAGCTCACCCCCGAACGTGAACACAGCGAGTTCGAAGGTGTAGCCAGCGAACAGCACCCGTCCGAAACTATCCACCACGTAGCCGATGCCAGCGAGAGCGAGGAGCAGTCCTAATACCTTCGGCACGTAGCCCGAGGGGTACGACTGGACAGCCGCAGACTTGTACAGCAGATAACCGACCAACACCAGATGGAGGCCGACCAGAATCAGTGCGCCATCCCAGATGTTGTAGAACGCCTCGATGCTAAGCAGTGCTTGCGTGGACTGTTGCTCCGTGGTGAATCCAGTCCCGGTCACACCCAGAATCTGCGGGACACTCATGAGCTGACTGATCGCGACGACGAAGATGCCAGCAAAGACGGCTCTGAGCCACCCAGAGAGGAGTGCGATGCCAGCGTGTACCGGTTTGAATGCAGTATACAACGCCCACGCGACAATCAAGTCGAGTACGGCGACCGCGAAGAGGCTCGCGATGCCGAGTCGGAACGTGCCTTCGGAACCCAAGATAGCGGTCGCCGTTCCGGTCGTATCCCCCGGCGTGACGAGCCCGTCCAACACCACGAAATTAGCGAACACAGCGAGGGGGGTCATCAGTAGGAGGGCGAGTCCAGCGATCACGCTCGCTCGCCCGACGGACGTCTCGGTTGTGGACGGTCGATGATACTCGACGCTCCGCTCCTGATCTGGGGTAACAGCTGCTCCAGCCATTCGTCTCTAGAGGTGTCGAACCAGCATAAAGCTGCTTTAGAGCGTCCGAGAACGTCCGCTACCCGAAAAGAACCCACGTCACGAGCGGTGTGAACGGCTCCCCTCGAACTGTAGGCGGTGGTACGATACAGCCCGGCCGGACGTTGCCGTACCGAACAGCTGAGAGCGGGGGACACCCCTCGGGTTCCGGTGTCGGCCGGAACCGGTGGAACGCTTAGCATCATCTACGTCGTAACGGAGCGGATGGACTCACGGTCTGTCCAAACGAGTTGCTGACTTGTGGTGAACTGAATACTGACTTTGTCGGAAGTCATCAGACATTCAATATATCGATATCCTGTGATTACTATCATTCAATCGAGCGACTAGCTATCACGAATGCTTATGTCGATTGCGTGCCTATTTACCTAGCAGTCCTTACAGACGTTCCCCATTGACCGGTCGGCGAAGTTTTTCACCCCGCCATCCGGTACTCGGTATCGATCAGTCAGGATTTCACGAGGTACACCTGATGGCAGAAACAATCACAACGACATCGAATTCGGACGAGGACGGGATGAGCGCGGTCGTGTATTCGAAATATGGGGGTCCCGACGTTCTCGAATTCAAGTCGATCGGCAAGCCAGTGATCGAGGATGATGAGGTGCTGGTACGAGTTCACGCAGCTGGCGTGGATCGGGGAGTCTGGCATCTCATGATGGGCCTGCCGTACCCGATACGTCTCGTAGGCTACGGGATCCGCGCGCCCAAGAATCCTGTCCTAGGCATGGATGTCGCAGGAGTCGTGGAGGCGGTCGGCAAGAATGTAACCAGATTCCAGTCTGGCGATGAAGTGTTCGGAATCGGTACGGGTTCGTACGCCGACTACGCACGCGCACATGAAGACAAGCTCGCACACAAGCCGGCGAACCTCAGCTTCAAGCAAGCGGCGGCAGTCGCCATCTCCGGCTTGACCGCCTTGCAAGGCCTGCGCGACCACGGACGGATCGAACCGGGGCAGAAAGTGTTAATCATCGGCGCGTCGGGCGGCGTGGGCACATTTGCCGTGCAGATTGCCAAGGCGTTCGACGCGCACGTCACCGGCGTGTGCAGCACCGCGAAGATGGACCTGGTCCAATCGATCGGCGCGGATCACGTTATCGATTACACTCGGGACGACTTCGCCGAGAGAAAACAGCACTATGACCTGATTCTCGACATCGGTGGGAACTCGTCGTTGGCGCGTCTCCGACGTGCCCTCGTTCCACAGGGGACCCTTGTCATCGTCGGCGGTGAATCGGGCGGGCGGTGGCTCGGAGGCGTCGATCGCCAGCTCCGAGCTCTCGTGCTATCCCCGTTCGTGAGCCAGAAGCTCGGCACATTCATCTCCTCGGAGAATCACGAAGATCTACTCGTCCTCAAGGATCTCATTGAATCCGAAAAGGTCACACCGATTATCGATAGAACGTACCCGCTCACCGAGGTTCCCGAAGCCATCCGGTATCTTGAGGACGGACATGCTAAAGGGAAAATCGTGATCACGTCAGGGTAGCAATCTGGCGCTCTCGGATTTAGTTCGGACAGCGTAAATCAGACGCACACCATCCGACATCTATCGTTCCTTCGACTGTGTCTCCGACTCGTCGTTGCAATCACCAACTACGAGCGGGGAGACGATCCCGGTTGAGAGAAGTTCAAGCTATGAGACGAGTTCTATGACACGCTCGCCGAGTAGGTAAAAGAGGCTCTGCTGCATATAGCGTGCATATCTCGCGAGAGCGTCGGACACAAAACGGTAGATGAGTGGGTTTCACAGTACTGTTTTATGTTAGTATAGCTATATTTGATGAGAGGTGAGACTCAATGAGTAAAATCATTTCCGAGCGGATGGCCGGCCAGATCGACGGGGAGTTCGTCGTGTTTCGGATCGGTATTCGCATCAACAAGTTCTGGAAGCCACATAAGTGGCTCCCGGCCGCCCTCGCCGGGTCCCGCTTGACAAAAGAGTTGGAAGAAACAGAGGAGAGCGGATTACTCGGGTACGAAGTGAGTCCCGGTATCAGGAACCACGTCATCGTTCAGTACTGGCGGTCGTTCGACCACCTCCGGGAGTACGCCCGTGACTCCGAGATGGGCCATCTGGACGCATGGCAGGACTTCAATCAGAACCGGGCTGGCGATGGCGATGTGGGAGTGTGGCACGAGACGTTTCTGGTAAGAGAGGGCGAGTACGAGGCGATCTACGTGAACATGCCTGAATACGGATTGGGCGACGCAGCTGAGTTGGTTCCGGCCTCAGGTACCGACGAGACAGCCGCAGGCCGGCTTGGTCGGACTGACGGCCGCGATGCGCCGGTAGCAGAGGACGGCACCCCGATCAGTGACGAGAACTCGTCAACAAATACAGGCCCCTTGTAGCGATCGGCTTGGGAAAACAACATTCGTGTATCTCTGAACGCTGCCTTTTGATCGTTCTGCTCGATGTAACTTGATGAGTTCTATAACACTCTCAAACAAGACAACGTATTAACATACTGGACGCCTTCAACTATCGTATGGACTCTCGCTTCTCGACGTTCGTCAATAGGTACGTGCTCATAATCTTCGTCGTGCAGATCCTGGGGTGGGTCGTGCTCGCGGCGATGATCGATCCCTCCCCTAGACCAGCCGTCGCATGGGTTCGGACGCTTCCCGAGTTCGTTCAGCTTCTGTTACTCCCGCTGGGCATCCTCTCTATTCCTGCAATCGGTATCTCCCTCGGTGTCGAGTGGGCGCTCTCACTTGTGGGAGTTTCGCCGGAATCGATCCCTGCGATTCTAAACGCTCGCGGCGACGTACTGCTGTTCGCAAGCGCATATGCTCTCGCAGTTATCGGTGCCTGGGGGATCACTCGGATCGCAGGCTCCAAGTAACGGGCCCACCCTCTCACAGGAGACTGCGGGGGCTCCTAGGCGGTGGCGCCACGTTGAGCGGCTTCTTGCTCCTCGGCACCCTCGCGGACGCCGACGACGATGAGCGCGAGGATAATCCAAAGCTCGCCGACATCAGCGAAGATGGTGAGATTTTCTACGAGCAGTTCGGGAGCGTCCGCGAACCCGTAGCTCACGAACGAAGTGAGGATGTAGCCGACACCGCCTGCGACGAGGATCCACTTGAGGATGGTGCCTCTGTGAAAGTACCCGGACTTCGCGACAGCGAACCCCATGGGGATGAGCCAGAGCCCGAAGAACAAGTCGCCCACGCTCCAGGCGAAGCCGTCGAGCGCGGCGAGCATCTGTACGGTTGCAGCCTGGTCTCCCCCAGGGGCAACGCCACCACCCACTGCGTAGTAGTGGGCGGCAGCACCGAACGCAGTACCCACGAGGATTATTACGGAGTTGACGATGCCGAACGCGGCGATGGCGAAGGCCGACGTGGGGCTTACGTCCTTGAAGAGCTTGTAGAATCCGAGGGCAGTGACCGCTTGCGCGAGGGCCACAGTCAACATCGCCACGAGACCCAGGCGCACGAGGCTGGGGTTTTCGATGTAGTTGGTGTAGGTCGCGGCGGCGTCGCCCGCCACGAAAATCTCGGCTCGAACGACGAGGAATCCCACCACGCCCGCGATGGCGAGGACGAGGTAGGCGGCGCCGGTGAGGCGCGCGGTGGTTTTTGCGTTGGCCATGTGATAGTAATCTTGCGCTGATGGGATAGTTAGAATTGCCTTATGCCTACATAATTTACTCAATAGTCGATACTGGATCGCTCGATACAGACGCCTCAATACCGTTTGCTCGGTGGTTCAGCGTTGGTCGATCGGATTGTCGAGTATCTTGAAGACTTCGTTCGCCCGGTAGAACCGGTTGCGCTCGATGCCGGTAAGCTCTTCAAGAATTCCGTTATGTTCAGGCTGTACGATCAGTCGGTTGGCCGTACTGAATTCGACAGCCAACCACTCGGCTGCCGTATTCCGGTTCGAGGTACAGATCTTCGAAAAGCCACATCACCGGTTTGAGGATGTTCTCAGACCGCTCGCTCTGGTAGCGTTGTCTATAAGCCCTCACGAAGGTCGACCAACAGGGTTGCACGCTGGTGAGCCTCATCTGCCTGCGACTGCACTCCACGCAGGAAACACAGAAGCCACTCTTTCCATTCACCGCGCTGACTTCCTGCCAGAAGATGGTCGACGGCCGCTTACCGTCGTGCGTCGAAATACGAATGCAGGTAGAGATACGGTTCGGGCAAGAAACCGTCACGTTACTGGCGGAGACCGATCGACGAGCGTAGTCACCAGTGTTCCCGCGAGTGGTGGACCGTGGACGCTGAGAGTGAGCAACCCCAGTCTGGACAGACCGTCCTCGACAATCCCGAACGTGATTGGGAACCGGGACCTCCAGGATATCGCCAGCGTGAGGGCGAAATCCGCCCAGACAGGACAGCCCCGCACGTACCGGCCCAAGGAGTTCGAGCCGCGATTAGGGTGTCATAGAAAGTTCACAAGGCGATTGTTTTTCAGGAGCGTGGGGAATGAATCGGCTGTTCACTACTCGTTGCGAATCCACCAATTAGAGATCATCCCCCCTATTCCCGATTACTCAAACCAGCCCCAATTGCGGCACCAAGTGCAACGCCGAGTGCAATCCACAGTCCGAGATTATCAGTAGCAGCACCAATAGCGACGCCAGTTGCGATCCCAATCGCCAATCCTGCCCCCATTCCTTTCCCGCTTACTCCTGATTCACTATCCTCACTCATCCATCATCGTCTGGCTGTTGCAGGTGATAAATCCACCGTCTGTACTGACCGAGACTGGGTCAGAATATATCACTTGCTGAGGATTTCGACAGAGCCGTGTACCTCTTGGAATCCTGACTCAGCGACACCAGATACTGGGGTGGCGATATGACGAGAATCGCAGTCCAATCAACTGTGTATGTCTAGGGTGTCATAGAACGGTTACCACATCAAGAAGCAGGTCGAGTCTGGCATCAATCGGTGACGCTTACGGCACCGAACGCCGTGAAACCGGTCACGACAAGGTCGATCTCTTCGTGTTCTTCTTCGTGGCGCAGGCGGTCGTCCTCTGCCGCGCCCAGTACGGGGAGGACATCCATGTGGACGTTCCACTCGCGTGGGACAGTGATATCGACCGCACCGAACAGGGCAGTCGCGTTGATACGTGCGGGCGGCGTCGCCACCTCGGTGTCCCGGAGGTCAAGTTCGACACTGCCGAACAACGCCGTCAAATCGCCACCGACGAACTCGCGGACCGTCGCCCGCCGCTCGTTCGCACCGAACAGGGCGAGCAGGTCGATCTGGGCGTTGTCCACCACAGCCGTTCGTCGGCGGAAGCGTCCCGCGACCACTGAGAGTCCGAAGACGACGAGCACGGCGGGCCAGAACGACGCCACTTCGCCTGCTGTTAGGTAATCAAGTGCCACCAGCTGCCACGCCCCCGCAGCGAGGATGATCAGCAACGGTCCCACGACGTTCCGCAAACGGCTGATGACCAACGCGTATAATCCGATGAAGACAAACAGCGAAGGCACGTAATCGAGGACGAACCGCGTGTCGAATATCTGAGTTGTGTACAACAGCAATACCGCTCCCAGGAGGGCAATGCCGCCGCCGAGGAGCGCCTGAGAGGAAACTCGTGTATATGCCATACCCAGCAGAGGCCTTCCAACAGTTTAAAGTTGTATCTTAATTTATATTTTCTAACTGCTGCTGTGCCGACCAAATTGGAGGGCTACTCGTAGTCACAGTCTCCACTCCCTGCGTCGTCGTGTGTGACGCTTTCTATGACACCCTCGTGTATTTCTGCTAAGGATAGCTGTAGACGAAGGATGTGAGACGAGATAATCGGTTGCGTCAACTGGCAGTTGTATTAGATATACATAACCGTCAGTTAGAGATTTGTTGCTACCATCGCCGATCTTGGTACTTGTTAATACGCTCATGAGATACTCGTCCAAATCAAACGGGCTGAAAGGAGTACGTATGGGACAGAATGTGCGGAATGGTTAGGGTTGCCGGAGTGCTACTAGGTCGGATGGAATCTCGGGCAGATACACAACGGTCGATGGCACCAGATGGATCTAGGAGCGATGATCTACTTGGATATCCAAATACCATTGAGGATGTGTCGACAGGCGCGTCTATTACGTTCCTTGAAAACAGTGTCGACGAACAAGGCGCGTACTTGCTGATGGAAGGTGTTCTTCCACCGGGAATAGACAGTGGGCCCGCCCGTCTTCACCCGAGGGCGGAGGCTCACTCGGAAGTCGTAACGGGTCGAGCAAGCGTAACGGTACGCGGCGAAATCCACACTTTGCTTCCTGGCGAGTCGCTGACTATCGAGATTGGCGAGGCCCATAGTATCCGGAACAGCGGCACCGACACGCTTGTCGTTCGGACGATGCTACGCCCGCCAGGCGAATTCGAAGCCGCGATTCGGGCGCTCTATGAAGCCAGTGCAGGCGGGGAGCCGGACTTACTCGCGGTGGCGGCGGTGCTATCCCACTACCGGGCGGACGTGCGTCTCACGGTGGTCCCCTGGTGGCTGCAGCGCCCCCTCTTGAGCGTGCTCGCCAGGATCTCGACAGTGCTCGGTCAGAATCCGATCAGGTAGTCCACAGCCCAGATACACCCGGTGTGCTGTGGACGATCTTGTTTCTCGACTGTCGGGCGAGACGGCGAGCTCGTCTGAGTCGTCTGTACAGGGATGAGGACAGTCTGATTAACGAGTAGCGGCACCTGCGGCACCCTTATTTCCTCAGATAGCTATTATATACCCAGTGATACAAAATGGCATCGTCTACTAACCAAGCAGTCGAGAGTATTGAGCGGCCGGCCGATGTGAGTCGGTGGAACTACCTGCGGGTCGGTGGTTTGGCAGCGCTCACCGAGGCGGCAATCTACGTGGCCGGCATTATGTACTTCCTCGTGGTTCTCGACTTTACGAACGGTACCGGGCCACTCCAGCAAGTCGAACTGTTCGTGGCGAACCAGACGAGTCTGTACGCGATGAACCTACTCATCTACGTGGTCTTCGGCGTCGTTCTGGTAGCGCTCGTCTTGGCACTTCACGCGCGCCTTAAGAACAACGCACCGATGCTGATGGGGGCAACGACCGCGTTCGGACTGATCTGGGCCGGGCTCGTCATCGCCAGTGGAATGGTCGCCAACATCGCTACGGGCGTTGTCGTAGATCTGTACGGCACGGACCCGACCCAAGCGACGACGGTCTGGCTAGCGGTCAGTCCCGTCATCGACGGGCTCGGTGGCGGCAACGAGATCATCGGCGGTATCTGGACCCTCCTCGTGAGCGTGGTCGCACTACGGGCACGGGCACTACACCGGGCGGTGAACTACGTCGGTCTCGTGGTCGGTACGGCAGGCATCCTCTCGGCGATTCCAGCACTCGGTGAGATCGGCGGTGCCATCTTCGGGCTTACCCAGATTGTCTGGTTTGTCGCTCTCGGCGTCCTCCTGTTACGCGCGGGACGCCGTGAGGCGTCCGCATACCTTCGTGAGGAGTGAGTCGACCGATTGTGGTGTGAGACCAACACGGACGAGGCGCTGAATACATACTCTAAGCCTTGTTTAGACGCATTCGAATGGTGGAGTCAGGAGCTATTACGGCTGAACGAAATTCGATAGTGAGCACCTCACGGTACGGTTTCATACATCGAGCACACAGTGTGAGAACCGATTCCTGCTGCGTCTAAACAGGGCCCATACTCTATATTCAACACGGCTCCGACGAACTATCAACAACCGAGGATTTCAACAAGGCCGACTAGGGTTATAGACGCGCAGGGTCTTTGGTGATCCATGGACCCACTATTCTTCGACTCTCGTAACGAGTTCCGCACCTGGTTGGAAGGGCACCACGACACGAAAAAAGATCTGTGGGTCGGCTACTACAAGACCGACGCCGAGAGATCTGGTATCGGGTATGGGGAGTCGGTTGAGGAAGCGCTCTGCTTCGGATGGATCGACGGTCTGGTCAAGGGCATCGACGACGAGACGTACACCCGTCGGTTTACGCCCAGAAGCTCCGACAGCAAGTGGTCGAAGGCGAACAAGGAGCGGGTCGCAGCGATGATCAAGGCGGGGAAGATGACCCTGGCCGGAATGGAACTCGTCGACGCGGCGAAGGAGTCGGGCGAGTGGGCGGCTGCCTATCGGCTCGGCGACGATCAAGAAATTCCGGCCGAACTTGAGGCGGCGCTGCGTGAGAACGAGACCGCTTGGGAGAACTTCCAGGACTGCTCGAACACGGACCAGCACGCATTCATCACGGCCGTTGAGGAGGCTAAGACGGACGAGACCAAGCAAAAGCGCATCAAACGAACAGTCGAACTCGCGGCGCAGGATCTCCGAGCATACGACGAAAACAACAAGCGACGGCTGTGATGTGGCCGTTTCAGAGGTAACAGTTCTCAAGAAAACTCGCTTTTCGAGTTCTCTCCCGTCACATCGCCGACGAAGTTACGGTATTGCTCATCGAGAATGTTCGTGCAGTACGCGCCCTGTAGTGACCGCTCTGCTCTGTCCCTTCCAGCTCCTCTAATATCAATATACTAATGTTTAACCCCTCAGGGCCCCTATGGAACTGTGGACCAACACCATGAGTAATAACGAAAACAACGAGACGAGCGCCCGACGACTATTCAAGGAAGTCTGGCAGGACCACAACTACCAGGCGACAGACGAACTCGTAGCCAAGGACTACGTCCTTCACGACCGGTCGATGCCGCAGGGTACCGAGTGGGCCAGTGGCCCCGATGGGTACCGACTGATGGCCGAGATGTGGCACGGATTCTTCGATGGTCCTGTGGAGCTCGACCAGCTGCTCCCGGCGGGGGAGTTCGTTGTCCTCCGCTGGAGCCAGACCGGAAAGCTCGTCGGCGAGATGGGGTCCATCAAGCCGACAGATGAGGAGGTGACCATTACCGGAATCGAAATCAACCGCTTCAAGGACGGCAAGATCGCCGAAACGTGGCAGGAGACCGGCATGATTCCAATGCTCACGCAGATCGGAGTGATCCCGGAGGATCTGTTCGCCCCGAAGATGCCGGCAGAGAACTGATCCTCGGTCCAGTGCTCTCGATGACTGGCAACCGAAAATTCGGAGCGTTCAATCTAACGGCCGACCGTGAGGATCTGGCGTTCGTGACAGAGCTGCTTGAATCCGGTGACCTCACCCCCGTTATCGATAGACGATACGAACTGCGTGAAGTTCCCGAGGCTATCCGATATGTCGAGGACGGTCGCGCGAAGGGAAAGGTCGTAATCACATCGGAAGAGACCATCTGAACTGTGCGGCCCCGGGGAGGGAATCTGAGATTCGGCACTTCTGTCTTTGTTCCAAAGAGGTACGACTCACTTATTGGAGATGTCGTTTCCAGCGACTGGTAATGCCACCAACTCAGGAATCTCGTCGAGATGTCTTTCGACGGATTGCCCAACGACCACACACTAACTGGCCAGTGTACGATTCGACGCCGTTGTATGAGCGAGATTCGCCTGACGGACTGGCGTCAGATATTCGGACAGTTTCACAGGCTTGGTTCAAACACGATGCTCATGACTCTGTTGAGGAATTCGCCTGTGCACTCCCGCTGGCGTATTTCAGACTCGATGCGCACGACCGCTATGCACGCTCGACACGCTACGAGATGGACACCCTCTTTCGTATGTTCGTCCTGAAGGAACTCCACGGGTGGGAGCACGAGACAGCACTCCTCGAGTACCTCGATAGCCACCCCGAACTCTGCGGACGTCTAGAGTTGGGGACGGTGCCCGATCAATCGACACTCTGGCGCAGTTGGAACGAGCGCTTCACGCGAGAGCTGCGTGAGACGGTCCGGAAGGCGGCTCGAACGATTCTCATCAAGGCGGAGGATGCGGGTGTCGCTGTCCCGCGCGAACCGGAACGAAGCCTCCCGCCTCGAAGCGACAACGCTGACGAATCAGGTCCAGACAACCGGGCTATCCTCGACAACGCTGGGACGATTACTGAGCACGTTAGTCGAGCTGTCTTCCCAGCGTTCTCGTTAGATCGCGGAGACGGTTGTGAGATTCACGAGAACGCTTACTGGGGCTTACAGACCTACCTGGGACTCCGTGAGAATCTAGCCGCCAACGAGGGTGCTCGCAGTTTCATTCACGAGTCAACACGAGAGCGGACACCCCTTGGGCACGCTCATCGCGACCACATCCGAGACCTCTCTATCCCGGAGATTCGCGAGATGTACCGCCAAGCGGTTCGGCAGCTCATCGACGAGGTCGCAGAGACTGAGGAGTTCTTCCGCGCAGGGATCGTCGCGATCGACATCACCGAGGACGACCCCTTCACGGGCGATAGGACAGGCCACGAGGACGAAATTATCGGGACGAAAGAGAACACCGACGAGTATGCCTATCAGTGGGCGACAGTCCAGTTCGTCGGGAACGCTGTTCCACTTGTGCTTGATGCGCGCCCCGTCCGGATGGGGGAGACACGACTGGAAATCGTCGAGGACTTGCTTGATTCGGCTGAGAACCTCGTTCATGTCGATAACGTGCTGATGGATCGAGAGTTCGATAGCCAGCATGTTCTGGAGATGATCAGCCAGCGCGGGCTCTCCTACGTCGCGCCCAAGCGGATGCAGACCAGCGAGAAAGCGCAGGCGAAGCGATTGCTCCAGCGCGACCAGGACCGATACGAGACCGACCGGAAGCTCCACCTCGGCAAGAATGAGTGGCACGAGACGACGCTAATCTACCGTCAGAAAGAGGATTCCGAGCACGACGATCATCGGCAGTACTCGGTGTTCATGACGAATTGCGGGAGTGGTCACCTCACTGAATACGGGTATCGGTGGGAGATCGAGAGCGGCTACAGGTCGATAAAACGGTTCATGGCGGCGACGACATCGAAGGATTTTGGGCTTCGCTTCTTCTACTTCGCCTTCGCCTGTCTGCTGTACTCTATCTGGCGAGCAGTCGATTTGCTGGTACAGGTCGAGTTGACCGGTGAATATGAACATTCGCCGATCGTGACGGCCGACAACACGCTTACGCTGTTGAAGAAGGAAACCGGAATCGGATAGCGAGGATCTCTACCCATGGTAGCGCGGCGTCCGAGTGGCTACACTACCCGCGGTCTTGGAAGGACTCCAAATTAGTTGTCCATCCAACAATAATGCCCGGTCAGAAAGCAATCTGAATCAGTTTCTGCTCATCTATTCGTCTGAAACCACGCATCACAGTCCCGCTAAACCCGTTGTAGTCTCAACTTCCCACATTTCTCGTAGATGGGGGAGCTACAAACGAGAATAGCGACTTGTCCAAATTAGTCAGATGGTTTTAGCCCAGAAATAAAAACGGATACAGAAACTCACCAGATAGTGTTAATAAATTAACTGCATTTTAGGAAAATAACGGAAAACCGCGATAGCTGCTGCTCAAGAATATGCAAGCTGAAGAATCAAATCTACGGGCTACCCGATTTCGCGGAGGTACGAACCTAACGCTCTGACGAAGGTTCGGAAGCCGATCTCTGGCGGTGAGCGAATCTCTCTATCTTTCCCCACTTTGATGAGATAGTCCGTCAACCGCCAGAGGTTATAGAGCAGCGCCGTCAGCACGAAGTTAGTAAAGCGAACCCGATAATCCATCGAGGAGGTTCGGGGCAGCAGTGCCTCGATGGACTTGTACTGGTTCTCGATGTCCCATCGACGGCTGTACTGATTCACGACGGAATTGATCTCGTCAGGGGCGACATGATCTTGGTTCGTGACATAGACGCCATAATTACCGTCAGCGTCGTCATCATCGACTGGGGCATAGATGAATTCTGCCGTGTGGTGAACCTTACCATCTACCCCCATCGGAACATCGTGTTTAACGCCAGCGTCGACCCCGTCGGTCGTCTTGATATCGTCGATGGACTGCAGTTCATCCGTGTATTTCGGAACCGGCGAAAGGTACGTCAGCCCCCGGTCCTCGACAGCTGCATAGACCTCTTTGCTGTAGAAACCCCGGTCGAACATCACCGCGTCTAAGTCCACATACTGCTGGGCGCTATCTAACAGCCGTGAAACAAGGCTTGCTTTCGAATAAGATGAGGCATCGTCTTTCTCCCAATTGGAATTTTCTTTGACTGGCTCAACACCGAGGATGATCGGAGCCATATCACCAACCAGGGTGATGGTGGCGTACTTGAATCCGCGTTTGTACTCGTCGTCCTTCTTGTAGCCGCTCGCCATTCGCGGGAAGGCCGTGTTGATAATCCCTCGCTCCTTGTCCTCCCACGGCGAGGTCCAGATTCGCTCATACGTGATATCGATAGCAGCGACCTTCTCACGGTCATCGAACGGGGTATCTCCACGAATCGAGTTGATGATATTCTCTGATGCACTATCGAACGCGCTCATCAACTCATCACGCATTCGGTCGATGGCTGGCATCCGATCATCGTCGAGGAGGTCGTCAATCGTGAGCTGTGCATCCTCGTCTGTGGGTGTCGCAAACTGCTTGAGTACGCGGAGGATTGTCGACCCATCGGCAGTCAGCTCATCGTCGGTGAGCCAGCCATATTCTCCCTCGGAATGAGCACTCCCCTTGTGTTCACTGATACGTGCGACCATATCGAGAATGGCCTCGTCGTCGTAGGTCATGTTCAGTGCTCGCCCACTCTCAAATTCAGGGAAGGCGTGTTTTCGAGCGAGTCGAATCGTCCTAGTGGCCTTCTGTTTCGTATATTCGGCCTCACTCTCGTTTTCGTCGGCCTCGTCTTTTGGGTCACTGGGAACAACCGCATCGGGAATAATCCCCTGTTCATTGGCTTCAAGCGCGATTCCAGTCGCGGCAGACCGTATGATTTGCCGTGAATCTGGACTGAACTTCTTCCAGATGTCCGAGATGGTCTGTTGTCGCGGTGGATACTCGAGACCGAATCCTTTGAGAAGCGAGGGCCGATTCTTCAACCGAACAGCTAACTCACTTTGCGACAACTCTCGGATTTCCTTGTAGAGAAACGCTCGGGCCATCGCTTCCGTCGTGAAATCTGAGCGGCCCTGTTTGCGGTGGTCTGTAAGTATAGATGTAGGAATCGAGACGTGCTTCAAGACTCCCCAGAGGTGATTTGCTTCCTCACAGACGGCGCTCGCGCTCATCACAATCGCTTGTGACGCCGCCGGGGAATCTTTGGAAGCCATCTGTTTACTCACCTAATTTTACTTTAATTCGAATCAAATATCTCGGAGTGTGGTTTCCGAATTCTCTGGCTGAAAAGAGGAGAAGTGATATAATAAGAGGTACAGCGTCAGATAATGTGCGAATAGATTTGGTGAGTGAATAGATCCAATTTAGGAATTAATTTGAACTAAGAATAGGTTGGGACTATAACTTACCTCGTCAGCTACGTCATCCCAATGGGGTTTGACAAGATAGACGAGTTTCTTCGGAAGAAGGGTGCCGTTGAGGTTATCGTCGAGATCGGATCTGGGAGTGCCACCTACCAGAATATCAACGAAGCAGTGCTGGCGAGTTCGTCAACAGTATCGAACCGCTTGAACGAAGCAGTCCAAAATGAATTGATTGAAGTAACACATCGACCGACAGATTACGGAACCCAGAAACGATATACTCTGACCGATTCAGGAAAACGCATCTACGACTGGGTTTTGGATATCGATCTTGAAAAGAAAATCCGCGAACTTCGTCGGGTCCAACGCGACCGCGATAACAAAATGGACCAGCTACTCGATTACGTCAACAGAGATACGGTCTTGTTGAAAACATACTCTGGACCAGAACGTCGCCTGTCCGACGAAGAACTAAAACGGATGTCTGACCACCATCATTCGGGTGAAACAGCGCCAGATGAGATGTGGGAACAACGACGCCATGACAATCTCCATGCCGCTCTTATCCGCCGAGACTCAGATAAAGATGACTCTTAGTTAATTCCGTCCAATCACTACCTGTCTGGTGGATTTAGATTCTTCATCCGGAAATCTGATTGAGCAACGTATTCACCTGCTAGTACCGCAATCTCACGAGTACGGCGAATATCTGCAAGATTGTGACAGAGCAGCGCCTCCCAGTCTCTGCTCTCGAAGGCGTCGACGGCCTCGCTACTCTCGTCGAATGGGTCGCACGTTTCGCCACCGATGAGGTGGTCGTAGACACCGACGAGATCGCGGACGTCGTCGGTATTGAATCGGTCAACGATATCGAACATATCTGCGTAGGCCATGTCGGGGAATGGCCACGCAACGTCGTTGCTCACACACGCAGTCCGAAGGAATGGGAGGTCAAAGCCGCCTTTCCACGTCTCTCCATTGAACGCTGTGAGATAGTGTCTATCTCCGTCAAGATGTCTGTCGCCTATTTTCCGAAGTGCCTCCAAGAGGTCCTGCTCAGTATGACAAACAGCCAAGTCGAGATGTTGTCCTGAGTGGACCTCCATCGCTTGATTGAGTTCGGTGTGATCAACACGTTGTCCGTCTGTGTTCACAATGAGGAATTCACCGAGCTGATGGGCCAGACCAGCGACAGTGATGATCGAATCTGAGTCAAACCCACTCGTTTCGATGTCGAACGCAACTGGTTCCAAATCGCCCATAGAGGAAAGTGCCCTATTAGGAATATAGAATTGACCGGGTGGTTTCCGAAAAGTGGTCGCTGACTATCTAATTATTGAAACCAAGCAAGAAACTGATATGTGCTCATACCGTATCGAAGACATTGAAACGGGGGAGAAGCTACCGATTGTATTTTACCGCCACCGTGAATCCGCCCCAGCAAATGAGTAAGTATTGGACACGTCAGTATGAGTCAATGGTTTCGTCTTCCGGACCGTGCCGACCGTACTCCGCATGGTAGTTCTGAACAAACTCAATCGTCTCATCTGGCATCCCGTACAACTCACCGAGAACCTCGTCTGCTTCCTCAATAATCGGCTTCTGGCGTTCGTAATTCTTGAACGTCTCACTGTCCGGGTCGAATCCATCCTGCATCGTCTCCCACAACCGGTCGGAAATATCTTCAATTTCATCGCTCCGCTCTTCTAATGCGTCCAGGTCCGGGAGTGGGAACGCACGCACCTCACCGAGATTCAAGTGGAACATATCTCCATACACACACCAATATGTGTAGAATATCGAGGACGAGATGCCGAGGAACGCTGCACGGGCTTCAAGCTCCGTTTCGAAGTAGAACGGTTTTACCTCACGTGCAGAGTACAGCTCTTCTCGCATCGGATTCACGAAGTAGTCACCACCCTCGCGCCGCCAAATCACGTGACCAGTGTCGGTATCCACTTCCCGGTTTTGAATCAAATTCTTGTCTGGCTGGTCCTTCAGCGTCTGCAACACAGTTTCAACGTGCTCCAGACCGATCTTCGGAATCGCTATGTGTTTCCCGTCACCACCAATTCCGCCTTTCCGGAGCGTGTAACCTCCGATTGCCCGGTCAGAGATGTCGCGGAACCGCCTGTCCCGGTCCATATCGTTATCAAACCGGATGAACTCGCTCGTCCGGATATTCCCCTCTGACTCCTTGTCCTTCTGCCCAGATATGATACTAACACGAACCTCGGCTCCGCTGAAGACCTTCGACGGGCGCTTCCCGAACGCAGCGACACGAGTAGTATCCAGATAATCCCGCCACACGTCCTGCATGTCACTCATTTGTGCCTTGTAGAGGAGTTTCGCCGTGGTGACGTTCCCGAACGACCCATCATCCGTTAACAGTTGCAGTTGTCGCTCGACGAACGGAGCAGCGATGTCGGAATCAGCCATCGTGTACGTCGCCGTCAACACATCTTCCGACTCACCCATAATGTCACCATACGGCGGATTTCCGAGAATTAAATCGAAGTGAATCGTGTGTTCCGTCCCGTCGCTCTCGGCTACTTCGGGGAATTCAACAGGCCAGTGGAACGGTCGGCCGAGAATGTCCTCAATGTCAATCTGGAGCGGCTGCCGATTCACTTCGGTAAATTCAAAGTGTAAGTCAAGCACATCTTGGAGTTTCTCGCCAAGCACCTCTTTGACCGTTCCGTCGATGTCCCGGCGTTTCAAATCAGATTCAACGTTCTGCACATCCAGCCGACCAGACTTCTTGTAGACACTGAATCCGGCGTCTTCCAACACGCCTTCGTCATCGTCGGTGAACGCGTCTCGGTCATCACGGCGAACTTGGATGGATTCAATCGCCGGGTACAGCGTCCCCCCATCGATTGTACCAACGACGCGATTCCACTCATCAACCGCCGAAATGTCCGTCTCAACGGTGTGATTCAACCGCTCTAGGAACGCTGTGTCGACTTGCGGCTGAATCTCATCCTGATAAAACGCATCAATGTCTCGCGGGTCGCCCTCATCTTCGAATTTGTACTGTTTACGCATCTGAGCGTACTGCTCTACGTTTTCCGACCAGATCCCCATCGACTCCACCAAGCCTTTAATTGGAAGCCCAATGAGCGAGTTCCCGTCGTTGATGTTCACGTCGATGTTTGGAAGCTTCCCGAATTCAGGCCGCCAGCTGTTTCCTTCAACGATTTTCAGCCAGATACGGAGCTTTGCGATCTCTGTGGCGACCGGGTCAACGTCCACGCCGTACACGGTGTGGAGTGCGAGTTGTTTCTTCCTGTCGTACTTGGTCTCAGGGTCTGGATCATCGCCACGGTTCAGCCCGCGCATCAGTGATTCCTGTGCGCGGTAAATCTCGTCCATCCCGCTCGTGAGGAAGTGTCCACTGCCACACGCTGGGTCGAGCAGCGTCAAGTCGCTAAGGTTCTCAAGCGCGGCTTCAATCGCTTCCGGTGTTCCGTACAGGCCTTCACCGTTCTCGATGCGCCGCAGAATCTCAGACAACTCTTTCTCCTGCATGTTCGAGCGGATGAACTCGGCTTCCTCGTCATCGCTCACAGTCGCATCGACAAACGCATCGATAAGCTCCGCTTTGATTTTCGGATCGACAGCCCGTCGAATCACTAAATCCGTCACATCGTTCGGCGTGTAGTATGCCCCGATGTCTTTCTGTGTTCGCTCCTGTTCGATGTGATTAATCGTCTTCTCGAACACCGATCCAAGTACCCGTGGATCGAACCCTTCACCATTCAATTCCAATTCGCTGCCCTCAATCAAGTCCGAGATGACCGTCGGCAAGATACGGTCAACGACCGTGAATTCGTACTCTCGCTCAACGTTTTCCCGGAACAATCCACCGTTCAGGTATTCAACGTCGCTGAACCACGTGTCTTCGTCACGGTACTTCGGGTCTCTCTCTCCTTTCGGGACGTTCAGCAGTTTGTAGAACAGCGGTTTGATTTGTGATTCGTACAGATTACCTGCGAACTTTGATTGTTGCTCTTCGTATTCTCCGACTCGTTCACGCAGGAATCCGTCTTCGAGCACTCCCCGTGTTTCGAGGAATTTGACGAACAGCAGACGATTCATTAGCGTGATAGCGAATAACCGTTCGTCGCGTTCCGGCGTACCGGTTGGGGACCGGATATCATCCATCAGTGACGTGTCGTAATCGTACTCGTCGGATTCTCCGAACAAGAGTTCGATGTAGAGTTCGTAGAACTCGTCGACATCCCGTTTTCGCTCGTCCCGGATTTCTCGCGGCGCAGTATCTGCTAGCAGCGGTTCGAGATTATCGACCGCGAATACATCCACAAATTCGGTGATGATATCATCTACGTTGGCGGGTTCGGATATAGCGGCGCTGCCGAGTATACCGGCATCGCGGGCCAGCGTAATAAGCACAGGGCGAAGGTTAACGTGTGCTACTTCCGGGTATTCGGTGATGTCGCCGCCTAACTCGATTTTGTAAATCTTCCATTCGATACCGTCAGTAATAATACCGTAGTCGGCGTCAATGGATTTCCGATCCAAATAGTCCTTAATTTCTGTTTCAGCTTCATCGACATTGTTGACGGGTTTATTCTCCCCGATTACGTCAACGGATAGGCCGGTAAGGGCAAAATCGGGCCAGACGACACGGTCACCAGCTTCACCGTACGGTTGTTCTTCGTATTCAAGCCCAAGTCCGTCTAGTAATTCGTAGATGAGATGGTTCTCAGTGAATGTTTCAGGCCGCTGTCCTAGATCGGCACTGGTAAGAGATTTGTTCCCGGCGAGCGTGTCTTCTACGTCATGCGTTGTACTTAGCCGCGTGTTTAGCTCTGTAATAAAATCTGAAAGAACTGATTTTGTTGTAGAGTGTGTAGATCCCGACATTGGATTATATACGTGCCGTCTCAATCAAGGGATAAAACTCCTCTGTGTCCCGGATGTCGAAGGAGTATCATATTGTCTTAAATAATAAACGAATGCTTCAACACATCTGATAAGGATCAAAAACGGACTCCTCGTGTACCATAGAATCACTGTACCGATTAGCGTGGGAATGAATAGCTCATACATAACCAACTGCATCTTCTCCGTTAGGAGGCGAGTTTTCAGTCAGGCTTGCGGGCTATACGACCGTCCTTTTGTATTTCCTGATGCGACGACGAGATTGTATTGTTCTAGCTTAGAAAGGTAGTTCCTCATAGTTCGTCGCGTTTTTGCAGAGTCGACTTCAGTACAGTACTGTTCGTAGAGGTCGCCACCACTGATTTTCCCACTGTCGGTGATGATATCGTAGAGAATCTGCTGGTGCTCGGTGAGCTTGTCTGTCGTCTTCTGTCGGATTTCCGAATTTGCTTCCGGAACTGCCTCTCGAATTAATTCAGCTGTGATTTGGTCATACTCTCGCTGGGATGCCATCCTGGTCGCGTTACGAAGGATACCGATAGCAGCACGAGCATCGCCAGCAGCGTGGTCCGCAATCAGTTCCATCTCGCCCTGCTCGAGTGCGTCTGGCCTGAGTCCCCACCGCGCCCGATCCTCGATGATCGACACCAACTCAGCCAAGTCGTAGTTGTTGAACCGAATACGGGGGCAGTTCTGGAGACGGCTATACAGCCGTTCATCAAGCAAACTGAACACGTCTTCCTCGCGGTTCGCAATGAGAATCATTGTGAGATGAGGAATCCGATGGAGTTCGTAGAGGATTTTCTTATCTTGGAGCTGGTCGACCTCGTCGAGAATCACTACGTAGTGTGCGCCGTCGTACTCGCGTAGCCGCTCTAACAGTTCGTCTTTCGGGGTTGACTGACGGTGGATGTCCCACGTCTCGTTGATTCCGTCGAGAATCCGGTAGAGCGTCTTGAATCGGCTGTAATCCTCCCAGCAGTTAACGTATTGGTAGTTCAGGTCGACAACGTTCTCGCGGAGTTGCTTGACGGTGTATTTGGCGATGCAGGTCTTCCCAGCCCCAGACGGCCCGTACAGGAACGATGGCTCCGGGCGTCCCTCGGTCATAATCGGACGCAGTGTGTCGGAGAGGTGGCTCACCTCGGCAGACCGGTGTTTCACCTCCCGAGGGATGAACTCGGGCTGTAACACGCGAGCGTTGGTAATCATATGGAGTGATTCGGCAACCATTCGGATAAACGGAAGGGTGCGGTTTCCGAATCTTCCGAGAATCGCTCTCTACCGTCACCTCAGCGCCCTCAGAACAGACTTATCAGAAACCTTTTGATTTGTAGAAATTCACCTACCGAAGCTCTGAACTTCCCGAAAGCCGAAAACATATAGCAACATATGATATACGAAATCATATTATCCTCCAAAACGACCATTCCAGGGCCTCAAGTGGCCAAATTCGAACGATTCTCGCCTGACTTCAAGTGCTTACGTTTACTCCAATAAACGTAAGCACTTTTTTCAATTTGGCCGCCCTCCCCCAACGCGAACAAGATGTCTCGGCCCAGAACCCCGGGTAGACCCCATCAAATCGCCCGAACACTTCTGTCGGGTCCAGTACAGCGTTTTACTGCCCTACCTGGAGTGACGTACTGATGCCATCCGATCCAGAGACGGGCTCCGACGATACTGAGACGGATGCCACCGCAATCGCCTCCGTGGTCGAGGACTATCTGCTCGACAAGGGAAAAGGGCGGGACGGCGAGAGTGGGAACTATCGACGACACGCGGAGCGTGAAATCGATCGGTTCCTGGATTTTCTCTCCGACCGACCTGGGTCTCCTACAACCTTCGAGAAGCTGTCTGTCGCTGACCTCCGTGAGTACGCCCGATACCTATCCCGGCAAGGTTGGGCGGAAGGCACTGTCAAGAACTACTACGCGCACGTATCAGGCTTCCTCGGATGGGCATCTCGTGAAGGACACCTCCCAGCGAATCCTGCACAGCGCACGCGTGCGAAGGAACCACTCCCTGAAGATACGGGACGAAAATCGGGTGAGCAACAGGCGTGGTCCCCTAAACACCGGGAACAGTTGCTTTCACATGTAGACGAACGGGCTCGCGGGGCAGTTGAGGCTATCAGTGATGACCCGCAAGCGGCAATCAAAGCCTGCCGAAACCGAGCATTGGTCAATCTACTCTGCTTTTCAGGAGTTCGCGGTGCTGAGATCCTAGCCGACGCCGACGACGACCGGAGAGGTCGTGATGGGCTCCGGTGGTCAGATCTCTCGCTTGCGGATAATAGTCTTCAGGTGCTCGCGAAGAAGCAACGCTGGGATGACCGAGCGCTTCCAGCACCCGCTGTCCCGTCTTTGAAACGGTTGCAGCAGGTTCTGGACCCACCATCTGAAGATTGGCCTGTCTTCCCGTCGCTCTCGTATGCAACGCTCGTTCAGGACTTCTCTAATAGTTTATTGGAGAGAGGGTACGATACCGAAGAAATAGAAGAAATACGCCTTGAAAAGGTCTCTGAAGGGAATCTCTCGATGATAGAACTCTGTACCGAGCACGGGGTAGCACCCTCCGCGATGACGACGCATGGCGGTCGCGACGTTATGAAGCGTCTCACTGATCGGGCCGGCATCGAATTAGACGACGATACCCACGGATATCTCGCACCGCATGGGGCTCGTAGAGCCGCTGGTGAAGTGATGGTCCGGAAATACGGACATGGCGAAGCTGCTCGGCTGCTCGATAACTCTGAACAGGTTGTTCGAGAGCACTACTCACATATCGAAGCCGGAGAGCTCGCCGATCTCGCTGCTGAAGCCTTCGAAGAAGCTCCACAATCCGATAAGCAAGATTCTGAAGAGTAAACCCTGCCCCCTCTATGTCCCAAAGAAATCATCCATATAACCCAGTGAGTCTGTGATTACACGGTTCAGCTGAATTACTTGGATTATCCAAGTTATCCAAGCAATCCGAGTTATGTAGGTTATTCATATGTTGCCTATTCTCCAGTGCTCACCCACATACGTATTATCCGGATAATCCATATTTCCAAAGTTCTCTTAGAACGTTGAACACTCCGTAAATACTGTGTCTGACATAATTTTATAAGATTGGCTGTCACAGAGATAATGTAGATAACACGGATGAGTTGGATAAGTCAAATAATACGGACAACCCACATAATGCGAACAATCCATGACATTTAGAGTTGCAATTTCGATGCAGAAGGGTGGCGTTGGCAAGTCGACTACCAGTATCAATACCGCAGGGGCACTAAATGCCAGAGGCCACGATGTGCTCGTCGTTGACGCCGACCCACAAGGGGGTACAACACTCAAAATGGGGCTTCGAGAGGAGTACCGGTCTGCTGAGTTTGCGTTGTTTGACGTCCTCAGCGATATGGGCGACCTCACGTATGATGATCTAGACCGCTTAATTATCGACTCTGCAGAATTCGATATCGTTCCAAGCCACCTAAAGAACTTCAACCTCGAAAAATACCTATACTCAGAAGCTGGTGGTCACGAATCTCTTCGACAGGCCGTAGATAGGCTGGACACAGATTACGACTTCATCGTCATCGACAGTCCGCCAAACCTCGGTCCACTTTCTGACGGGGCTCTAATAGCAGCTGAAAATGTGCTGTTTCCGAGTCACCCCAATACGATTGCGCGAGACAGTCTCGAAATTCTGTTCGAGGAGATAGATACAATCGAGGCGAAATTCGACCAGTATAGTATCACGACGCTCGGGGCCGTACTCAATGAGGTTCCGTCCCAAGGCAATGTAGCCCGTGAGGTCGAGGAGTGGTTCTTCGAGACCTTCGGTGAGGACCATGTCTTCGATGTTCCCGAACGCGATGTCGTCGAACACGCGATAGAATATCGGACATCAATATTCGAGTACGACCCTGAAGATGCCGGATATCCCTGGGATGACGGCCCTCAACAGGATGTAATCACAGCATACGACCGTATCGCTGATCACCTGGAGCAATACGAATGAGTGACGATAATCCCCTGATGGACAGGTTTGAGGAGCACAAGCCAGAGAGTAGCGATGAAGGAAAGGAATCACCCACCGACGATGAAGCAACATCTTCGGATAATGTAGATAATCTGGAAAATACGACAGAGACTGAAACGGAAGAGGCAGTAGAGTCACAATCTGAGGGAAGCAAATCAGCGAGCAAGACATCAAGCACTTCTGACTCATCCACTGGCGATACTAGGCGCTCTCGGCCCCACACTGCAATTTACATTTCAGAAGATTTGGTTGAGGAGGTAAACGAGCGGTACCGGAAAATCAACGGCCAGTTGATGATCGAAGGCAAAGAAGAGATTGAAAAGCACAAGCACTTTTTTGAGGGTCTGATCAAAGCGGGTCTGGATCATGACGAACTTGAGGAAATCGTTCTACGTCAGCGTGAGGACTGAGTTTATACACAATCCACTGCGGTTCATATCCAAACCACAGTTACCGCAGGAGTTGCTCCGAACCAGCGTCGACATATATTTCTCTCATATTGTCGACCGACAGCAAAAGTCGTGACTGCGACAAACCAAGGCAGTTCCGCTACTGGGCACCTAGTAATAGAATATGTTCCTGCGTTCGGTCAGGCTTGCTGCAAAGACAACCGACAACTCTAACCCGTGTTTGCATTTCGAGACCGTAAATTGAAATACTGAGACGCTATACTACCTACCATTGCATGTGGGTCGACGAATTAGGAGATGATGCCCCAGGTCAGTTGGTCACCTACGGCCGCCGGTCATACTACAAGCCGGACCCGTTACCACCGTCTCGCGGACTCAGCCTCGATGATGATTTCTACGAGATGCTCTCGGAGGCGACCTTCTGGCTGGGGCAACTGAGTGGCATCAGCCGCATGGTCGATTTCCCAGCGGTATTGTACACTTCCTTGCTCCGAAAGGAGGCCATGGAATCGGCCGAAATCGAGGGAGCCGATATTGACTTCAACGCTCTGTATAGCTACGAGACACAGGCCGTCGACGCCGATTCCACACCGGATTCTTGGTCTTCCAGTACGGATACCACGAAGGACATCTATGAAGTCCTCAATTACGAACGGGCCCTTGAGCACGGGATAGATACGCTCGACTCGGAAGAGGAGTTGTCCATCGATTTGCTACATAGACTCCATGAGCAATTGCTGACAGGGGTGCCAGACGACCGCGTCGATACCGATACCATTGGCGCGTTCAAGACGACACCCAACCATATCGGCGACTATCTGCCGCCGGTACCCGATGCAGTGGATGGCGCCATGGAGGCATTGCTCACCTACTATCGAACCGGAGGTCGCTATCACCCGCTGACCGATATCGCACTGTTTCACTATCAGTTCGAGACGATCCATCCCTACGGCGACGGCAATGGACGGTTAGGACGACTGCTCGTTACGTTGCAACTACACGACAACGGCTATCTAGAGCGGCCTACGCTCTATCTGAGCGAGTATTTCAATCGTAACAAGCAGACCTATATCGACCGGATGGTCCAAGTACGAAAGACCGGCGACTGGGAGTCGTGGCTATCGTTTTTCATTACAGGCGTGCGACACCAAGCAGAGGAATCCGTTATTCGGACAGTCGGACTCGATTCACTACGCCAGCAGTACGAGACCGAGTACGGTGACTCTGCATACACGGCGGACCAACTGGCGTGTTGGCTCTTCGAACAGCCCTATGTGACTGCCCGTATGGTCGCCGAACAGTTCAATGTGGAACACTCGACAGCCTACCGGGCCATCGAGACGCTCCAAGAGCAGGGTGTTCTTGAGGAAGTGACGGGACAGCAACGCAACCGTGAGTTCCGGGCGACAGAGATATTTGAGATCCTCGAACGGCCGCCAGAGACGTACTGAGTCATGTCGACTCACCGTGTTCGGCTTCGGCTTGCCGGCCGTGTCATGTGGTGATTTCACACACCACTATTTCCGCTGAAATATCACGGGACTGCTTCTGGTAACCGTGTTGGGATCTCCAGTTGCACCACAGCCTCCGCTCATGGTGCCGTCTGGGGTGTTATGGGTCATGGCTTGGCCTACGTCAGGTGGGGTAATGAGTTTGGATGAATGTTAACCAACACGGTGGGTTCAAGCGGCTCAATGTTGGTTAATTTGCTTCTATCCCTCTCTGACTCGGTCCAAGGACTATGTCATCGAATAATTCCCGCCACGGTGGAGACGATCGACAGCTCGATGGTTAGGAAAATTTGAACACCGATTGAGACTCCTCTGGGCTAACTCTGAATAGCGTCCTCAAGCACATGCGCTTCAATTTCACCCGCAAGATACTGCTCCCCCAGTTCAGTGATTTCATAATACGATGACTGGGACTTCCTTACTAATCCTGCTTCCAGAAGTTTTCGAAGCCGTTTGGAAACCCAACCACGCGTGTAGTCAAGGTTTGCAGCGATGACTGCTGGCGATAGCATAAGGCCAGATTCCTCCAAGAGAGAGAGGATGCGGTCATCAGTCTGGTTCATCCACGATACACGGGGGCGCACAACCGCTCAGTCTATACCACATAAAAAATGGGTGCTGACTATCATCCAATCAAGCCCGGAATAGGGTTTGATACAACCCTAAACGACGTTCTAATGCTACTCCGGATCATATCATCAATTTGAGGGCATGCCATGGATAACACTGAATCAGTACAAGATGCAGCGACAGAAATCGAGTCCAGATTATCGGCATTACTGCACGCACTCCGAGCCTTGCGGCGACGCCGAGTTGTCCGACTTTTAGATAGCAGTCTAAGTGAAGATGTTGTCTCGACACGTTGGCTCGCACGACAAGTAGCCGGAACAGAAAATGAAACTGCGCCAGTGCACGCAACGAGCAAACAATACAAGAACGTGTATAATGCACTGTCTCAAACTCACCTGCCAACTCTCAGTAACGCAAACATCATTGTCTATGACCCCCAGCGACAAGAGGTCAGATCAGGACCAGCACTAAGACTTGCAGTATTACTTCTAGACATCACTGAGCCGACGATAGAAGTCTTCTATACGTAATGTAGACGGGTGAGAAGCAGCCGTACATTCTCCAATCGGCCATTGACTATAGATGCACCTCTCAAATTGGAACCAGAATGGCGACCGATAATCCAGCCCAGTCGGATGCTGTGTTCACGGAGTGCGAAGAGAAATGCGTCAATGAACCGCTGGAGAAAATTACAGCTGAGCAGTTTGATGAGTGGTATCAGAATCGGGAGTACCGACAGAATATTCGTGACGGCAAGCCGTATTTCAATGGTCCGAGCTCAATTCCACCAGCAGAACGCCACAGCCCAAGTAAACTCCTCCAGTGTCACCGGAAAGTCTACTACAGACAAGAGAATGCGCCTGAAGAGCAGGACGATGCAGAAGGTATTCTCTGGACTGGACGGCGCATCGAAGAAGACGTAATCCTTCCATTCTTGCAGGACGTCGTCAGGACTGACCAGACTTACGTGCAGAACTCGATGTGGATTGATTTCCACGTCGAGATGGAGGACAAGGACCTTCGAATCAAAGGCGTAACAGACCCAGTGCTCGTCGACGAAGAGAGCAACCCACTGTTGCCGACCGAAGTGAAGACCACGTCGTCGATAGAATATAAGAACTCACCAGATAGACGTCATCGCGCTCAATTGCATGCGTATCTAGCAGGACTCTCAAAAAAGCATGATCGAAGCCTGACTGAGGGCGTTCTGATCTACGTCTCGCGTGAGACATTCGAAATGAAGGCCTTCCGCGTGGAATTCGACGCCGAATTTTGGAACGAGACGGTACTGTCGTGGGTTAATGCGCACACGGAATATCGTCTTGATGATGAACTTCCACCAGCTCAGCCAGAAGCCGACTGGGAGTGTGAGTACTGCTCATATCGTGAGCGTTGTGGAAAAGGAGACACACCATACGCGGACATGGGCCCGTTGGGCCTTCTTCAGAATGTCAACTCGTATCCTCGAAACAAGGTTCGCGAGTATCTTGAAGCGCATGATGGAGCGACGTTGACACCGACACTCGCAGAAAAATTCCCGGACTTGGTAGATGAATATGGTGTCCAATCGTGGGAGTGTCCGAACTGTTTGAAATCCTTCGAGAGAAAAGAGCTTCCAGGAGAACTCGGCCCAGACCGTCGCCCTCTGTGCCCACACTGCGCACAGTCAGAGACACTCACGGAGTTACGTCTGTCTGCAGGTGCTGACAGAGGGGTCTAAATGGAGAATATTGCTCCCCCTCGTACAAGTGGCGGGATTGATGGAGAAGACACACCCAAACCAGATGAAGACTTGCAGGCAGCGATTTACGCTCGAACCTCGTCGAATAGTCAGCGGTACGGATATTCGATCGACGAACAGGTGCGGCGATGTTGGAAATTCTGCGAAAACGCCTCCTGGGACATCGTTTTCGTATTTTCTGACGAGGCAGAGTCTGGTCGTGATACCGAACGGCCCGAATTTCAGTCGATGCTTAAGCAAGCCCGGAATAACTTCTTCGATGTCGTCGTTTTCTGGAAACTGGATCGTTTCTGTCGCTCACTCGTTGATCTCGTCAAAACCGAGGAAGAACTCGACGAGCTGGGAGTTGGTCTTCACAGCGTCACCGAATTCCTGGATACGACCAATCCGGTTGGTCGGTTCAATTTCAGGAATCTCGCATCGGCCGCCGAGCTGGAGTCCGACCTGACCAGTCAGCGAGTTAAATTGGGTATGTACGGACTCGCCCGCGAACGGAAATGGCCAAACGACCATCCTCCACTGGGGTACACAAAAAACGATGACGGGACTCTTCGCATTGACGAGAAAGAAAGAGAGTTAGTCCGTTTGATATTTGACCTATATATCCAAGAGCACTCGATGCCACAGGTGGCCTTCTTGCTCAACCAACGCAATAAGACGACCAACCGCGGTGATTCGTGGTGTCGTCAATCGGTGGGCAAAGTGCTGCGGAACGAACTGTATATTGGGCATTACCAGATCGCGGACTTCGAAGCGAACGTCGAAGAGTACAGAATTCTGCCCGACAGGGTGTTCGAGGAAGCGACGAAAGCCAGATTCCGATTCAAACATGCACAGACAGAGATGGATAGTTCCCGGAAAGAGTCGAAGGCAGGCCGTATTGTCGACGAATACCGGGCGTATCGGGATGGTGGTTCCTCTTGAAAGATCCAGTCTCATCGACTAGGTGTCCGATTTGCGGAGCCTCGGCAGTTGAAACAATCAACGACGACGATTTACTCTGTTCAGAATGTAGCTTCGTCGTTACCGGTCCCGAGAAAATAGTAGACGGGCGTGAGAAGGAACACTCCCGGTCCCAGTCATCTCCTGCATCTGAAACCATTACCGAAGAATGGAAGGACCATGTAGACGTTCGCGATTCGTCAGACCGTATTCTGGTTGAGATCATCGGGACCGCAGAGGATTTCGTTCGAACTCTCGGAGGGGACACCGACATCTGTATCAAGACAGTCGAGATACTTGCCGAAGCTTGGCAAGGCCGGTACTTTCAGGGTCGCAGTGTTTCGGTTGGAATAGCGGCAGTCATCTACGCGAGCTTTCGACGACAGAAGTCTCCACGGCCTCTTGGGATCGTGGCTGAAACGTGCGAGATATCAGAACAGCAACTTCGAACGGGATATCGTGCGCTCAGAACGGACTACAACATTCACAGTGAAATCACGCCACCCGCATTATATCTCCCGTTTCTGAGATGTCAACTCGGTTTGGACGAAGCAGTGGAACAACGGGCCAGAAAGTTGCTATCATCAGAAACGGGAGTAACTGGTAGTCCGACAAGCATCGCTGCGGCCTCGATCTATCTCGCAGTCAAAGAACAGAGCCAGTCAGTTACGTTAGCCGAGACGGGGGCTGCTTGTGGAGTGTCAAAGGAGACAGTCTGGAAGAAAACTCAGGAAATTACAGATTGACAATATTACAGAGTTCAATCAATGCTACACATCGGCGATGCGGATTCGTCGTCGTCATCATCGTCATCTGTTTTGTTACTGTTAGAACTGATATCATCACCACCATCGGACATTATGCCCATCCCCCAAATAAACGCAGTATCCTCGGGATCAACCTCATCGGCGTCATCAGACTCCTGATCCTTGTTTGGATTCCACCGGAAGGCGACTTCCGGGCACTCAAATGCCCGTTGGTACTTGTTTGGCGGGACATCAACCGCGAACTTGTTCTGGCAGTGGGCACAGGAATAGAGATACTCAAGTATAGACGAGGATACTCGCTCTCCTGAGACATCATCAACTGAAACACAGAATGGACATGCGAGTGGAATAGTCGCATCCAGTTTATCGATCTCTTGTTGATCGAAGAGTGGACCAATGAAGTCGCACTCTTCACAAGTGTACTCAACAAGGATGCGATTCCGCACTGTTGTCGTCGAATTTGTCTCCTCTAATGCGCCATCACAACCAGACTCAGGACAAATCGTGTTCAGCGTGTCGAAGAGATTCCCGACAAATTCGGGTCCGAACCTCTTTTCAGCTCGTTCGACCGGCTCAGGCACTGCATCACCCTCGGACGAGGAACGCCGTCGATCCTCCAGAATCTCTTGTGCCCGGTTGTATATCCCGTTTGAAACACACTGGAGTTCTTCCCTCGTGTTGACCACTTTTCCTTTTAGCGTCAGTTGTCCTAAGCAGAGCGGGCTCTCAAGAATTGTCTTTGTTTGGCTGTCTGTGAGCGGATCGTCTTCTAGCCCATGTTCATTGTTCACTTGACGTCTCGCTTTCGCCCTGTTTTCTGTTTCCACGTAGTTGTCGAACAGGTCGGGAATGACACTTTGCCCTCTCTCAGTAAGAGTGATATATTTCTCATCGTCAGTCGTGTAACCCCAGTGCGGTTCCCCGAATGGGTATTTCCCCTGTTCGAGATATTTGAGTTGGCCATCCTCAGCGTTCTCTTTGATCCGGGAGTACCATTCTCTCGAGAATAATACTTCCCGGACCAGAATTTCGAAGTCTTTCCGTTCTTCCCAGTCAAAGAAGCCATGGTTGTGAGAATACAGGATGATGCCATGCTTACGGAGTTTCTGGAGGTAGTTGATGCTCTCCCATGGGTCAGATCTGGTCAACCGATCTAACTTCCATATTCCTAATATATCAAACTCATCGTTCTTGCCCATTTCCAATATCTCATTCAGTGATTGACGATCCATCTGGGCACCAGATTCGGCGCGTTCTATTTCGGCAACAATTCTACCATCCAATTTCTCAGCTCGTTCCCGAAGATCAGAAAGTTGTTTGTCCGTGCTAGTATTGTCTAGTTGATCTTCACTACTCACACGTGCGAGGAGTACCCACCTCTTGTCTTTCATCGAAATAGGAGGCAGGAAACTGAAAATTATACCCCCTCTCCCGATTTCAGGCCCTATTTGAAGGGTTAGAATCAGACAGGTTGCAGCCATCGCGAAGCCAGCTACACGTGCGATATATGCACTTGATAAGTAGTGCCTGGACCACTCACCTGTAGGTGTGTTGTCCAGGAGGTTTTTATTAGAGTTGTATATACTTTTTATACGGCTAGCTAAGCTGAGGATATCAGTGGTTGGCATTAATCTCCTACATAGTTTTCCCAACCCGGAAACATCGCCGATCCTAGGAAAACCGTTGTCAGCCCACTTGCCATCTTCGTTGCTACTTGTTTGGTCTTTCACCGTACCGCCCTCTTCCCAACGTCCAGCAATCTTTGATTTTGTCCGTCTCTGCATACGGTGACAGTGGGGGTCTACCCTCTCCAACCTCAGAGTGAGGGGGCGCCCCAACCCCAAAGAAATATATGGGTGTAATAATTTACACAACTGAGTTGCGGAATAAACAGTCGAAACTTATTTATCATGGCAGTAGATCTTAGGTATCTTGGGCATGTCAAACGAGATCATTGCCGAGATCGGGACACCAAGATACAAAGATGGCTCAAGTCCGTCTGACTCGCCAAACTATGCACTCACACCGAATCAGTGGCTGTACTTAATGGATGTTGAGTCACCGAGTTCTCCAAAAAATATTAGGAAAAATAAAGTTGAGATGCTACCAGAGCGGTTTGGGGAACTTTTTGAAGATATAGAGGCGTTTAGGTCTCATAGCGTATTTTCTGAGGGTATTGGGCCCAATGGAGATCAGATCTGGGATGAGATTTGGGAGAATGTTATTGCAACATCATACCAGGCACGCCCCTCCTTATCGATTGGGAGAAACAATTTATCAGAGAAAGAAAGGTATCAGCGAGAGTTTGGTATTCAAATTGGGAGGTGCTTAAAATATATGAGTGAGCCGACAAAAAGCGGAAACAAAATTGAAATTCTCTGGGGCGTGCTCATGGGTCTATACGCATCAAGGATCGATTCTCTGGACTCGCCACTTAATAGTACTACAGAAGAGCAGTTGTCTAATCTTCAAGAGATTCTAAAAGAATTGACTGAGCGGTGTGAGACATGGTCAACAGTTGCACCAATTAATCAATACTTGCATTCGAAGGGAGAATCAAACTTATTAGAATTAGATAAATTAGCAGAGTCCGTGATTCAAGATTTTGGAATTACTCCCACTGACATTCTTGTTTCACACTTAATCAATGAAACAGATATAGAGAGGAGCCGTCTGAGAATGTCTAAATGGAATAAAGAAAGGGCCGAAGACTCTTTTCAATCAATAATGGATGATTTAGTGAGTTCAAAGCCAATGAAATATGTAGACAACCTTGCTGAGGTTCTAGAGGAGGACACAGAGGCGCTTAAGCAAGAAGAATTTCAGGGTGAAGAGGGTATTAATGTATTCAACTCCGTATATAATGCCGACACCCCTATTCCGATCTCAGATCTTAACTTCCGCAAAGATAGAACACAGGGAAAATATATACTCCGGAAATTAGCTGGTAACAAAGAAAACTCGGGGAGGTGGGCAAATCGACCACTTTTGGAAAAGAAAAAAAGTGGATGGGTAACTACGGATCACGGTGAGGGGGTCGGTTACGTTTTTTCTCAAGACTTACAAATTCGCCCTCTGCTTCATGCCTCAATGGTTTTTCTTTAGAGCGTGTCGTAGAGTGAATCTCAGAACTTCTCACAACCCGGTTCATTTCCTCGTTGGGAGTTGTTGATGGGAACAACGAGGCAGAGACAGAGTAGGTGCAGACTCGTTCCATCTCGTAGAGCGCGGTAATCGGATTGGGAAAAATTCACGTGGAGAATGACGAAATGAAGGTATCAAAGGTGTCGTCGGTGAAGTCGAGTGCCTGATCGTCCATCTGATGGACAGCGCCGTCCAGTTCGATCCTGTCGAGTTCATTGCGGGCGTAGGTGAGCATCTCGTCGCTGATGTCGCTCCCGACGACTTCGCTGGACGACGGCAAATACCGGAAGTTCTTCCCAGTTCCACAGGCGACGGCGATACCGACCAGCGAAAAGCCAAGAGTTGTTGCCATCATGCGAGTTTGCCAGCGACATCTGCATATGCGTCGGCGATCTCGTCAGCCGATTTCGAACACCGTCGTACCGATTGCTGTTAATCGGTTTTGTCGTTGTGTGTTCGATGCTGCTGGTCTGCCGTGTCGTGGGAATTTATTGGGTGCAAGAGTTGGCTCTCCGTTGAATACGGTTATATGTCAGGGCAAAAATACCAATAAATTTGTTTGATTTTGATAATATATCAGATCTGCTTCAAAACCTGAGTTGAGCGGAAAACATCGCTCGAATAAACCGGGCTATCGAGCAGTACCGTCTGCCCGAGACACTGGCTATTGACGTCCCAACACTCCTGCTGACAGGCACCCAAGGGCAACCACATCTCAAAGACGGCATCCTTGCGGTGGATGACGCCCTGCCGGACAGCCAACTCGTTGAGGTTGCAGGCGTCGGTCACGGAGGCCCAACGGAAGCACCGGATCGGGTCACAGCTGAGGTCCGCAGTTTTATACACAAACTGAAAATCTGATTCCGGAGGGGAGCGACTAACCAATTCTGGAAGTGGCGCAAGGACTATACCGATACGTCGAAGGATACTACAACCTTTTGAAGGCGGAGGCCCCATCCCGCAGAAGCGAGTGTTTACTTAGATCCAGAAAAAAGTAGACAAAGTAATTCACTGCTATCCCGCGATTGCGGCCCCAAGAACGTGTGGACAGATACTGGCTGGTCATGATTATCCCTGTAATCAACATCTCAGAGTGTCTCAGTCTTGAGTTCAGAGTCACCTATCCAACCCGCCGGGGAAGTAAAGTTGCTGGCTCTCAATTATACTGTATAGTTGAATTACTAGGGCTATGAGACACACTGGCCAACCGCCTCTCCCAGATTGGATCCAGAGTGCCTACCAGACACTCGAGAGAGCGTACGCCACAGGCACTGACGAGCTCTCCAAGAGTGAAGCACATGAGTTCCTTCTCGCTGAGTCTGAGGATATTGAGGAGCAGGCTGATGCAGTATACGTGGTCGATCGGCTTCTTGACCGTGGCTGGCTCTACGAGGTCGATGACCAACTCCGTAAAACCGAGTAACACAATCCTATCAGCCATGTTAATAATATTCTTGACTTCAAAGAGGATGCTACAATCTCCCTGGAGCCGAGGACGCTATTTAGGGACGGGAATGATCGTTCGTTGATTGGGCAGCTGCTCACGGATGCAGTAGCGACGAGGAACCACGACAGCTATCCCGAACTGACCTCACCAAGTCCGATTGCTCGTGGTCCAGCAACTCAATGAAATAGGGGTCATTGCCGGGGTTGTTGATTCGCGACAAAGTCTCGTCTGCGTCTGCGTGTTTAACCAACAGACAGGCACGAAAAATTAGAAATGTTGGTTAACTAGATACGCTCTTATGTAGAATTGTGGAAAACCCCGATAACGAGATAATCAACGATTGACTCGGTGGATTGGCCAGCCAGAGTGAGTGACAGAACGATGCCAATAACTAACATAGGGGCGGATTGGAAAGGAAGTGTTGGTTAATCTCGCACGCTCTTATGTAGAACTGTGGAAGGACCCGATAACGAGACAATCAATGGTTGACTCGGCGGATTGGCCAGCCAGAGAATGAGCAGAGTCTACCACAGCAAATGACGCTCGGAGGGTTCAAGTCGAAACCCACTTCCAGTGATTAGCCGGTATTCCTACGCAGGAAACCACCCCGTTCCAGTGCAGAGGATATCACACTCACTCGCTCGTACCCGAATCGAGGACCACCCCGGGCGTCGAGTGTAAATGGGCATTAAATCGCGTATCACACCATTCAAACCCTTATATAGATATTCTTGGGATCTATCAGTCCGAAAGTTCGAGTGAGACACCCCGACTGTCGAGTGTAAAATCGTGAATTACTGATCGGGGGAAAACCGTTGATCAGATTCAATGGCACTTTGTACGACCTTAGGCTCCTCCAGTAGGTAGTAAAAATTAGTCATGCCTTTCCCACGGCCGCGTCCAACCCTATCCGTGACGCCGAGGATATCTAGAAACGCCTGTTCATTCAGCCGATCAGACATCCGTCTTTGTGAGAGAGGGTTAATATCTAGTGACTCCGCGAGCTGCTCGTACCGTTCATAGATTTTACGAGTAGGGAACTCTTCCTGATTGCTCCCCTCTGCAATCAATGAAAGGGCGTACACTGCTGCTTTCGATTGTGTAGGCTGATCTTGGAGAAGCTTAGAGAATCGATCGATATCCGCTTTCTCACGTGCATTTCGGACATGGTTTTCTTGCACAACATCACTGTTATCGTCTTTTGCAAGTTCGCCTGCATTTCGAAGAATATCTAGTGCTTTTCGAGCGTCACCGTGCTCTTGTGCAGCGAACGCAGACGCCAGAGGAATCACATCATCGGTGAGGACACCTTCACGAAATGCATCCTGGCGATGACGCATAATTTCGCGGAGCTGGTTTGCGTCGTAGGGAGGGAAAATAAACTCACGCTCTTGCAGACTACTGAGGACTCGCTCATCGAGAGAATCTTTAAACGAGATTTTGTTGCTGATCGCGAGGATACCAACCTTACACGAGTCGATCTTCCCGGCTTCACCAGCTCGGGAGAGTTGCATTAGCACGTTGTTTTCCTGGAGTTTGTCAACCTCGTCGAGAATGATGATAACGACATCATGGAGAGTATCAAGTATCTCCCAAAGACGATCATAGTATGCATTCGTCGATAATCCCGAAGGTGGTACAGAGATATCTGTTTCATCTGGTCGGTTGAATGTCCGACCGAGTTTGATTACCACCTGTGTCTCTGTTGTTGCTTGAGTACAATCGATATATGCGCGATCAAGTTTCGTACCCTCATCGTGAGCGAAGTCTTCAGCACTTTGAGTAACGTGTTTGGCAACGAGACTCTTGCCAGTTCCCGTCTTTCCGTAAATTAACGTGTTTCTGGGCTTTCCACCTCGGATTGCAGGATGAATGCTATTGGCCAGGTTAGATATTTCATCTTCACGGCCAATGATCCGCTCCTCATCCGGAATATGTTCGATATCGAGAAGCTCTTTATCCGCGAAAATCGGATCCTCGCTTTCCCAAATTGAGTCGAGGGAACTCTGTTTCTCGTTACTCATATGAATATATGACCCCAGAGGAGCCACCTCATATTACACACGACAGTCGGTGTAGTATATAAAACTATGCCTCCATCACACACCATCTGTCGAGTGTAAACGATTGATTCTACTGTTAGTAGAGCCTATACGGCATCAATAGTATAGTGTATTTCCAAGGAGAAGAAAATAGTACACCCCTCCGGGTGTCGAGTGTAACACTGGTAGTCACTATGTCTCTTTAGGTGTTTAGTGAAGAACGTTTTTGAAGACACACACCCCGGGTGTCGAGTGTAAACTGTCCATGCTGACTGTCTAAGACCTTCTTACCGTTAGATAGAGTAGAGAGAAATACGGTTAACACGAGTATACAGACTGTCTGCGGACAGATCGATGACTCAGTAGGGATTGCTGTGCAACTCATGTGTTGTCCAGAGATAGCTATGCATTGGAGTACTAGAGTTGCTTATAAATGATATTGCTAGTGCTTCTATATCCGACTTAGACCCGCTCATACCACATTATATGATTTATTTATTGCTGATACAATAAAATATATAAATAGTATATAGCTAGTAGTAGTAAGAAAAGCTGAAAAAAGATCTTAGGGCTCTCTACCACTCGAAAACAGTAGCTAACAACATTAGGCGTACTACAGTGTTCTGATCGGGTACCCACCATCCTGTTGATTTACACTCGACACCCGGGGTGTGTGTCTCCGTATGCTCTGAAGCTAGTACGGATTACAGGGAGAAGCACGACCAGTTATTCTATTTCGATTGAGAGCTGTCACTTCTGATTGGCGGGGAACACACAAGCGCAAATCGAATACGTCGATACGGAGCCAAAAGTCTCAGAATCCCCAGAGTTGATTTCAGAACGGTCGGGACGAATCAGCTGCTCAGTGGGTATGCGTATTGACTGCCATTGGTTCTACCAGTGGTAGTAGGTTTTCTGAGCGTCGTGCAAGATGGAACGCGCGACTCTTGCACGACGGGTCAGTCTAATTGAAGTCGGTGTCACTGCTCAATACAGACAAGATATTTACAGGTGACATATCTGGCTGGGATTATGAAGCGACGACAGTATCTCTCGGTTGTCACCCTCTCACTGGTTCCCGCAGGGTGTCAAGCTCCGCCGGCACCCTCATCGTCTGAGACACCCTCCGAACTATCGTCGACAGCAACCTCAAGTGAATCCCCGGCACCAACTGCTCCAACAGAATCGATAGCGACAGAATCTCCAACTGAGCAGTCACCGACAGAATCAGCGACCGGGACACCTGATTACGAGGATATCAAATCGTTCTCCACAACGACACCGGAGTGTCCCGGACCGTCGATATCACACTTACGAGGGACAGCGCTGATTTCTTACAAACAGAGACAACGGTGGCACCTGATCAGTCGACAGAGGTTCCCACTGGTATCACTGAAACAGGTGACTATCATCTCACTGTAACCAGTGGGGAGAGGGAAGACGATTCTCCGGTAATTGTCAAGGAGTTCACTCTGCGTGCGGGGCTCGATATTTTCGTATTTTAAACTCAGGAATAGAGATCGCTATGCAAGAATAGAGTCATTAGCTTGCCTTCACGTTAGACAGGCATTTGTAGTGAGCGGATTGTTCACTTCTTTTGGCACGAAACAAACAGAGTCGTGTATTATACTCATCCTCTGTGTGCAGTACGGAGCATTTACAGCGTTACGGAAGGTTGTTGAAAGGTATGAATCACCCGACACAAGCGACGAGTACGCCTCAATTGGCGATTGTATTTCTCCGCTGAGGCTAGTGTCAGTACTTCACAAAGCCGGTTAGTTGAGAGGTCTGCTTGCTGAAGGTGTGTCTAATACCAAGCAAGCAGACGGTGAAATCCAGGAGGACCAGCTCCTTAACTTCCTCGTCAACACGCTTGACGAGGAAGTTTCACTCAGTCTCGGCGCTAATGCTGAAATCGGATCTGAGGATATCTACGAGGTCCTCGTCGGCGCTTGCGCCGACGGGACCTCGGTATCTGAACTCTGTGAGACCAGTAAAGACTCTCCTCACCAAAACACGATTCTGTACCACCTCCGCGAGAAGTTCGACCTAACGTCGGTTGAACAAGTCGGGAACGCACTCCTCCAAAAAGACATTCTAGAGGTTCTCCCTAAGCAGGTGGAGGTCGTCGCAGACCTCCACCTGCGGCCCTACTACGGTGACGAGGACGAAACAGCTGGCCTCTATCACTCGGAAGCAAAGCGTGGAACCACCGCATTTCACGCCTATGCGACACTCTACGCGCGTGTGAAGAATAAGCGTTACACGCTGGCGGTGCGCCGTCTCGTCGACGGCGACACCGCCAGCAGTGTCCTCGCGGAGTTTCTTGGTCTGCTCGACGGCCTTGACCTCGGCGTCAAGGCCGTCTATCTTGACCGAGAATTCTACGATAGCAAGTGTCTCACGCTGCTTCAAGCCCACAACTATGCGTACGTGATGCCGATCGTCCGATGGGGAAAGACGATCAAGCAGGAACTGTCGGAAGGATGGAGCCGTGTAATCCAACATGACCTGACGAGGAAACTCGACGGTCACAGCTGGACCGTCGAGTTTCCCGTCTACATCGACTGTACCTATCAAAAAGGGCGGTACGACGAGCACGGAGTGGCGCGTCACGGCTACGCCGCTGACGCGCCGTTCATTGACACACCCCGAGATGCCCGATACCACTACGCGAAACGCTTCGGTATCGAGGCCAGCTACCGACTCTCTGAACAAAGTATTGTGACGACGACAACGCAGAATCCGGTTGTACGGCTGCTGTACGTCGTTGTTAGTCTACTCTTGCAGAATGTGTGGCGGTATCTCCATTGGGAGTATGTGGCGACGCCCCGCCATGGCGGGCGTCGCCTCTGGTCCTGGTCGTTTGAGGAGTTCATTAACATGCTCTGTCGGGCAGCGTGGACGGCCCTCGCGGTGCGTCGGGCCGTCCCCGCGAACCGGCCACCGGACGACCGGTTCCACCGGTAATCGCCGACCGAGGACGCTACCTTCTGAGTGGCAACGCTGCCGCGTCGGCGGCTGATCGCCGCCGACAGCGGCAGCTCCCCCTTCGATTAGCGTTCTTCGACCACTATCGACGACTCATCTCAACAGAAAAGGTGACTCTGGTCAAGTTAATTGGCGATGCTTTGTGAGGTACTGAGTGTAGATGGACGCGAATCGCCAGACTGCACTACTCTGATCCGGAACCTTTCAACGGGCGAGTGGAAAGCAACTCTATTGCGTTCATTGGCAGACCTAACCCGCCGCTGTCGGGCAGTTTAACCCTAAAAATCCGTTACGGATGCTGAGGCGTTCGCTCGCCTATCGAACGAAATGTCTTTTCGGGCGTGAGGCGGCCGAATTCGAGGGCAGACGATTGTCCATTCCACCGGGTCGGTGCCGCAGTTTAGCGGACGAGGAGTTACCCTATCCTCTTAGGTCTGATTCGTGACGTTGTGGTCGAACTCTGCGGCGTGGTCACGGACGAAGTCGGTAAGCGACTGTGGAGGACGACCGAGTACTCGCTGAACGGCGTCAGTGACTCGACTGGCTAGACCGAGTCGTGCCGTCGTGTAGACGACTGCTTGGACGAGTGCGAACGGCAGTGACACGCCACGCCGGGTCGCTGTCACGGCGAACTCGACGAGTCCGGGATTCGCGTACTCGATATCCCGGTCCAGCACGTCCGAAAAGATTGCTGCGGCGTCGTCGTACGTTAGTGCCTCGGGACCGGTTACGGCGTAGGCACGGTTCCGATGGGTCGAATCGACGAGCGCCTCGACGCCGACGGCGGCGACATCTCTGGCGTCGACGAAACTGGTCTTCCCGTCACCAGCGGGCATGAACAGTTCGTTCCGCTCGGTAATCTCAGCCCGATGGACCACGTAGAAGTTCTGCATGAAGAACGAGGCTCTGAGGAAGGTGTAGGTCAGGTCAGTTTCCTGCAGATGGCGTTCGATACGGCGGTGGGGCAACAGTGGGTTCTTTTCCGCACCGAGTACCGAGAGAAAGACGACGTGCTCGACCCCGACTCGCTCAGCAGCGTCGATTGCTGGCGTGATGTGGCGGTGGACACGAGCCATCTCCGGTGGCCGGACCAGAAACAGCGCGTCGATATCCTCGAAGGCTCTCCCCCAGGATTCGGGCTTCTCGAAGTCGAATCTGACCAGTTCGGCGTCGTCCGGCAGTGTCTCCCGCGCCCGCTCGACCGAGCGCACGCCGGCGCGAACCGCAGCGTCACCCTCGGTCACTCCACGCGTGACGTGGCGTCCGACGGTCCCGGTTGCGCCGGTGACCAGTACCTGCGTCATCGGTCCGCGATTTTCGGCATCTCGTGGACGTACTGGTTGTCTTCGAGACAGTCGAGGATAAATTCGGCAACGTTCGCGCGGGCGGCAGTATCACGCATTCCGAGTGTGATATCTGTCCCGTGGCGGAACTCACCAGTGTGGGCATCTTCGGTAAGTCTCGGGGGACGAACCACGGTCCATCGGGTGTTGCTGTCTCTGACCATCTCGACGTGGTCGCGGGCGTCTTCGAGGACCGACCGTGCCATCAGTTTCAACAACGCGCCCATAACTCTCCCACTGAGGGTCACCGACTCACCGTCTTCACGGACGCCTGCACCGACCAGCGTTATGAGTCGCTCGACACCATTCTCGTCCATCGCTGCGAGCGCGTGGCCGCCCGCAACGGTCAGGAGGTCGTCCGGTCCATCCGATGTCTGCCCGAGGACACTGACAACGGTGTCGACGGGGTTGCCATCGCCGCCGATGGCACGCGCAACGTCTTCGCCGTTGTAAGCGTCACCTTCGACCACGGTCACGTGACTGTCCTCTTGCACCGTTTGCGGAAGTCCCGCAGTATCCCGAACGAAAGCGACGACTTCGTGTCCCCGTTCGAGCGCCTGATCGATGAGTGGCTGTCCGGTCCGGCCCGTCGCACCGAATAGTACGATTCGCATACTGGGTATAGCGGCCATATGGTAATATACTTACAGCTTCAAAAACACGAAGTATTGGGCGATAAACCGCCTCTATACCAAAGATACAAATCGAAAAGCTACCTTCTATAGGTATCGATGGCAGAGACTGACGAGACTCCCGAGATTCCAGAATTACCTTCGAAGTTGTCCCGCGAGGAAGCTATCGCTCTCCGAGAATCGTTTGATTCCGACGAACAAGAACGCATCCAGCAGACCGTCGCGGACCTCCTCGACCTCCTCGGAAAGAGGCACACGATGGCCGTGCTGAGTGCGTTCGCCTTTGCAGATGGCTCGCTCCGATTCAGTGCCCTCGAGACCGAACTCGACATCGCCCCGAACACGCTCTCGACACGGTTGCAAGAACTGACGGCGGCAGGACTGCTCGACCGTGAATCGTTCGACGAGGTGCCGCCTCGCGTCGAGTACACGCCGACGGAGAAGGCGGAGTCACTGTTTCCCGTGTTCGCACATCTCCACCACTGGGCAATCGACTACGAGGTCTAACTTCGGATTTTGTAGTTACATCGAATTGTCGAAGGTGAAAACATAATGCCACATCGCCAGTAGTAGGGGTATGTCTCCATCGGCACCGGACGATACGGTCGACCCCTCTATGGACGGCTACAGTCCGGACACGGAGAGTAGCGCAACCGATGACAGAGAGCGACTGGCTATCGATGTCGATGGGCTCGAACTCATCTACGCCGACGGAACTGCCGCGGTGCAAGGAGTGGATATGACCGTCCCGGAGGGAGAGTTCTTCGGCTTTCTCGGCCCGAATGGGGCCGGGAAGACGACGACAATCAAAGTGTTCGCGACGCTCCTCTCCCCGACCAGCGGCGAGGTCCGGGTCAACGGCTTCGACGTTCGTTCGGAGGCACGGAAGATACGGGAGACCATCGGATACATGGCACAGGAGACTAGTATCGACCCGGAACTCACTGCCGAGGAGAACATTCGGTTTGCCTGTGAAGCGTATGGCGTTCCACGAGGAGGACGAGCCGAGCGCGTTGCTGAACTGCTCGGTCTCGTCGATCTCGTGGACGTCGCCGACAAGCGCTCCGAGGAGTTCTCCGGCGGCATGAAAAAGCGTCTTGACGCCGCGACCGCGCTGGTCCACCGCCCCCCGCTCGTCTTTCTCGACGAACCGACGACCGGCCTCGACCCGAAGGCCCGCAACCGCCTGTGGGAGTACTTCCAGCGTATCAACGACCTCGGAACGACGATTTTCCTGACGACACAGTATCTCGAAGAGGCCGACCAGCTCTGTGACCGACTGGCCGTTATTCTCGACGGGACTATCGTCGCGGACGGGAGTCCTGCCGACCTGAAACGGGAAGTCGGCGGTGAGGTTCTCGATATCGAGCTGGAGGACGGCGCTGACGCCCGAGCACGCGCTGCAGCCATCGCACGGGAGTTCGACGCCTTTGCGGATGCAACGGTGACCGAGACTGAGACGGGCATCAGTGTGACCGCCGAGACGGCACGGGAGTACGGGACCGACTTGCTGGTCGCACTTCGGGACGCGGGGTTGACAGTCACCGGATTCAACATCCGGGCTCCGACGCTCGATGACGTATTCCTCGCTATCACTGGTGATGAACTCGACACCGATGAGATGGACACCGGACGCTCGGAGTTGTCACAGTGAGTTCACCAAGTACAGACGGACAGAGCGACTCGTCGGTCAAACGAGAGGCTGCTCGCTCCGGAAACACGTTCGTTGGCGACGTGTGGGTGAACTTCAAGCGCTGGAACCTCAAGGCCGTCCGGAACCCGTTCGTGCTGGTCGTCTCACTCGTCCAGCCAATCATCTTTCTGGTGTTGTTTACCGAGGTGTTCGGGAACGTGGCCGGAGGCGCTGTCAATCAGGGAATCCCGGGGATCAACTACGAGACGTTTCTGGTGCCCGCCATCGCCATCCAGGTCGCACTCGCCGCAGCTATCACCTCCGGCGTCGGACTGGTCAACGACATCGAGAGCGGGATGTTCGAGAAAGTGCTCGTCACGCCGATGAACCGGACGGCCGTCTTCGTCGGCAAGACCGCCGCAGAGGTGTTCCGAATCGCGGTCCAGATTGGTATCATTTTGGGACTCGGCGTCCTCCTCGGCGCGGAAATCGTCACCGGGGTCGTCGGTGCCATCGGGATTATGGCCATCGGCGTTCTTTTCTCGCTGTGGTTCGTCGCCTTCTCGAACACGCTGGCGATTCTCACCAGAGACCAGGAATCGACGATTATCGGGGCGAACCTACTGCAGTTCCCACTGCTGTTTCTATCGAGTGCGTTCCTCCCACTGGCGGCGCTACCGGACTGGATTCAGACGTTCGCCCGCATCAACCCCGTGACCTACGGCGTCGATGCGACACGCTCGCTCATGGTCGGTCGAGACGTGATGACCGTCGTCGATGTCGCGTGGTTCAATGGTGTCCTGAACGGCGTCGTCCCCGGCGTTGCCGTCTTGGTGGCTCTCGCTGTCCTCTTCGGTGGTGTCGCAGTGTATCTGCTGTCCCGTGTGTCGAGTTCAGATGTGAAATAACATCGCAAAAACGGGACAACCCCTACTCAGTACGACTCGGCCCGAGGAACGACCGATTGAATCCTGCACTCGTTGGCTCAATTGGTGATTGGTTTTCGTGACGGAGACCTATGTAGATGTACGCGAATCACTAGACACCCGAATTCGAGAGATTGAATACTGGCCATCTATCAGGGCTCAGACTATCTTCCTGACTCGTGCTGAATACATCCTCTATGTCTTGCAGGGCGCTTGTAATAGACTTCTGAGAAGTCGTCCCTGGGTGGGTAAGTGAGCCACCTGTACGGATCGTTAGATAGCTTAGTCGAGAACGCTGCAAGAGACACGACCAGTTTCTTGGTGAGAGCCATCACCTCTAATTAACGTGAGCCGCACGAGCGGAAATCGATTACGCAGAGACGGAGGCAATGGATATTTTCCACAGGGTTGATTTCAGAACGGTTGGGATGCACCAGCTGCCAGTGGGCCTGCGAACTGGTCATCCGCTACATACAGAATCAAAGCTACCCATTGGGGAGTTCATCTTGATGATCATGCATCAGTTTAATCAGTGGTGCAATTTCATCTCAGTTAGGGCCTTTACTGATATTATTACTATCTCGGTCCCACGAGATGTAGCCCATGTCATCAAGTTTCGGCAGGTGGGTATGCACGAGCTCCGATTCCAGAACATCTGCTTCATCTGACTCTGATAGGATGTCGAGCGGGTCGCGGTTACTGTCGTCCTGCGGGTTATGATCTAGTAGTGCTACAAGTAACTGCCGTCGATATGGATTCGAAAGAGCGTCCAATATGTCGTTGACGACCTTTTCTCGTTGCTCTTTCTTCATGCGGATGTTAAGATGAGGAGACAGTTACTATCACGACATTGTGTACCATGTACTGTATACCAAGTAGTGCTAATTACGTCAGAATCGCTTCATCGGGTTCTTTGTGCTGCGCTTATACTCTGAATCATGCTATAATATCCCGGTGTTTATTTCGAAGCGCACTCCTTGAGTATCATGCTCGGCCAGCGTGATCGACCAACTATGACGCTGAACGATTTCTTTGACGACAGGAAGGCCGATACCTGAGCTTCCGTCGGTGCTATTGATATCTATTTCGAAGATATCATCCTGCGCTGCTGTATCGAAGCCAGCCCCATCGTCAGCGACGTAGAACCCATCGAGACCGTCGCCCATGTAGAGAGGCCCGACCTCCAGTTGCGATGCTGTAGTGTGGTCAAGTGTATTACTGAACAGCTTTTCAAACATTGTCTGCAGCAGTGATTCGTTCGCAGGAATCCGTTCTATCGATTCTGTTCGGAGTGAGACCGTCTCGTCTCCAATAGCCAACCAAGCGTCTTCTGCCACCGATGCAACGTCTACCATCGACATCTCTGAGACAGTGTCGTTTTCTCGTACCAACCACAGTGTGTCCTCGATGATGTTGTCGAGTCGCTTGACATGCCGTTCAACAGCGTCTAGATGGGATGGTTCACCCAGCTCGCGGTACAGTTCGAGTTGCCCATCAATCACGGTCAGCGGATTTCGAAGTTCGTGAGCAAGGACGCGAGCAAGACGCTCCAAGTGCTCTTTCTCCTCTTCAAGATTCTCCCGTAGTTTCTCTGTCTCGTTTTGCTGTTCAATGATGTCGGTTATCTCTTGAATAGTGCCTCGCACTTTCCGTGTTCGTCCATCGCTCACTTCTGCGTCTCCACATACGCGGACCCACTTGACGGTTCCTGATGCGGTGATAATCCGGATTCTCAGGCTAAAGGCCTCGCCCGTCTCAAGTAGTGTCTCGAGCTTGGTTTCTATTTCTGGCAGATCTTTTGGATGGTAGAACCCGAGTGCCTGATCAACCACCGGCTCATATTCCAGCGGAAGATCGTGGATTTCGTATACTTGCTCCGTCCATCGCAACTCCTCTTTCTCAGGGTCATATTCCCATGCTCCAATATCCGCAAGGGCCTGAGATCTCCGTAACAGGTCTCGGTGGCGGTGGAGTTGAGCCTGCGTATTGGCCATTTCTATCGTAGAGAGCAACCGATGTTTGAGTACCGACTGATTTGCCGCCGTAACACCATCACAGAGACAATCGTCGACCAGAGAGAGTGCTTCCTCACTTGCTGCCTGTAACCGAGCCTCACCGATGACGAGTATGATCGGTGTGTCTGCCCACCGATTGCCAGCAATCCCGATTGCTTCTTTTAGATCCGCTATATCAAATACATCCGACACCAGCAGACAGTCGACTGACGATGGTGTCTCCTCCGCTGGAAGGTCGACCGGATCAGTCACTTGCTCGATGGTGAATGCCGGTATCTTATCGAGCTCGCTCACGACGGCCGGAGTCGTGTCGCCAGTGGTTGTTACAAACAGCAGCTGGTGCTGACTCATGAGTACTACTCATCTGTACACCCAGAGTATCGATATATATCACTGTCTCTCAAAATATCAACCGTGATGGCGTTATTGTCAACAGAGTTTCGGTATCTCTGCACCCTCTGTATCGGTCACAGCGCATCTGACAGACACCAAGTGGATTCAATCGGTCGTACTGCATACAACCTCTAAGTCGGTCAGGCCCCTTGTGACGGGAATCAGAAGTATTCGACCTAATTATCTCTATCGTTCACCTGTACGTGATCGTCTATGAGGAGATGTAGTCGATTTCTTGGTTCGCTACGGCCTCAGTGTGGTCGTCCACGAGCGATGTCAGGTAGTGGTCAACGTCCGCAGCACTGGTGAGCGTCGCCAGCGACCACCGGAGAACATTACTTCGGCCCCCGAGTCGGTCGCCCTCGTAGTCGTCGTCTCTGAGCGTGAGAGCCGCTTCGTGATAGGTCTTCGTGGAAATCAGGACCGTGATGAGTTGTACGTCGTGATCTGCATGCACCGAGTGCGAATCAGTACGACGCGTGGACGCTCGATGTAGTGCTCCGGGACTGTGAGGGTGTGCCGCCGGAGGAGCTACGAGAGTTAGCGTTAGGAGGGTTGACGTTGCAGCCGACGCCGTCGCAGGCTTAGTCTCAGCATGCCACGGCGACAGTGTAGCGAAAAGCGCTAACCAACAATAGCTTGCCAATAACCGTGACTGTTGGTTAGCCGAGAACCGCTTGGCTTCTGACCGTCGTTTGTTTCTCACGACTTTCCCAGACATATCCCCTCAGTGAATATCCGAATTGACTGGTGGGATTTCTACCAGCTCATGAAAATGTTCTAATGTCCGTTCAAGATACAGAGTGCGTATTTTGCGGTAAACAAATCGAAAACTCTACTCTACAGTATCTTGAGCGCACCAATCTCTGTTGCTCTGGGATGCCGTGGGGTATAGGTAGTGACCACAGGGTGAGCGACGTTTCGTTGCCTCATCGACGCTAAGTAGGAATAATTAAACTGGCTGAATTCCTTATTTAAATTTGTGACCGGCACTAGGGGTGTGGCATCGCTTGTTGGTATCCTTCTCATGGTCGCCGTTACAGTCATTGTTGGGGCAATGCTCTCGGTAATGGTATTAGGTATCGGCGAACAGTTGGACGCAGCAGGCGAACCCCGAGTCTTTGAGGATGCTACCATCGAGCTGGGGGCTGAGTACCGTTCCTGGAATGGTGGCGGTGGTGCGAACAACCCAGATGTAGACATCATAAATTTGGTATATCAGCAGGGTCCTATCTTTGAGAGCGACCAAATCGGTTCAATTCTGATCAAATGGACAGGTGATAACGGATACGGTGGGCAATTGCGGTTCGTTAACCCCTCGCGTTTTACCGACAGCACGGACCAGCAGTACCACTCTGGTGATGTTGGTACTGTCTGTACCGGCGAGATTCAGGCTGGTGGGGTGTTGACGTTCCGGATGGTACACAACGAGGGTCAGGAGGGTGGAGATACTGATCCTGCTGACACTATCCCCGGAACGAACGAGCAATTTGGTGTCCGGTACGTAGAATCAGGGTGGAACGGTATCGTCGCGAACGGTGAACCGTTCTTTTCTACCGAGAACCGCTACCCAATTGAGTACAGCGGGGACCGACCAATAGAGCCGGGAGATTCTGTCGAGATCTGGTTTCTCGGTAACGAAGACGAGATTGTGCTCGCAAAGAGTTCCGACGTTGCTAGCCAGTATACTGGAACACCAACCGAAAGAGATTCGGCTCCTACTGGCTGCTAAGCCCGTCTCACTGTGCCGTACGTGGCCTCAGAACCTCACTAAACCAGTTAGGGGAGGAGGGCTGCTCGTTGAACTATGAGCAAACAACAGCAGCAAGCAGACGGAGAAACGCAGTAGCACTATATCGTGGGTACCGTGCTGAATGCTCTATATTTTGCACTGGCTGAGCTGCCAACAGACAGGGAGATATCCCTGTCCCAGTGTGTTCGGGAAGAGCCGTGCAGTGGCCGGTATGGGAGAGTAGTACAGTCCGCTTCCAACTGGGAGTAACTGCGTCCATTCGTCTTTAGCTAACACCAATGGTAATTTTCAGTCGCATGGTTATAACTACGAGTATTAGAAGGAACAATTCCGTCGGTTGAGTCGCTGCTCCCTCTCAAATCCTGCGATGACCAATGATAGAATCGGTGGCTTTCAGCGTGCTGGTGTGGAGTGAAGGCAAATTGCGACCGAAAATTACGCTCTAATGGTATTACTGTGAGTATTGAGGTTGTAATAGAACGATTACCACACCAAAGAGCAGGGTAATGCTGAGATGGTATGGCCTCAGCGACCCTGCAAGATGATCCTTCGGTAGAGACGTTCTTTAATGTCGCGGAGACCGAGACGCTATCGCTGTTTGAGCATCTCTCCTTCGAGTTTCTCGAAGAGTTCGACGGGTTCGCCCCGGCGGAGACGGGGCGAACACGAGAGCACAAGCCACCGGAAATGGTGTGCGGCTTCCTCGACAGCTACTATCATGACATCTACGGTATCCGTCCTGTTGAACGAGAACTTCGGAATACGGTTGTCTGGCTGAGTTGCGGCTTCGATCGACCGCCGTCGAGAGACGCGGTCGATCGATTCCCCACCGACCTTGGACACGTCGTTGACGAAGTTTTTCACCGACTCGTCGAGCAGGCCGCCGCGGCCTGCTCGACTTGACCTACTGCATTGATTCAACCGATGTGAGGGCACTTCCCGCCGATCAAGACGCCTCAAAGTGCTATGATCCAACCGCCGAAGAGTACTACCACGGATACGGCTGCACGATTGTTTCGACCGGATCAAAGATTCCGATAGCAGCGGGGTTCACAGGAAGTAAGCAAGCGCCAAGAGAGACGGCGATGCGCACCACATGTGACGCGCTCGCCGTCGCCAAGCCAATGTGGATGGTCGGTGACAGTGCCTACGATACGCTCGACTGGCACAACCACCTGCTGACCGCAGAAGTCGTGCCGGTCGCTCCGTACAATGCGCGAAACACCGAAGACCCGAAAGACATCGAGTACAGGGTCGAAGACCGCATCGAACAACACGGCGACGGTGAATACGCCGATGGAGACGTTCACGTCAATACCTGCGAGAGCCATAGACCGCTGGCGCGATCCTGGCTCTCACCCCATCGAGGCATCTCAAAAGACAAACGAACACTGCATCTCAGAGTGTTCCAACTTCGTCGTCGTGTCTATCGAAAACCTGGAAAGGAAGCGCTCAAAAGCATCCTCAAAACTGCACTCTAACTCACCAACAATCTACGCTACAAGAGCGACGATCGATAAAGAGGGTGGGTTAAGCAGAGAGGTGCAGATGGTCCTCTATGCTCTATGCCGAAAGAATAAAACACTGGAGAGAGACGCTAATAGATTGATTCAGATCGCCTAACAGACCTACTAACCGACGACTTCTGGAACGTCCAAACAACGCCGAGAGGGTGTATCCATCAGCGAAACCGATATTTGTACAGACTTGATATCCAGTCTTGAAGCTTAGACGTTCTCGATCAGTATGGCCTGAGCTCTTGTTTTGGCTTGTTTAGGCTCTAAGGGACGTGCTGTTCCGACCAAAACGGTAACCAGGGGTCGCAAGCCTGACCGTTTGTGCCAGCATAGTTGCCTAACCAGCTTTCTGATTCGGATACGACGTATACGTCTTCCCCGTTGAAAGTGTCCCCACCGGCATGGGTGAGCACGACTGTCGTACCGTTTTGGCTCTTATGAAAGTCTACTAACGGGCCGCCTTGTGCGATATCACCAGCGGACCCGAGTACGAACGTACCGATTATCGCCGCCAATATAACCGTTACCGCAACCATGAGAATTGTCCCTATCACTGGAGCCACCCCTCGCTCATTTTTAAACCCGAATAGTGAGGGAGAGACTTTGAGAGACACTTACTTTTTTAATAATGTACTACACCCTTTAGAGAATCACGGTCTGGTTATCATTTAATGAGGGTGCTTGTCTGAACCGAACTAGCGCCTTAGGCCTCAAACTCAATTATTAGCCTCAATGAAGTGGTGATAATAAGTGACAACAAATCAGTCCAATTATCGAAAATGATTCTAGAACCATAAGAATCAAAAATACTGCTATGATACCTAAAAGAAAGTAATGGCTCCCACCCGCGGAGGCCATACGGTAGAACGTTTAACATGACCACTGGAACAGACGCTGTTGAGGACTTTGCCACTGATAATAGGGGGCAGACGTTACAGGACTATGTCTTTGGTGTGAGCGTTTTCCTTTTGACTGTCGCCGCAGTGGTGGGGGGTGGCCTCCCGACAATGTTGGCAACGTTTGACGACGGGACACGCGGGGACACGGACGCACAGGCCAAGCGGATTGCCGATCAAATTGTAACGAATACCTCTCTTGGCCCCGGAAACCGGCTAAATGTGACGCTGGTAGAGGCAGTGGCTGGAAGTGATGTTGACACCCTTCAGAACCGATATCGTCTCCCAACGACTTCCACAGTGAACGTCACTATTAGAAAACCCAGCGGGTCCGGTACTGTCGTCACAAATAATGGGGTGACCCTCACTGCTGGGCGTGACGCTACGGGGCGCACCTTTGGTAAGGCCGTTCGGCTTATTACGATTGGAGACGGCAGTTGTGACCCTGCCTGTCAGTTGATCGTGAGGGTATGGTGAAGATGTCGGGTACGGACCGCGGTCAGGCCTACAGTCTAGAAGCCATCGCAGGGAGTGTTATCGTCGTTACAGCACTCCTATTCGCTCTCCAGTCAATCATCATCACCCCGACCACCTCAAGCGGTGTCGACCCCGATGTCCGGAAAGATCTTCGGGCGCAGGCGAGCGACACGCTAGTGATTGTCCATAGTAACGAGACGACAGATCTCTCCTATTACACCCGCAACTGGGTCCCTGAAAGCCGGACGTTTGAGGGGGCACAGAACCCAAGCGTCGGCTACGGAACTGCTGTACCGCCTGGAATATTCGGAGATATACTCAATACGACGTTCAGCCAGCGGTCGCGACTCTACAATGTCGAGGTTCTCTATTTGGGTGTGAACGCAACTGATGACCGTGGCCGAGTGCCGATGGTCTACCGGGGCCAGCCTGCAGAGGGTGCTGTGACCGCGAGTTACACGGTGACGTTATACGACAACCAGACGTTGACATCCGGTAAGACCGGTACTGCCGAACTCTGGGAATACGGGACCGACCCTAATAGCGAGGCGTACTATCCGATTCCGAATGCGGTTGAAGGACCGGTGTACAACGTTGTGGAGGTGCGTCTCACCGTATGGTAGCCCGTCAAGACCGTGCACAATTGCTTTTTGTTGGGGCGATAGTCCTGGCATTTCTTGTCGTTGGTATCGCTGTCGTCGTCAACACCACACTCTTCGTCGAAAACACGCAGACAGGTACGACGGGAAGCCAGAGTCGGTCACCAGGCATTATCGACAATGAGGTTACGGGTTCACTCCGGACTGTTGTCCTGCGCGTGAACCACCAGACACGGAATCATAGCGCCACCGAGATTGGGATATACGCTAACAATAACGTCACCAGACTCAGTACTGCGTTAGGCGAGTCGTATGCGGCCTCTAGCTCGTTATCTGTCTCTGTCAACTACCGAAACACATCAAGCCGATTTGGGAGCCGTGTAGTTCAGACCGGCGACAGCACTTTCGAGAATGTCTCGCCGGATTGGACTCCAGTCACCGGGGGCTCACAGCGGGAGCTTGGATGGTTCGTTGTGAATCTCAACGCGACAGAGAGTCAAGACGACCCATTCCATGCCAGCGCATCAAACGGGACTGACTCGGTGAATTTGACCATCGACAAAGTGAGCGACACAGAGTTCTGGGTCAACACCTCAAGTCCAACCGGAAGCGACTCAGTCCGCTGTCAACCCCGTGGGGGCCGACTGTTCCTTGACCTCCGACGCGGTCGGTCAGTGACTGACGACAATTGTCGGTTCAACGGTACAAGCGAACTCAACACGGTCTCACAGGTGAATTTTGCGGGCGGAGACAATGCAGTCGGGAAATACGCTATCGTGACGAACTCGTCGTCAGCGAGCGTTCCAGCCTGTAAAACAACCACCTCACGAACGGAGCCGTGTCATGCACCGGTCGTCTGGAATGCGAACACGACTGTCAGCGTTGTCGGATCTAAGGTTCAATATGAGAGCGACAAGAATGTCACTATCTATCCGAGCAGGGGGCAGTAGTATGGCCGTACACGATCGCGCTATCACTAACGCCCTCTCGTACGTGCTGACGCTCGGTATTACCACACTGTTGATAACTGGATTGACCGTTGGCGCGGCAAATATGCTTGAAAATCAACAGCGAGATGCCACACGTGAAGAGTTGGAGACAATCGGGAATCGGCTTGCGAGCGAGGTTACCCGTGTCGACACGCTGGCACAGCAGGGTGGCGCAGCCACGGTAAGCGTCAGCCAGCCGTCCCGAGTTACGGGGGACCGCTACTCGATCTCTCTTCTCCACGGTGCGAGCGTTTGTAGCGGCGGCCGCCTCGCAGCAAGCGTCGATACCTGTCTCAGGCTCACATCGATTGACAGCGAAATTACGATCAGGGTCCCGATCCGTAACGAGTCCAAAGTTTCACTGGCTGTGGCCGATGAGGGGACATTCCAGCTTCGTGCGAACGCAACCAACACCACCGGTGGCAGTGAAGTTGCTAGTCAGGATCTTAGTAGTCGTATCGGTGTCGGCGAAGACGTGAGCCGTGATACACTTTCTCTCGTTGGCGGCGTCGGCAACAGACCGCCGGTCGCGAGTTTCGACTTCGAACCGGCTTCACCGTGGTCTCGCCAGCCCGTCACGTTCAACGCCAACGATTCTTTCGATCCTGACGGTTCCGTGACTGAGTACCGATGGGACTGGGACGGTGATGGAGCGGTCGATCAAGTGACGACTGACCCTACGGCGACACATACATTCTCGAACGGCGGCGGCTATAATGTCACTCTCACGGTCGAGGACGACGAGAGCGCGAATACGCCACGCTCGCAGTTCATCGATGTTAGCGGTCTGGAGTATAACCGTGATATGACTGCAGTAGGGAGTGACGACGCGACGATTACGTTCACCGTCACGAACAACGTCGGGAGAGAAGTCGAGATTACGCACGTTCTCGTCGATCCGGCTGATGATAGCATCGACAGTATCGATGGTGGAAATGAAATCGATATCGATGCTGACGATCAGGATGGTGAGCTGGACGACAGTTTCGCTCTTTATGATAGTGGCCGAATCGTTGAACTCGACGATTCCGCAACACTATCTGATGGATCAACGGCAACAATCGAGATTGGAGATTTCGAAGACAGCACGGCGGTCAATATGAACGGAAAGCGTGTCCGTATTGGCCTCAAGTACAATATCGGAGGTCGGACAAACTCAACGCGCTTCGAGGACGTTGTTG
>NZ_QXIK01000015.1:0-56132 GCF_003666065.1 Haloarcula sp. Atlit-7R | reverse complement strand
ATCGCGGTCTGTAGGGTAGTTTGGCCACGTGTTACTGAGCTATATGCCACGAGTCTGAACTCGTGCGACTAGCATGGCTAAATCGGACTCCGATAGCAATGGCCTCCGGCAGGATCAACCGGAATGTGCTGATATACATCAGCGGCGGAAGTGGTTGCACTCCGTCGGAAGCAAACACACTGGTTCCTACGCCAGTGTTGACTACTGCATGGGTCCGTGGGCTCACATCAGATTCCATCTTGACGGCGGACCGCAGGGGTGGAATCCTCATAGCGTGGATCTCGCCAACCCCAGAAGGGAAGGCGAGTTCCGTTCGTGGCTCGGGCCGACCCAGGTGGCCGACCGAGCATGTCGACCCGGGCTCGCTGCCCGGTGCGACCTTCGCATTAGTTCAGAAGACGGGGGAACATATAAATGAATCGTCTCGGACCTGCCCTGTGCAGGACACACACGACGCATACGTAACGTGATGCCGTGACACGAATAACCGCAAGACAGCGACAGGATGTCTATGATCCAAGGTGTCTTTATATTTGGACTTTGACACAGGGCCCAGCAGCCAAGGGCCAGCAATCCATTATATATCAATCGGGAGGGTTACGAACCTGACGGTAGACAGTTGTAGTGTACTAAACGGTGTGACAAAACAAGTGTCGGGACGCCGGGGAAGCTATCGCTCAGAACAGGGGCCAGCGCTGATCGCGACAGAGAAATATCTTACCGTCATCGTGAACCAGGACGCGCGTACAGTGGTAAAATCAGGCGGTCAGCGAGTCAATGTGGCCTTCCGAACGGAGCTGGTCAGCGTCTTGTCCCTTGTAGCGCCATTCGATGTTGGCCTTCTCGTCTTGCCAGTCCCACGGTTCAGCGAGAACGATGTCGTCCTCGTTGATCCAGGTCCGGAACTTCATTCGGCCCGGAATCCGACCGAGTCGAGTTTCACCGTCCTCGCAGCGAATACGGACGTGATTCCCGCCAAGGTGCTCTGTTACCACTGCGAACATCTCGTCACTTGTAGGCATGCGGAGATTCCGCCGCCCTGAATCGTCGCTCACAGTATAAACACGGTCGCCGTCCGTATAAGTTGTTTGAGAGGCGAGATAGCGTGTACCATGCCGCCGTGCCATGACAGGAATTGACCAGTGACTATCGGAAACAGTGAAATCCAAGAACGGACTGACGACAAGACGTAGATTCAGTCGGCAGTCAGCGCCTGCGGTTCGTCGGCTTCCTCGGACATCGCATCCGTCAGTCCGGATGCGAGCGCAAACACCGCTTCCTTATGATCTGTCTTTGATTTGTGGATCGACGTCGGTTTCACACCAAGGTCAGCGTACAGATCATGCTGGACGCTTGTGTCCGCCTCGTGCTCGTAGTGGTGTTGTACCTGCGCGAGAAGGCTGTGAAGGTGAATGAGTTCTTGTTTCTTCATTAGTGTCCAATCTTATGATGTGGAGGGTAATAGTACTACCTTGCCAACGACCCACACGTGGTGCCCATTCAGATACAGTCCACATCAGTCTCAGGTACAAATATCGGATGGAATACCAGCGCAATAACTCCGACAACCCGGGTTTCGGCTTCAGTTGGTACTATTCATATACTTATTATCGATGTTAAATGAAGGGTGCAAACGCAATTATGGCAGTTCTCTGTCGCTACTGTTCCAAGGGAGTAACGGACTATTGACCTGCGAAGCGCTCTCAATCATGAAAGACCACGAAATATATTAGATATCGAACACTTAATACCTGGTGAGCACGTACCTATGGCCGTGATGAACTGGAAACACCCACGAGACAAGACTGCGGCTATGGCGAAACAAGAAGAAGCAGACAGCGGGACAGAGTGGTCATTCATTGCAGCGCTGGTTGCTGCTGCATAACGACTTTTTCCCGTTCAGGGTCGGATTCTGTAGCAGCAGGTGTATGTACCGCAGACAGGGATCATCAAGTGACGGTCCTGACACCGACCGACGTATTGTGGACAACAGCGCGGTTGATGCCAGTACACTGATATGTATGCGGTTCCGAATGGTCCGACCAGTGCGACGGTTCCTCCTCGAACAGCCGGTGCCACGCATCCGGGTACGCAGTCTTCGAGACGTTGACTGAGACGGTTGTCGCGGAAGGTGACTTGCCAGCCCGTGGCGAAACAAGCGTCCTGTTCTGGATAGTGGTCTCGATGGTAATGCGGCTCGACGACGAGAAATCCGTCTGTCCATCAAGCGAAAGGACAGAAAGGTAGACGCTGCCGCTTTCGGGAGTACACCGAAAGCCAGGTTTCCGTGAGACAACCAGTCCCTCCTCCTGAACCCGGTACACTGCACCGCTGGTGTAGACGATATCAGTCCCCGAATCGGTTTCCCGGATGAACGCTCCAGTGGAAATATTCGCGGACCGTCCGTCAACAGTCACGTTCAGGGTTGACGACCGGATGGAGAGTCCGTGGCCCTGTAGTTTCATACTCGTGGTTCGTCGTGGGGCTTCGCTCTGGATGTGGTCGTCCGTCGTCTCTGCGAACCCAATCATCGACGTTTCGGCGACATCAGTTGTCGCTCCCTGTTGAATGGCGTCGAAGGCACCAAGCCCACCAAGCGTTACCAGCGCAATGCCGGTGATGATGATACTGAACGTGAGCGTAAACGCGAGCAGGTCGGACACACCGCGGTCGTGACCGTTTGACAGTTGTGCGATCATCCGCGTGTCACCTCCATACAGTTGGCTGTCGCATTATACGAAACCGCCAGCGGCCCGCTAGAGACGACAGACGAGCAGACACTAGTTTCATTCTCGAACCGGACGACAGCGTACCGATTCAACCCTGATGCGTTCACGTACACGCGCGTTCGTGACGGGTCCCCAGTGACCTCGACATTATACGACTGATCCGCGATCCGTTCCGGGTATGTCGCTCGAAACGACACTGACGAATTGAGGGTCTCGGTATCGAATGCATCCAAGCGAATGAGGTCGCGCGCGATACCATCGCCGATGTTCTCTAGAGCTTCTTCCGTCACTCGCTCACGCTGTGACTCGACCATCTGGCTCCCGCCGATGAGCAAGCCAGTCACCAGCAGCGACGTGATGCCAATAGTGAGCGCCTGCGTGACTGCCGGCGAGACGCCGCGCGTATCGGACAGGGCATGTTCGAGGCTCATCCGTCATCTACCTCCACAAGTACCGTTCTGTTGTAGCTCGCGGACGGTGTGTCGTATGTCGTGTCGACGGCGGGGATAATTGGGTATTGCCCGATGTTTGTTGATTTATAGTTCGAATCAGGGAAGTTGCCGATCGCTACCAGCCGGTATGTCCCTTTGGCTTTCTGACCTTTTGTGACGCTGATTTCATAGGGCGGCTCAGTTACGTCACTGAATGTTTTGAAACCACTCCCATCGTTACACGTCCCTGCAACAAGATCAACCTCTAAGTCTACCCCAGAGTTTTCAGCGGAACAGACAGAATTACCCCCCGGTGAGGTATTATTTTTGACTTTTATCGTTTTATTTTTAATTGGTCCGGTACCGTTACGGTAAACTTCCAGCGCCCACCAATTACTGTTGGCTCCTTTTACCGTGATATTAAATGGAGATGGGCTTCCATCGTCATTAGCTTCGGTGAAGGTGAAGTTGAACCCAACAATACGGTCAGCGTCGCTGACAACCGTCCAGTCTTTTTCTGCTCCGGTCTGGTTGGTTATCTTTTCATCAGATGTCTGATTTACTTCTGTGCCAAGCGACGCGGACTTGTTCAGCGTCGCGTTGAGATAGGTGCCGCCGCTGCTTGCGACAACCCGGTTGTGTGTCCGCGTGTAGTTCTGGAGCGCGTGTTCATATCGCCCCTCGAATCCGTCGAGATTGTCGCCGCGTGCCTTAATTGCAAGCACACCGAGGTCCCGCTCAACGGAGGCTTCGCGGTCAGCCGAACGCTCAATAGTATCTGCACTTCCGGTGGTCGTGATACCGTCAGTGACAGCGAGACTGTGGGCAAACAGTATCGTGCTGAACACGACAATAGCGATGGCGACGCCACCGATCAACAACAGTTGTCCGCGTTCGTTGGCTACCATACGACCAGACGCACCTCCACGACATTGTAGACAATAGAGTCGGGCTCCGCGTCGGGGGCGAAATACCCGTCGACAGCCGAGAGGGACGGGCCGGTACCGCTGCAGTCGCCGATCCGGGCGGGCATATTGTCGGTCAGTGTCACTGTTTCGGTTGCGACGGCTGCATCTGCCGGCCTCTCAACGACGTTCTCGTCTGATTCCTGCGAGACGAGCGCGGTCTGTCGTGCACTCGAATCCGAGTCCCAGTAACTGAAGTAGAGGTTGTACTGTTCTCCCTGCCGGTCAAAGCTCCGATTCAACATCGACTCGAACGCTGTGGAGCTACCCGTCTGGTTGCCGTTGAGTGTCGGTGTGCCGACGCTGTAACACGCCGTCGCGTTGTGCAGCGCTCCGGTTTCTGCCGCCAGTGATAGCGTGTCGCTCGCACGTGTTTCCAGTGCCGCCGTCCGCTGCTGAGCGCCTGTCTGGAACGGGCCGGTGTCGACTGCTGACAGGCCGTAGACGGTCGCCGTCACAACGACGATAGCCGCGAGAACGCCTTCCAGCGTGTAGGCTTGGCCGCGCATCGTTACCACACCCTCACGACGAGCCAGCAGACCGGGTCACACTGGCCGGTTGCGTTGGTCAGTTTCACGACACGGGTCGTCGACGCAACGTTGTCTCGACCGGCGGCATCAGGCCCCCAAGCGAGCCGCTGGCCGTGGCTATCGACTGCCGGGTCCCGTGTTCCTGCTTTGAGCGCTGACGCGTTGACTACCGTTACGTTCACGCGTGGATTCACGCGGCGTTCCGTCGCGACATCGAGTCCGGCGTTGGTCTTGAGGTTATCGAGTTCGGAACTGTCCTCGTTGAGGGACTCGTTGATCCCACCGCTCGTGTTGTATCGAATGAAGTTCCGTGTCCCCTCAACCGAGTGGTTTTCAACAAGGTACGTCGCCGCCCTGTCTGCAATTGGTTGGTTACGCTGTACGTCTGGGGATTCGTACACGCCGACCGCACTGCCCTGTACGAATGCCAATACCCCGATGATCGTCACGAGCAGGACACTCACTCCGATGGCGAAGTCCTGCGGTGTTTGTGCTCTTGTATCCATATCCCACACACCCTATTTGTATTTGATACGTCCGCTGTCGACCCGCGAGTTGGATGCTAGCCCACGGCGATCCACACCACCAGTGCAATCGTCGACAGGACGACCGCGAATTTGACGCCTGCGACGAGCTTCACTTCCCGAATGTAACCGGCGATAAACGACGACAGCAACGCCTGCAGCGTCACCGCATGGAAGAACAGCATCGACAGCAGTTCCGTGTCGACGCTGCCACCGAACCCGCCGCCGGGCGCGCTCGAATTGCTCGCCCCGGACGCCTGCGTCGCCAGCCCTGACATCACGTCGAGAAACTGTGTTTTCAGCAACGCCATCACGCCGAGCAGCGTCAGGTACGTCATCAGAATGATGACCGTCTGCATCCGCGTCCGTGATTTGCGTTCCCGTTCGATGTCGTCTTGGTTTTCCGAGGCCTGTGCAGCCGTCGAAAGCACGTCCTGAATCTGACTGGAGGCTTCCTGTGCCTCAGCGATGAGCTTGACCGTCCGCGCCAGCCGCGGGACGTTGTACTTGTTGTTGAATTCCCGGAGTGCATCTTTCAGACTCGTGCCGTAGTTGACCTTCGCGTGGATGGTCTCAAACTCCTCAGAGAGTTTTCCCGAGGACGTTTCAGAGACAACCTTGACCGACTCCAAAAGCGTCATCCCAGTGTCGTTGGCCGACGCCAGCTTGCGGAGGTTCTCGGAGAGCTTTCCGATGATCGCCTTCCGAGAGCGTTGGTTCCATTCGTAGAATATCATCAGCGGGACGAAATTGAGGTACATCGGGACGTACACCCAGAAAAACGTCGACCGAACCGGGACAGCGATCATCCCATCCAGCGATAGCGGGGCCCAGCCGATGACGATAGCCGCGACGACAGCGAGAATTGACAGCGGAACCGTCAGCCACAGCACCAACAGCGGATGGTCACGGAAGAACAGGTCAGGCCGTGTAAGGATAGCGAGGAGTTCGTGAGTTCCTTCCCGGCTCTTGATCCGGTCGAAGACACTGTAGGTCCCTGTGTAGCTCTCGATGAGCCCGAGGTTGAACACGCCGACACCTTCGTCGACGACGAGTTCCTTCTCACCGGGGCTCGAACGCAGATAGCCGTCGCCGATGGAGTCCTGCGTGACAGTCGAGACGAGGACGAGAAAGCCCAGCCCGGTCAAGGGAATCAGCCCGTACACGGTGCCGTAAATGAGCGACTTCTGGGCGTTACCCATCATCGACATAATGACCAGAATGATGATGAGAAGCAGCGGGAACAGCGAGAGCGTCATGTACATCTCGCCGAACAGCTCCAGCGTCTCCAGCATCTTCTCCTGTTCCTGCCGGGCGGTTCGCATGTGTTTTTCCTTCTGATCTTCGAGGAAGGAGGTCATGTCTCCGCCGGAGTTGATGATGGAGAGCATATCCGTCAGGAACTGCGACAGTTCGTCCGAGGGGGTCTGGAGCGCTTGATTCCGAACAGCAGTCCGGTAGTCGGTATCGAAATACTCCGTCTCCAGCACGACAGACTGGAACTCCTTTGCGACCTCACCGTACGTGTCTTCGGCCCTCCCCATCGATTGCAGAATTTCGAGTTGGTTGAGCCCGCCGACGGACAGCGCATACATGAACGAGATCGAGTCGGACAACAGGACATTGATTTCGCGCTCGCGCGCGCTCGCACGGAAGTACGGTATCGAGACCAGCGACCCGAACCCGATTCCGAACCCGATGGCACCGAATACGAACCCGGTCACGATGACGAGGAATGGGAGTTTCAGCATATCGAGGATCGCTGAGACGCTCTCAGACACCGGAATCCCGATGAGTGTCGGGGCCTCTCCGCCGGTAAACAGCAACTGGACCAGCAGATACCCGAGGAACGTGCCGACGAGCCACAGCGCCAAGCCGGCGATGACACCGACTGCGAGTGCGCGTGCAAGGAACATCTCAACGTTGTCGGCCATCCGGGCCTCTGCGAGTTTGTTCTCGACGCTGTTGACGAAGTCGCCCTCGTCGTCGAACACCATCTGGTACGCCGGATAGAACGTGTCACCGAGCGCACCGCCGCTGCCGACCTGTTGCTGACCCGGTGTGTCGAGGCTCATTCGCTATCTGCCTCCGCACCGGCCTTCGGAACGAACTGGCCGAAGTCGATGCTGTCTTCGTCATCACTCTCCTCAGAATCGTCCATCAGCGCCGAGACGATATCCGGGGTTTCGCGGCTCTTGTAGGTGTTGAACAGCGGTTGTGCGTTATCAAGTACCTGCTTGGTCTCCTCGACCATCTCCGGCGGCGCGTCCGGCCGGGGCACCATCTCCTCTTTCTCCGGGTCGATGTCGATCTTGACGGATTCCATCTCTCGGAGGTCCTCAAGCGACAGTTCGAGCTGGTCGTTGGCGATGAGCGTGAGGATGGTCTCGGGGTCGTTGATGAACGCCTGTATTGTCGCTGCGACCTGCGTGTAGGTGTTTAGCCCCTTTTCGATGAGGTACGCGAGGACGACTTTCCGCTTGAACAGTTCCTCGTCGAGTTTGTCCTGGGTCCACCCGCGGTCGAACTTGATTTCTTCGAGGGTGTTGGAGTTCCCCATCTGGATGTACTCGTCCGTCTCGGCGCGCCACTCGTAGACGTCCCGGACGTTGATTTCGTCGTTCTCGGCGGAGTACTCGTTGATTTCGGTCAGGGACTTGTTCCGGCGGACCTTGTTCCCGTCGACCCGCGTCTGGGTCTGAATCGAGACGAGGTCGAGCGCCGTAAACAGCGTCTTCGAGACGTTGATTGGCTCGGTGGTGAACCGCTTGATGACCTCGCCCACGGAGTCGGCGTGGAAGGTGGTGTAGGTGGTGTGCCCGGTCGACATGACCTGGAACAGCGTCCGGCCCTCCTCGCCACGAATCTCACCCATGACGATGTAGTCGGGTCGCTGGCGGAGCGCGGCCTCCAGCAGGTCGAACTCGTCGACATCGCCCTTGTCGTCCTCACCGAACGAGGGGCGCGTGACGCTGGCCACCCAGTTACGCTGTGGGAGTTCGACCTCACGCGTGTCCTCGATGGAGACGATCTTGGAGTTTGACGGGATGAACAGCGAGACAGCGTTTAGGCTGGTCGTCTTCCCCGAAGCAGTACCGCCGGCGAAGATGAGGCTCTTGTTGTTCTCGATACAGAGCCAGAGGAACGCCATCTCGTCCAAAGAGAAGGTGTTCCAGTTGATGAGGTCGACCGGGGTAAACGGGACGTCCTTGAACTGCCGGATGGTGTAGTTGGTCCCGTGATCGGACACCTCACGGCCGAGCGTCAACTGCGCACGCGACCCGTCCGGGAGCGTCGCGTCGACCTGTGGCTGGCGCTTCGAGATACCCTTCCCGGAACGCTGTGCGAGTTTGACGACGAAGTCGTCGAGTTCGCCCTTGCCGTGTTCGACGTTCGAGATGATCTGCTCGTAGTCGGTGTGATAGACGAACACCCGGGAGTTGTACCCGTCACAGGAGATGTCCTCCACGATGATGTCGTGTTTGACGCCGTCAATGCGGGCGTAGCCGACGAAGTCCCGCTTGAGCATGTACAGCAGCTTCTCGACCTGATACTCGTTTAGTTTCGGTTCGTCGTCTTCGAGGATAGCCGGTTCCGGACGTGTCGAGATGCCGGAGAGTTGCCCCGTGGTTTCACTTTGAGTCTCCTCGTCTAGTCCGAACAGCTCTTTGACCTGGCCGAGAACGCTCTCTTCGCCGCTACCGGAGACTGAGCCGTCGTAGAGGTCGTACCGTGAAAGGAGCTGTTCGGCCTCCCGCTGGATGACCTGTGCCCGGTCGGCGTCGGTCCCCTGGACGATCACGTCATCCTCAGAATACTTGATCGCGGTTTTGAGTTTGCCCGACAGGAACTCCCGAAGGTCGATCTCGATGTCGGTGAGATACGGCTCGATGACGTAGTACTTCTTCTCGTTCTCTTTCCGTGAGTGGAAGATGACGACGCAGGCGTAGGGCTTGTTCACCCAGTACCGTTCCAGTTCCCTGAAGTGGGATTTCTTCGACTGGGGAACGGCTTTTTCGAGGTCATAGCGGTTAACGACAGTTGTGTGGCCCTCTCGTGTCGAGAAGAACTCGTCTTCGTCCAGTTCCGGATTCACGTCGACGGTGTTTTCGTCGACGTACTCGTGCAGTTCACTGGCGATGCCTTCGGCGGCGGAGAGCTTGTTTTCCGTGTGTTCAGGGTCGAAGGTTAGATACTCACTTGCATCGAAAGGAATGACCTCGCCGTCACTGTCACGGGGGAGGCTGCCGTCCTCGTAATAATACTCCTGTTTGAAATGCTCCCACGTGTAGATATCTTTCGCGACTGGCGTCGTTGTTGGATCAAGATACTCTTCGAATGGCGCTTGGAGTGTTTTCCCGGCGCTCGCCGCGTTTTCGAGTCGCTGACTGAGTTCTCTCGGCTCGAAGCCGAGGTACACGCTCCGGTCAAACCGGCCGCCGTCGTGGACCTCCCGCCGGAGATCATCCCACGTGTATTCGCCGACCCGTACAGGCTTGTCAGTCAGGCTCCCCCCACTATTGACCTGCTCTGACTCACCTCCCCCAGTATCATCGATAGCCATTGTTATTCATCTCCCGTTAGGCAGGAAAAAACTTTACCCCCATCAAATGTAGCTGAAAAAGAGCTTCCGGTCGTTTGTATCACGGTCTCCTCACGGTAGTAAGTGGACCATACTGAATGTTTCGCCGACCCTTACTGTCAATTAATGAACGACTCTATCCGGGCCATCGCTTCTTTGAGGTCATCAAGGCCCGTCGCGTACGACACTCGCAGATGACCTGATCCACCCTCGCCGAAGGCTGTGCCGGGGACGACCGCGACTCGCTTTTCCTGAAGCAGACTTTCGGCGAACTCACCGGCATCGTCCCAGGGACACTCCGGGAACGCGTAGAACGCCCCAGCCGCCGGGAAGCAATCAAGTCCCATTTCTTCGAAGCGCGTGAGGACGTACTTCCGTCGGCGGTCGTACTGCGCGGCCATTTCCGTGACCTCGTCGCGGCAGTTGTCGAGTGCCTCCATAGCGGCGTGCTGAGCCGTTGTCGGGGCCGAAAGCATCGAGTACTGATGGATTCGGTTCATCGCCTTGATAGCCTCTGGCGGGGCCATCGCGTAGCCCAGTCTGAACCCCGTCATCGCGAACGCCTTGGAAAACCCGTTGAACACGACGGTCCGCTCGCGCATCCCGGGAAGGGTCGCGATAGACGTGTGGTCGTGTTCGTACGTGAGATCGGCGTAGATCTCGTCGGCGAACACGAGGAGGTCGTTTTCGCGGCAAAAGGCTGCAACGGACGCCATCTCCTCGGCCGTCATCGTCGCTCCGGTCGGATTGTTGGGGTAGCAGTACACGAGTGCGTCGGCCTCGGCCGCACCGGACGACTCCAGCACCTCTCGGGTGAGTTTGAACTCGTCTGCGGCGCGTGTCGGAACGTCAATCACGTCGATACCGGCGAACGTCGCACCAGGAACATACGAGACGTAGCAGGGCTGGGCGATAGCGATTGAGTCTCCGGGGTTTAGCAGCGCCCGAAAAGCGAGGTCTATACCCTCGCTCGCACCCGCGGTGATGAGGATTTCCTCGTCAGGGTCGTACTGCAGGTTGTGTGTCGCCGCTTCGTAGTCTGCAATGCGTTCCCGGAGCTCCCGCTTGCCGCGATTGGCGGTGTAGGAGGTCTGGCCGCGTTCGAGCGACGCGATAGCGGCTTCACGGGCCGCCCATGGGGCAGAGAAGTCCGGCTCACCGACCCCGAGCGAGATGATGTCGTCCATCTCCTCGGCCAGTTCGAAGAATCGACGGATGCCGGAGGGCGGCACGCTGTCGACTCTGTCCGCTGGCTCGAACGTCATGGTGAGACGGACAGCCGGTCATCGTCGTCGTGGTCGTCGAACTCCATCCCCTGCTCCTTGTACGACTCCATGATGTAGTGGGTTACCGTCTGCGTAATCTCGGGGATTGGTGCGATTTTGTCGCTGATGAAGTGCGACACTTCGCGCATCGAATCGCCCTCAACCTCCAGATCGAAGTCGTAGTCACCGCTGACGAGGCGCAGTGACGTCACTTCCGGGAACTTCGCGATCCGGTCGGAGATGTCGTCGTAGCTGGTCTCACGGTCCAGCGTAACGTTGAGTTCGACAGTGGCACGGACGCGTTCCTCGTCGCTCTCGACCGCGTTCCAGTCGACGACAGCTTGATAGCCGCGAATGATGCCTGCCTCCTCAAATTCGTCGATAAGTTCGGCTACCTCGCTCTCGGAGTAATCGGTCAACCGAGCGATGTCCTCGGTCGTGTAGCGAGCGTTCTCCCGTAGCAGGTCGAGTATCTCGCGGCGACTGCTCATATAGTGCCAGCAGAGTGACGCGGACAAAAGCCTTGCTCAATAGTGGGAGAGGATCACATCATTCGGGTCGAACCACACCAGACGGTTTTAATATCTCTGCCGGTTAGATGTTGATTAATGTTCGAAGAGGGTGGCCAGCGGGCAGATTCCGACACGGGATGGGCACACATCGCGAACCACGATAAGGCGGCAACAGTTATCGACACGCTACTCCGTCTCGATGCGGACGAGACGTACACGAAAACCGCCCTGAGTGAAGCGGCCGGCGTGCCGCTGAAGACGTTGTACCTTGATGGGACGCTCGACGAGCTAGTGACGGTCGGGCTGCTGGAAAAACACGAAGCAGACGGGAAAGAGACGCTGTTCTCCGTCGACAATGGGAGCGAGGCGTTCGAGGCAGCGAAGGCTTTCGATGCCGCAGCAGCGACATCTGGCGAAGTGGACAACTGAGTAAAGCGGCTGTCACAGAAGTCAGCCCAGCGTCCGTGGACTTTTGACGGTGACAGTCGTAGTGGGAAGCGATGGTTTCACTCGATTCGGAGTCCGACGTGCTCGGACGTGGGGACAGAGCACCGACGTTCGAACTCCCGGGAGCGGACGGAAAAACGCACTCACTGTCGGATTTCGCGGACAAAGACGCACTACTGGTCGTATTTACGTGCAACCACTGTCCGTACGCGAAAGCGAAGATTGGAGAGCTAAACCGTCTCGCGACAGACTACAACGATCTCGCTGTCGTCGGGATCAATGCCAACGACCCCAAGGAGTACCCAGACGACTCGTTCGAGCGGATGCAGGAACTCGTCGACCGTGGAGAGATACAGTACAACGCGTATCTGTTCGATGAAGCACAGGATGTCGCGGCCGCGTACGGCGCTCGCTGTACCCCCGATCCGTTCTTGTTCCGAAACGACGATGGAACGTTCAAACTGGCGTACCACGGCCGCCTCGACGACGCACCGAACCCGGACGACGAACCGAGCGAGCGGGAGATGGCCGCACACGTCGAAACGTTGCTCAGTGGCGACCAGATTACGGCAGTCGAGAAACCATCCAGAGGGTGCTCGATAAAGTGGAAGCCCGGTAACGAACCAGCCTACTGGGACGTCTGAATAGAACGGCAGAGCGCGAGCGGAAGCTTCGGGAAGTTGCGTTGCCGGAGCGAGTGACGACCTGTGGAGACCGGTCGAGACATCCCGAGCTACAGTACCTTTATGCGGTGGTGAGACATTCGTCAACATAGATCATGAAGAAGCTCATCAACGATGCGGAGACGGTTGTCGACGAGATGCTCGACGGGATGGTCGCGGCGTACCCCGACACCGTTCGCCGGTTACCTGACACACAAGTGCTGGTCCGGGACAGTGCGCCGGTCGACGACAAGGTCGCGGTCGTCAGCGGCGGCGGGAGCGGTCACGAGCCGACACACGCCGGCTATCTGGGCGAGGGAATGCTCGACGGTGCAGCGGCGGGAGAAGTGTTCACCTCCCCGACAGCGGACGAACTCGAAGCGATGGTCGACGCCTGCGACAGCGGGGCGGGCGTCCTGCTGGTCATCAAAAACTACGAGGGCGACGTGATGAACTTCGAAACGGCCGGGGAGATGGTGGAGATGGAGGGGACGGAAGTCGCCGAAGTCGTGGTCGACGATGACGTGGCCGTCGAGGACTCGCTGTACACGAGCGGTCGCCGCGGCGTCTGTGGGACGATTCTCGTCCACAAGGCCGCCGGCGCGAAGGCCGCTGAAGGCGCGGACCTCGACGAGGTACAGCGCGTGGCACAGAAGGTCGTTGACAACGTCGGGACGATGGGCATGGCCCTCACCTCCTGTGTCACCCCTGAAAAGGGGGAACCGACGTTCGACCTTGGCGAAGACGAAATCGAACTCGGCATCGGCATCCACGGCGAGCCGGGGGTCGAGCGGACAGAGGCGATGTCCGCCGACGAAATTACCGAGGAACTCACCGAGGTCGTCCTCGACGACCTCGAACTGGACGTCGGCCAAGAGGTCGTCACCATCGTCAACGGGATGGGCGGGACGCCACAGATGGAACTGTTCGTCGTCAACCGTCGCTTGCAGGAACTCCTCGGTGAACGGGACATCGAGACGTGGGACGCGTGGGTGGGAGATTACATGACCTCGCTGGACATGGCAGGGTGTTCAATTACGGTCTGTGCGGTGGACGAGGAACTGAAAGCGCTGCTGGGCGCGCCAGCCGAAACACCGGCTCTGACGGTCCGATGAGCCCGGAGAGCGACGCCGCGGCCGCTGCCGTCGCGGCCGTCGAGAACGTCGCGGACAGAATCGAGACCGAACGGGAGCACCTCACCGATCTTGACTCCGCAATCGGCGACGCCGACCACGGCGGTAACATGGCCCGGGGGTGGCAGGCAGCAGCCGAAGCGGTTACCGACCTCGACAGCCCAACGGTGGAGGCGGTCGTCAAAACTGCCGGAAAGACCCTGTTGTCGGAGGTCGGTGGGGCGTCGGGGCCGCTGTACGGCGGTTCGCTCGTGTTCGCCAGTGCGGAGCTGAGCGACGGCCTCACCGCCGAATCGGCCGTCGCCTTCGCGGAGACGTACCTGGAGAAGGTGCAGGACCGCGGCGACGCGAAGGTCGGCGACAAGACGATGGTCGACGCGCTCGTCCCAGCGGTTCACACGTTCAAGAAGTCCGTCGAGACGGACGACCTGCCCCCGCTCGACGCCCTCGCGAAAGCCGTCGCGGCAGCGGAGCACGGCGTCGCATTCACCGTCCCCATCCGGGCCGCAAAGGGTCGGGCGTCGTATCTGGGCTGGCGGTCAGTCGGGCATCAAGACCCGGGAGCGACAAGCACGCTGTACATCATGGAAGAGCTGCTGGCGACGGCCGCAGATCACCTCGACCAGGTAGTCCCGTCGGTCGACGCCACCTCTCCGACGATTCCCGATGGGGAGGCGACCGAGGAGTAATGGTAGGACTCGTTGTCGTTTCCCATAGTTACACTGCCGCACAGGGAATCTCGGAAATAGCCGCGGAGATGGCCGGTGAGACACCCATCGAACCGGTCGGTGGCGACAGTGACGGTGGTATCGGGACGGTCCCCGACGACATCGAAGCGGCGCTTGCTGCCGCCGACGACGGCGACGGTGTCGTTGTCCTCGTGGACCTCGGTAGCGCCGTTATGAACACCGAGGTCGCCATCGAACTGAGCGAGACTGAGGCCGCGATAGCGGACGCGCCAGTGCTGGAGGGCGCAGTCAACGCGGCGGTAGCCGCCACCAGCCCGGACGCGACGCTCGGTTCCGTCCGGGAACAGGCAGAAGCGGCTCGGGATGTCGACAAGCTCTGAAAGAAGTCATGCTGGCGGTGCGTGTTGACCGACGAGAGTTCCGGCAAGCACACACCTGACAGCCGTCGACCGAAGGCCCAGCGATGAAACGCAGGCTGTTGTGCTCCTGTTAGATTTCGTCCAGCGATTCGAACCCACTCCAGCACTCGCAATCGAGGTCGTCGATGGACGTGACTTCGTCCGGAAGCGAACTTATCGGCATCCCATCGTCAAACTCGTCACACTCCTCGATGTGGATAGAAAAGTCGCTACTCGACATGATTGGCATAGTCAATACTACCGCCTAGCACTGCAAAAATCCTCGGAATCGAGACGCACTGGCACACAGTACGAACTGATTACACAGCGAGAGCCGAGACGGATGCCGCTCGTATTAGAACATGGTCGTTACCCGGTATCGTCTGTCTAGAGAACGCTTATTTGTTGATGCCTTTATGGTTCCTGATACGATACAGTACGCAATGAACTCCGGGAGTGGGACAGTGGACCAACCTCTGAAAGAGGCGTCGTCCGTATTGGTGCTGGCACGCGATTCGAGCGACGCCGAACGAGAGGGCTGTGCAGGATTCCTGGCTGAGCAAGGGGCCAGTGAGTCGAAAGCAATCTGTGTCACAGTGACTGAGTCCCCCGATTCCCGCCTCTCGCTGTGGCAACAGCACCTCGACGACGAGATGCCCGAGGAGGCGATCATCGTCGACGCCGGCAGCGAGTTACCGGCGAACTCACAGGCAGCGGCCTCTGGCGCATTTCCCTCATTGACGCTCGATACCCTCCCCGGGACAGTGGCCCCGATAGATATCGGCGCGACCGTCTCCCGACATCTCGGTCGACTGAAACAGTCGGATGCGCCGCTACTGCTCTGTCTCCATTCAATAACTGGACTGCTCGAGTCCTGGGAGCGTGACCGCGTCATCGCGCTGGTGACCGCATTGAACCGCCAGTGTGCCGAGATGAACGTCTCAAGCCACCACCACATGGACCCGGAGGCTCATACGGAAGAGACAGTTGAGATGTTTCGGCCGCTGTATGATGTCGTCTACGAGTATCTCCCGGGCCACGGCTGGACCGTCACGGCGTCGAAAGACGCAGAGGAGTCGCCGACGTTTCGGAATACCGTCACCCCACCCGGCGGCGTCAAGAAGGGCGACCCGGAGGAACCCGAAACGATTCCGATACCGTACTCGTTTGATCAGGTGCTGGAGCTGATCTCCGCCCCGCGGCGACGGAGTCTCCTGTATCACCTGAAAGACCGGTCTGAAACCGAGATCCCACTTGACGACCTCGTCGACCGCGTCTACGAGCGCGAAAAGGCGATTCCAGCCAGGGAGACGCCAAAATCGCGCGACGAAGTGGGCGTATCGCTGGCACACAACCACCTGCCGCGGCTGGACGATCTCGGGATTCTCTCATACGAGACGGCGGCCAACACTGTCGAGTACTATCACAATCCCGCGCTGGAGTCGGTCATCCGGTACGTCGAACGCCTCGAACTCGGTTAGTCCCGGCCTGGACCCACTCATTTATGTCACCGCTCCCGACATAGCCCGACATGGATGAAACCCCGCTCCCGGAAGTGACAGCGCAGTTCGCCCGGACACTGGCACCGGCCAGCGATGCAGTCATCGAGGAGATGGACGCCAAAGCCGACCGGGAAGGATTCCCGACGGTCGGCCCCGCAGTCGGCGGGTGGCTCCGCCTCGTCGCCCGGATGGTCGACGCCGACCGCGTCTTCGAGTTCGGCTCCGGCTTCGGCTACTCGGCCTACTGGATGGCTCCAGCCGTGCCCGACAGTGGGCAGATCGTTCTGACGGAGATTGACGCCGACGAACTCGAAGACGCCCGTGAGTTCCTCGACCGCGGCGGGTTCAGCGACCGGGCGGCCTTCGAGCACGGGGACGCAATCGAAATTGTCGAGGGGTACGACGGCCCGTTCGACGTTGTGCTCATCGACAACGAGAAACACCGATATACAGAGGCCTTCGAGGCTGTCCGGGAGAAAGTGCCGGTCGGCGGGGCCGTAGTCGCCGATAACATGATCGAGGCCGGGCCGCTGGAGTTCGAGGCAGTCCGGGCACTGCTGGACGGCGATGACATCGATGCGAACGAAACGAGTCGCGGTATCGCCGCGTATCTCGAATGCGTCGGCGACGACCCGGAGTTCGAGACAGGGCTGTTGCCGCTAGGCGAGGGCGTTGCCGTGAGCGTCCGTATGGAGTGAGCGGCACAGGACCAACACGCTCCGATTCTCGCCGACGAAAATGCGGGTGCATAGCTTATGTATGAGGGCACACAACTCAGCGGCAACGCTGGTCCTAACGAATGAGTCTGATGATAGATATTCGGAAGCTCGGGTTGTTCAATCAGATGGCTAAAGAGGGCGGGAACACCGTTGCGAATCACCTTAGCCAGATGACAGGGATGGAGACGGAGATGGAGATTACGAAGATCAACTTCATCGATATCCCGGATATCAAAACACACGTCGGGGACGAGAAGCAGATCGGTATCAGTATCGAAATGGTCGAAAAGCCCCATGGGCATATCCTGTTCCTGTTCAACGCCGCCAGTGCGAAGGACCTCGCTACTGGGATGATCGGCGATATGGGTGAGACAGACCCCAACGCGAGCGGTTTCACTGATATGGAGCGATCAGCGATTCAGGAAATCGGCAACATAATGACCAGCGGCTTCATCGACGGCTGGGCGAACGTGCTCGATACCACCATCGACATCTCCACGCCGAACTTCACGTTCGGCCCGGGGAGTGGAATGGTGGACCAGCTCGTCGGCGATCGGGACAACGAGATGGCGCTGATGTTCGACTCCCGCGTCCACGCACTGGAGTCCGATATCAACGTAAAGGTGTACACGTTTCCGGAACTCGAAGAACTGGTCGACCTGATGCAGGAAATCGAAGTGTAAGCAGGCCGTAATGATGGAGACGGCGGGCGCGACGGATGAACTCCTTGTCCTTCATAAAAGATTTAGCAGTGTTTCTTGTATCGTGGGCCCTTGCGTCATGATATGCCAGGAGGTAGCCCACAAACTCTCCGACCGTTCCTGTGGCGTGCAGAAACACTATATCCGGACACAGAGGTCGTCTCTCGTACCCACGAGGGCATCGTCCGTCACAACTACGCCGAATATGCCGAGCGGACGGCGCAGCTAGCGAACGCAATCGAGGCAGCCGGCTATGGCGACGGCGAACGACTCGGGACATTCTGCTGGAACCACAGCCGTCACTTCGAGACGTACTTCGGGGTGCCGGGGACCGGTGCGCAGCTACACACGATCAACCCGCTCCTGCCCGACAAACACATCCAGTATATCATCAGCGACGCACAGGACGAACTCATCTTCGTCGACGAATCGCTCCTGCCAAAACTCGAGGGTGCCGCCGCCGATGATCCCGACTCCTTCGAAACGGTTGAGCAGTTCGTCGTGATGAGTGAGTCCGTCCCGGACACTGACCTCGATGCTGTTGCCTACGAGTCGTTCATCGCCGACCAGCCGACGGAGTACGACTGGCCCGAACTGGAGGAGGAGCGTCCTGCCGGCCTTTGTTACACATCCGGCACGACCGGGCGGCCGAAAGGCGTTGAGTACACCCAGCAGATGCTGTGGAGCCACACGATGGCGATTCAGTCGCCACAGGGGATTCCGCTCGACGACGACGACGTCGTGATGCCGGTCGTCCCGATGTTCCACGTCAACGCGTGGGGCCTCCCGTTTTCGGCAACTGCTGGCGGGGCCAAGCACGTCTACCCCGGGCCACAGCCGGAGCCGGCGGACCTCGCAAAGCTCATCGAGGAAGAGGATGTCACCGTCACGGCTGGTGTCCCGACTGTCTGGCTGGGGCTGATGGAGTACATCAAAGAGAACGATGTCGACCTCTCATCGCTTGAGCGGCTCATTGTCGGCGGAAGCGCCGCGCCGGAAGCAATGATTCGGTTCTTCGACGACCATGATGTGGAACTGGTCCACGCCTGGGGGATGACTGAGACGGCTCCGGTGGGTGCGGTAGCGTCCCTGCGGAGTGACTTGGCGGACGCTGACTACCAGACGCAGCTAGATAAGCGGGCAAAGCAGGGACTCGTCACGCCCGGGCTGGAGTTCCGTGTCATCGACGACGACGGCAACGAGGTCCCGCACAACGGCGAGGACTTCGGCGAACTCCACATCCGCGGCCCGTGGGTGACCACGGAGTACTTCAAGCGGCCGGATGCGAACGAACAGGAGTTCGAGGACGGCTATCTGAAGACCGGCGACGTGGTGTCCGTCGACGAGGACGGCTACATCAAAATTGTCGACCGGGCGAAAGACGTCATCAAGAGCGGCGGGGAATGGATCTCCTCGCTCGAACTAGAGAACGAACTGATAGCCCACGACGACGTGAACGAAGCCGCAGTCATCGGTGTCCCACACGAGCGCTGGCAGGAGCGCCCCCTCGCGATGATCGTTCCGACGGCCGACGCCGACGAGGAGACGCTCGGTGACGAACTCCGGGCGCACATCCTCGACTCCTACCCCAAGTGGTGGGTCCCGGACAACTTCATCACCATCGACGAAGTGCCAAAGACAGCAACCGGGAAGTTCGACAAGAAGTCGCTCCGTGACGAGTACGCCGACGAATCGCTCGTTGAGGGCCGCGTCCCCGACGATGCCGCACCTGAGTGAGAGAGTACGGTACAGTTACTGGACGCCTGCGACGAGATCCCGAACTTCGGTCCGGTAGGTGGCTGGCTGGAGGCCGAGGTCGACGTCGACTGAGACCGTGATGCCGTCGCTCAGGTCGGTTTCGACGGTCTGCACGAAGTTCTGCGCCGGGTACGCACCCCCGGAGATGATGACAAAATCACCGTGGTGCCAGACGGCGAACATCGCCGAGATGTCGATGTTGCTGGCCGGTATCTCGACCGCTTCATTTTCCGTCACCGCGAAAGAGATTCCCTCGAACGGGTACACAGCGGACAGTTCGACCGTTTCGGCCGTCTCACCGGTGGCGATATCGATTGTTCCCTCGCCGGATTGCTCAATGTCTGTCAGCCCCTGCGCTTCCATCTGTTGTTCGAAACTGTCGCGAGCGTTTGTTCTGACTTCCGAAAGTAGTTCCTCGCGGCCCGCGCCAGCCGGGAGATTGTCGAGGTTCGGGCTGAAATCCACCCGCGTGGCGAAAAACACGGAGAGCGCAGTCTGGACCTGGTCGAGGGTACGGCTGGCGACGCGCTCCTGTAGCTGTTCGTCGACATACTGGACCGTGCTGGAGACGGCCTCGACCGAAACCGGACCGTAGCTTCGGTCGAACACTGTGTCCGAGGACTGGTCCGTTCGCGTCCAGCCACCGTCTTTCAGTTGTGCTGTCGGAACGTTCGGTGGCGGTGCCTCGGCTGCAGCCAGAAACGAACACCCCGCAAGCCCGGCGGTTCCGAGGGTTGCTCCGGCGAGCAGGTAGTCTCGACGATTCATGTTCGAGGAAGGCCACAGCCATGCAAAAGCGTGCTGGCCGATTATCAGGAGTTTCCAGAAAACAACTACGACGGTGTTTGGCAGAGTTCCACGGAGTATATGAGTACACAAACCATGATATTTGCCATGGACCTACTATCCGAGAAACTCGTTCCGGAGCACGCACACGAGGTCAAAGAAGAGGCTCGGGAGTTCGCCACGGAGCACATCGAACCAGTTGCAGGGGAATACTACGCGTCCGGAGAGTACCCCTGGGAAGTGCTCGAAGCGGCGACGGAGGCCGGACTCGTCGCTCAAGATATCGGCGAAGAGTGGGGTGGGAGCGGCTACGACCTCCAGCAGATGCTTGCGATGGCGGAGGAACTGTACAAAGCCGACGCAGGGATCGCGCTGACGATTCAGCTCGCTAGCTTCGGCGCAGAGATTGTCGAAGACCACGGCGCGGACTGGCAGAAAGAAGAGTTCCTCAAGCCCGTCGCCGGCGGTGACCAGCTTACTGGCCTCGCTGTCTCCGAGCCGGAGACGGGGAGCGACCTCGCCGGGATGACGACGGCCGCCGAGAAGGATGGCGACGAGTGGGTGATCAACGGCGAAAAGTACTGGATCGGCAACGGGGTCGAGGCGGACTGGGTGACGCTGTACGCCAAGACCGGCGACGACCCGAACGACCGCTATGGGAACTACTCGATGTTTATTGTCCCGACGGATGCCGACGGCTACCACGCCGAACACATCCCCGAGAAGATGGGCTTCCGGGCGTCCAAGCAGGCCCACATCGTGCTTGACGACTGCCGGATTCCGGAAGAGAACCTGATCGGCGTCGAAGGGGCTGGCTTCTATATGCTTGCCGAATTCTTCAATCACGGTCGCGTTGTCGTCGGCGGCCACGGCATCGGTCTCGCTGCGGCGGCCATCGAAGAAGCCTGGGAGTTCGTCCACGACCGCGAGGCCTTCGGCAAAACCGTCGACGAGTTCCAGGCTGTCCAGCACAAACTGGCCGATATGCAACTCGGCCTCCAGTCCGCCCGAGCCCTCACCTGGCACGCGGCCGAGCGCGTCGCCAATCAGGAGAACGCCGGCTACTGGGCCGCGCTGGCAAAGACCAAGGCGACCGAGGCTGCGATGGACTGTGCGGAGAAGGGGATGCAACTCCACGGCGGCCGGTCCGTGCTAACGGAGAACCGGATCTCCCGCGTGTACCGCGACGTTCGGATTCCGGTCATCTACGAAGGAGCCAACGACATCCAGCGGAACCTCATCTACAACCAAGCCCCGATGTAACCGGTCGGTATCAGCCGACAGACACCGGTTGATTGATTGGGTCACGGACAGCGTGTTTTTCGCGGGAACACCACCCTTCGAGTGTTCTTTGGGGAATCTGACTGGCCAGCTGTCGCTACGACGGCAGTTCACCCCTGACAGTCTCTACAGCCCGAATGTACCAACTAGACTGGTCAGTACGCTACTGTACGCGGTCTGTGTGGGTCATACTGAGCTGGTACACCACCCTACAAGTGTTCTGACATCACCAACCAGCTGACCCGACACCACTATACAAGTGTTCTATCACCACCCTGCGAGTGTTTTTAGTTCGGTTGCAACCGGACTAGAACAGTGAACACGCGTTCACACACCACCCTGCAAGTGTTCACACGGCGGTGTACAGACATCTGAAATTCCCGAAGACACCACGCTGCAAGTGTTTTATTGCGTTGTTCGGAGTCTCAATGCGTCCCCTCACACCACCGTGCAAGTGTTTCACGTACTAAGCGAGAAGACTGTATCGGAACACCACCCTGCAAGTGTTTCAAAAAGACCGTTTTGGGCGGTTTTCCCGTCGGATCGAGGGTTCACACCACCCTGCAAGTGTTTTCGAAACGGAATACCGTGGGGCTGTGGTAGCGAAAGAGGACACACCGGTCTGCAAGTGTTCTACACACCGCAGCGGGGACCAGATGCCAGATGCCTGCATAGTCGCATCCAGCTTATTATTGATTGTGGGTACACACACCACCGTGCAACTGTTCTTGTCGTCACGATATGGAGACTGCCGCTGAACACACACACACACCACCGTGCAAGTGTTCTGCCGCGTGAGCCGGAAGGGGTGTGCAAAAACGTGGGCTACGTGAACTGCCAGAGGTTCTGTTGCTCATCGTCAGTGGTGTCCGGTGCCTCGAATTCAGTCGCCTCGTCTTCCAGATAGTGTTCGAGAATTCCGTTGACGTTACTCGGTACGGCATCACTGTAGGATGACTGGAGGGCGGCGTTGATGATATCGGTCGGGTCGTCGGTGACTTCGTAGATGTACTTGCGCCCGCCCTTGCGACCAAGGTTGCGCTCGGCTGAGCGGACCAGCCCCTGCATCGAAAGCTGGTCAAGGAACTCGTAGATTTTCCGCTCAGACTTCACACGGCGGCCGCTCGACTCCGCGATAGAGGAGTAGAGGTTGTAGATCCGTTTCGTCGACGCTTCGTGTTTTGGTTCGATAAGTGCAAGCGTCGTCGCGAGATACGTTAGCGCCTGCTGTGAACTCAGGTCGTGCTCGAAGTAATCCAGCAGTTCGTCAGTCTCGATGGTGTCTGTCGCCCGCCGTGTATGGGCTTCCGTCACACCGTCTGCGCCTTCCATCCGCGCGTACTCCCCGGCTTTTTCCAGAATTCGAAGCCCCTGTCGAACGTCGCCCCGTTCCTGTGCCGAGAAGGCCGCCGCAAGCGGGACGACATCTTCGCCGAGTACGTCTTCCCGGAACGCGATGTTGGCGTAGTAGCCCAGAATGTCGCGAAGTTCGGTCGCGTCGTACGGGCCAAACTTGATCTCTCGCTCGCCCAGCGTCGATTTTACCTTGGGTTCCAGCACGTCGACGAACTTGAGGTCGTTCGAGATACCGATGAGTCCGACCTTCGCATCGGTGATCGGCGTGTTCTCGTTCGCTTCAGCCCGTGGCAGTTCGTAGAGGAAATCGTTCCGCGCGTCCGCTGGGATGTTGTCAATCTCGTCCAGAATGATGAGGACGTTCCCACCAACAGCTTCAATCTCTTCGTAGAGAAATTCGAAGACGCTGTCAGTGCTGTAACCGCTCTCCGGGAGTTGGTTCTCAGGATCCCGGAACTCGTTGACGAGCGTGTTCACCAGTGCATACGCTGACCGGTAGTTCCGGCAGTTTATCGGCCCGACAACGGTGAGCGGGATGTCCTCGGCCTCGGCCTTCTCCTCGAGTTTGTCCCGTACCCACTTCGTAACCGCCGTCTTTCCGACTCCTGTTGGGCCGTAGACGAAGACGTTGTTGGGGTCGTGGCCGACAATGACATCCTGAAGCGCGTTGATGTAGAACTCGATCTCCTCGTCGCGGTGAAATATCGTATCCGGCGTGAACGTGTCTTTTTTCAGCGGTTGCTTTCGTTCGAAGATTGCATCAGTCCCATCGAACGGGTTCTCGTTCACGTCGACCATGTATGCCACCTTTCGAGTGACTCTATATAAAACCAGTGACCACCGTTCAAGTGTTTCAAGTGTTCCTACGTCGAACAGTCACACACCACCCTGCAAGTGTTTCTCCACTCCATCTCGAAAACAGGCACGAACGGTCCGCTACGTCGAGAGCTGAGCTAACACACTTGAGTCCTGCGATTCTTGCTTTTTCGATTCAGAGTAGATATAGAACTAGAATATAATTGTTATATCTTGCTGTACATGCAATTTATACTGGTACATGTTGAATAGCGTGTTCTACAGATTTCCCACCAATAAGCCTCTCATCGCACCTAAATCACCGCATTGAGCTACTGGCCAGATCACATAATCTCAACAGACCAGAGCAATCTTGCGTCCGCTTAAATAAGAAAAAGGGGCTCCACCCCTCCCCACCCCCACCCCTGCAAATGCCAAGAACACTTGCACGGTGGTGTGTGTGGGTCCCAATCTGTGAGCGAGATTTGGTATAAAAACGCCCCGGCGTCTGTCTGGCATACAGTTACATTCCACAGTGAACCGCAGACAGAACCGATCCTACCCACGACACACGGCATCGTCTTTACTTTGTGACAGCCCGTAGACGCCGTATGGACGATCTCACAGTAACGTTCGTCGACCGGGGCCGCGTACAGGCTGACCGAAACTTTGTCGTCGATGGACACAGCGTTGCGACGGCCTCGAACCGCGACCCGGAACACGAGTACGAAACGTACGTCGTGTGGAACCTTGTCATCGAAACGCCCGAGTTGACCGTCCTCTGGGACACCGGCTCGCACCCGGAGGCTGGAGCCGGGTACTGGCCGACACCGCTGTATGAGGCGTTCGCGCACGTCGATGCCGCCGAGCACACTCTGCCAGCCGACCTAGAAGATGCAGGCTACAGCGTCGACGGCATCGACGCCGTCGTGATGAGCCACCTGCACCTGGACCACGCCGGCGGCCTGCACAACTTCGCGGGAACAGACGTGCCGATCTACGTCCACCGTGACGAACTCCCATTCGCGTACTACAGTGCTAACACCGACGAGGGTTCTATCGCCTACCTCGCCAGCGACTTCGACCGCGAGTTGAACTGGGAGGTCGTCCACGGCGACAGCCATCATCTCACCGACGGTGTCGAACTGCTGCACCTCCCCGGACACACGCCGGGACTCATGGGCGCGTTCATCGACCGGCCGGAACAGCCGCTGCTGGTCGTCGGCGACGAAGCGTACGTCGAGGCCAACTACGCCGGCCAGCCCATGGCGACGAGCCTCCTGTGGAACAACGGCGCGTGGAAGGAGAGCCTCGAACGGTGCCGCGACCGCCAGCGTGCCACAGGGGCCGAAGTGCTGCTCGGCCACGATCTCGCGGTGTTTGAGGACGCATCCGGGACGATGGACTGAGACACGGTTCGCGTCAAGTCAGTCCGAGACAGCGACGAGAGTTCGGCGTTCGCCGCCTTCGGTCGCTACGACCCACCGGTCATCGTGGCGCTCGACGACTGCCCACACGCCGAAAAACAAGTGTAACTCCAGTTCGAGACCGTTGACGCGTTCACCGGTCTCCTCGATACGGAACTCACGTGCGTCGTCAAGTGACATGTTTCCGCAAGGCTGCCGACGGGTCGGCCGTCGTGCGGACCGCGGTGGCCAGGTCGGGGGGAGCCGTCACTGTTCGAGGTAACCGTACGTCTCCTCCAGATAATCGATAATCCAGTCGACTGTCGACTCGTCGTACGTCCAGAAGCCGTAGAACTCGCGTGGTTCGCGCTCCTCGGCCAGCAGGGCGCACTTCTGGGTCGGGTCACCGCCGCCGTCGAACACGACGAACCACGAGTCGGCGATTTCGTCGGACCGCTCCAGATGCAGCGTGAACGTGCTGTACTCGGGCGGGTCAACGTCAGGGACGGCATAGGCATGAACGTCCACGTCGGTCTCGCCCAGCCGCTCGTAGAGGTCGAGTTCGCCCTGCAGGGTCGAGAGCGTCTGGAAGCCGGCGTGGAGAGTCCCCTGGCCCACCCGCCACGCGCGGTCCTCAATTTCGCGGGACGCGGCAGTCATCCGCTGGATAGACCACGAGGTGAACATCGTCTCGTCGAGGTGGTCGAGAATCGACGCGTACGGACTGTTGTCCCGCGTGATGTACTGACGGCCTTGTTCGAGCGAGTCGGTGAACGAAGTGAGACTCGCAGCTGCGATGACCTCCTCGTCCTCGCTGAGGGTGATAAACTCGCCCGGTCGCCCGCTCTCAGTCTGCTCGGTCTGAACGTGAACGTTGCGGTCTGCGAAGCGCTCGCGCAGGTCTTCGGCCGCTGTCGGCCCGGCGTTGAAGATAGTCAGCGTCTTCTGGTGGTCTTCGACGCCGGCGATGAGTTCCGTTAACGACATCCTCGACTGTACAACGGTATTCACTGTGTTAGTCGTTGCGGGAGGAGGAACGCGCATCGGTAATCACAGGCAAAAAGTGTCACAGAAATGTATAAAATGGATGCAGGGATACGCACAAACACCGACGAATCCGCATTTCGAAAACGGCAATCTGAGGTCCTGTGGCGAAAGATAACGATTAATGAGTGGTGATGTAGTGGAAAATCTTTAGTCATGGCCCCCCAACGGACTGGTACGGCACCAGAGCTGGGGCCGAGGATTTCACAATGACAGACAACGAACTAATCTGGCGAATCGCCGGTGGTTCCGGTGACGGAATCGACTCGACAAGCCAGAACTTCGCGAAGGCCTTGATGTGGTCGGGGCTGAACGTGTTCACACATCGTCATTACCCGTCGCGTATCCGCGGCGGCCACACGTACGTGGAAGTACGTGCGAAAGACGAACCGGTACAGTCCCGCGGGGACGGCTACAACTTCCTGCTGGCACTGGGTGACTCCTTCGCTCGTAACCCACAGGAAGAGGCCTACTACGGCAAAGAGGAGCTGAAACCGCTGTACGAGAACTTCGACGACCTCCGAGAAGGGGGCGTGCTCCTCTACGACGAGGGACTGCTCGACGACGAGGACGTCGACGAGATCGGTCTCGAAGAGGCCGCCGAGGAGAACAACTGGCACGTCGTCCCGATGGATCTGCGCGGTATCGCCAAGGAACACGGCCGCGAGATCATGCGGAACACGGCCGGTATCGGCGCGACCGCGGCCATCCTCGACATCAGCACCGACGAGTTCGAGAAGCTCATCAAACAGAACATGAGCGGCGACATGCAGGAAGCGAACCTCAACGTCCTGCACGACGCCTACGAAGCCGCGAGTGAACTCGACGTCGACCACGACATCGAGGTCCCCGAGGGCTCTCACGACGAGGAGCAGGTCATCCTCTCGGGCTCGAACGCTATCTCTTACGGCGCAATCGACGAGGGTTGTCGCTTCATTTCGGGCTACCCCATGACGCCGTGGACCGACGTGTTCACCATCATGTCCCAACACCTGCCCGAGTTCGGCGGCATCTCCGAGCAGGTCGAGGACGAAATCGCGGCCGCCGCGCTCGCCCTCGGTGCGTCCCACGCCGGCGTGAAGGCCATGTCCGGGTCCTCCGGCGGTGGCTTCGCGCTGATGTCCGAGCCGCTCGGACTGGCGGAGATGACCGAGACGCCTATCGTGCTGGTCGAAGCGATGCGAGCCGGCCCCTCGACAGGGATGCCGACCAAGCCCGAGCAGGCGGACCTCGAACACGTCCTGTACACTTCACAGGGCGATTCGGCTCGCGTCGTGTTCGCACCGGCGAACATCCGCGAGTGTTACACCCAGACCCGCTCGGCGTTCCGCATTGCCTACGAGTACCAGATTCCGGCTATCGTCATCTACGACCAGAAGATACAGGGCGAACTCCGGAATCTCCCTGCCAGCCACTTCGACGAGGAGCCCAACGCCGACCCCGGGTCCGTCCTCACCGAGGAGGAGATTCAGGACGCCGCACACCACTCTTCCGGGAAGTTCCAGCGGTTCCTCCACGAACCCGAAGACGGTTCGAACGTCAGCCCGCGCTCCGTGCCGGGCCAGAAAGACGGCCGCTTCCTCGCGACAGGCAACGAGCACAACCCGTCGGGCCACATCAGCGAGGACCCCGAGAACCGCGTTGCCCAGATGAACCGTCGGCTCAACAAGCTCGACGACATCCGTGCTGATCTGGACGAAAACACGTCCCACCAGACCTACCACGGACCCGACGAGGCCGACTACGGCATCCTCGTGTGGGGCAGCCAGCAGGGGACCGTCTTCGAGGCTGTCGACCGGCTCAACGAGAACGGCCACTCCGTGAAGGCGCTCGGCGTCTCGGATATGGCTCCGTACCCGAAGGAGGAAGTCTCCGAGTGGCTCGAATCGGTCGACGAGGCGCTCGTCGTCGAGATGAACGCCACGGCGCAGTTCCGCGGCCTGACCCAGAAGGAACTCGGCAAGTACGGCGACAAGATGTCGAGCTTGCTCAAGTACAACGGCAACCCCTTCGAGCCCGCCGAAATCGTCGACGGGTTCGAGTCCAGCATCGACGGCGAGGAACTCGCCGCGAGCAACATGAAGTACCTACCCGCGGCAGGTGACTAACCTATGAGTGCATTCTCAGCAATCAACGAAGAACGCGAAATCGAGCGCGACGAGTTTACACCCGGCATCGAACCGCAGGCGACCTGGTGTCCGGGCTGTGGCGACTTCGGCGTCCTCAAGGCGCTCAAGCAGGCCATGCCGGAAGTCGGCAAGAACCCCGACGAGGTCGCGCTGTTTACCGGCATCGGCTGTTCGGGCAAGCTCAACAGCTACTTCAACAGCTACGGGTTCCACACCATCCACGGCCGCTCGCTGCCCGTCGCCCGGGCCGCGAAGCTCGCCAACCCCAACCTCGAAGTCATCGCGGCCGGCGGGGACGGCGACGGCTACGGTATCGGCGGGAACCACACCATCCACACGGCCCGTGAGAACCACGACATGACCTACATCGTGTTCAACAACGAGATTTTCGGGCTGACCAAGGGCCAGACGTCGCCGACGTCGCCGAAGGGTCACAAGTCCAAGACACAGCCCCACGGGTCGGCGAAGTCGCCGATTCGGCCGCTGTCCCAGCAGCTCAACGCCGGCGCGACCTACATCGCCCGCACTGCGGCTGTGAACCCGAACCAGGCCAAGGAAATCATCGCCGAAGCCATCGAACACGACGGCTTCGCGCACATCGACTTCCTGACCCAGTGTCCGACCTGGAACAAGGACGCGAAACACTACGTCCCGTACACGGACGTCCAGCAGTCCGATGAGTTCGACTTCGACGTCTCGGACCGCGCGGAAGCCGCCGAGATGATGCGAAAGACCGAGGAACGCCTCTACGAGGGCGAAGTGCTGACCGGTCGCATGTACGTCGATGACAGTCGCCCATCCTACGGCGAGGAGAAGCGCCAGATCGGCGAGATGCCCGAGGAACCGCTCGCAGAGCGGTACTTCGACGAGGACGCGGAGTGGGAGCGGACCTACGACAACCTCCTCGAACACCACAAATAAGACTCGCTGCCGGACTGCGAATACCATCTCGAACGACGGTTTCCGGTTCGGAAGATATTTTTTCATGCACCGAAAAGATTAGTCCATGAGTGCCGAGTCTACGGAGCGTCGAATCCTGTCGGTCCTCGAAGAGGACGCACAGGCCTCGTACGCAGAAATCGCGGAGCGAGCCGACGTATCGAAACCGACAGTCCGGAAATACATCCAGAAGCTCGAAGAGGAGGGCGTCATCGTCGGGTACTCCGCCGATGTTGACCCGAAGAAGCTAGCAGGCCAGTCGATTGCCCTGGTCGGCATCGATATCGCGAGCGATTGCTACGTTGAGGCTACGCGGAACCTCAAAGAGATTCCGGAGATGGAAGAACTGTACACGTCAAGCGGTGACCACATGCTGATGGCGGAGGTCCGAGCGATGGACGGCGACTCGCTGGCGGATGTCATCGAAGACAAGATTCTCGCCCTCGACGGCGTTACCGCCGCACATCCGTCGTTTCTCCAGGAACGGCTGAAGTAACGGGTTTTTAGACGCTCCAGCGCTGACTGCACGGTATGCCTTCTCGGCTGGTGCTCGGCCTCGGGCCAACGGCCGCGGACATTCTCGACGCGATTAGCGGCGACCGCGGTGATCTGGCAGTCGTGACGCAGGACGAGCACCGTGCTGAAACGCTTCGAGCGGATGGAATCGATGTCCACGAAGCCGACCAGGCTGATCCGTCTGTTCTCACCGGTCTCGACATCCAGCCCGAAAGCGTCATCGTCGCCAGCGAAGAGCCAGAACAGAACGTCAACGCGGCACTGACCGCGCGTGACCGCTTTCCCGACGCGTTCCTCCTCGCTTACGCCGGGCACGGCGCGACGGTCGACCAGCGCGACCGACTCGACAGCGTGGCGGACCGGCTGGTCACGCCGGAGACAGTCATCACTGACTACGTTACCCAATCGGTCGGCGACGAAGGAACACGAGCCAGACAGCTCCATCAGGTGCTCCGGGACATCGACGACCATCTCGCCGTCGTCACGCACGACAATCCCGATCCTGACGCGATTGCTAGCGCTGTCGCCCTCGGCGCGCTTGCTGAACGGGCCGACTGCGAGGTGACAATCTGTTACTACGGGGAGATTTCGCATCAGGAAAACCGGGCGTTCGTTAACCTCCTCGAATTCGACCTCCGGAACCTCGATGCTGAGTCGCCGGACGAGCTGGAAGCGTTCGACGGCTTCGCCCTCGTCGATCACTCCAGAGCCGGTGTCAACGACCAGCTCCCGCCGGAGACACCTATCGACATCGTCATCGATCACCACCCGCCGCGTGTCCCAGTCGAAGCCCGCTTCGTTGACCTCCGCAGCGGCGTCGGGGCGACGAGCACCCTGCTTGTCGACTATCTCCAGCGGTTCAACATCGACATTCCGACACCTATCGCAACGGGCCTGCTATTCGGCATTCAGGTCGACACGAAGGACTTTCGTCGGGAAGTCGCTGCCGCGGACTTCGAGGCCGCCGCGCATCTCGTGACAAACGCTGACATGGCGACGCTCCAGCGTATCGAAGACCCGAGTGTGAGTCCGGAGACGCTGTCAGTCATCGGCCGCGCGATTTCGAACCGCGAACAGGAGGGGTCAGTGCTCCTGACCGGCGTCGGCGAGATCAGTGACCGTGACGCGCTCGCACAGGCGGCCGACAGGCTACTTGATCTGGAAGGCGTCCATGCGACAATGGTGTACGGCGTCGTCGACGGGACGATTTACGCGTCCGCTCGGGCACGCGGCGCGGATATCGACCTCGGCGAGGCGCTCCGGGACGCCTTCGGGCAGATCGGGTCCGCAGGCGGTCACGCCGATATGGCGGGCGCACAGATCGACCTCGGGATGATTACCGTCGACGACCGCGAGGGGTCGCTGGCGGAAATCGTCCGATCGATTGTCTCCGACCGGTTTCTCGACGCCATCCAGTCGCGGTCCCACCGGCTGCTCGGCCGTGTCTATGCCCGCGCCGACTATGACGTGGCCGCGTTCACGGAGTCGACGGCGCTCAGACAGGACAGCGAAGATACCCCCGCGACGGCTGAAGACGCATCTGGGGAGGCCGGCGACGAGAGCACAACGGACTGGAACTCCGATGTGATGTTTCCCGAAAACGGTGACGAAGGCGGCAATGACGAGACAGAACAGGCAGCCGACGCGGCTGAACCGACAGACGACGAGTCAGAGCAGGAGGCGGACAGCCCGGAGACACTCATCGAACCAGATGACAACGACCGGTCGTAGGCGAGCCTTTTTTATTGCCGGTCGAGAACTCTGTGCCGATGGAGGACTCGAATCGGCCGACGGTCGGAGACTACATGACACGCGAGGTTGCCACCGTCGAGCTCGACGATACCGTCGGGGAAGTCGCCCGACGAATCGCCGATAACGACCACTTCAGCGGGTTTCCGGTGACTGACGGCCGCCGCGTCGAGGGGTTTGTCAGCGCACGTGACCTGCTGCTCGCGGAGGACCACGAGCCGATGTTCCGCGTGATGACCGACGATATCCTCGTGGCGCACCCGGACATGGCCGTCCAGGACGCCGCGCGCGTCATCCTGCGGTCGGGGATCCAGAAACTCCCAGTTGTCGACGACGCCGGCCACCTCGTCGGCATCATCTCGAACGCTGACGTGATTCGCTCACAGATCGAGCGGGCGACACCGGGCAAGGTGGACAAGCTTGGCCGGACGCTCGAGAACATCCACGGCATCACGACACACGAAGGCCGCCGTGAGGTAGAGCTTGCCGACCTGACGCCGACACAGACGACAGTGTACGCTGACGAACTCGAAGGACGGGTGTACGAACTGGAGCGCGGACTGGCGGAACCGCTCGTCGTTATCGACAACGGCGGCGACCTCTTGCTGGCGGACGGCCACCACCGCGTGAAAGCCGCCGCACGGCTCGACATCGATGAGATGGACGCCTATGTCATTGTCCTCGATGAGACGGTCGAGCTTGGGATGGCCGAGACGGCCGCGGACTCCGACTTGGAGTCAATCGACGATATTGAAGTCGTCGACTACGCCCACCACCCGCTCGTGCAGACGACGGAGCGACTCCAGGACTAGTCCGGAGCGATGTGATTGACGCTAGCACCCCGCTTTCCCCGAACCTTCTTACTAAATCATGACATACACCGGAGTATGTTCGACGAGTCGGACCTCCAGCGCATCCGCGAGCGGAAAGACGAGTGGGAAGCCGAGACACTGGACCCCGTACTGGACGCCTACGGCGAGCGCAAAGAGCAGTTCGCAACGGTCTCAAACCTCGATGTAGACCGGCTGTACACGCCACTCGACGTGGATGACATCGATTATGAGGACGACATCGGCTTCCCCGGTGAGGAGCCGTTCACACGCGGCGTCTATCCAACGATGTACCGCGGCCGGCAGTGGACCATGCGACAGTTCGCGGGCTTCGGGACCGCTGACGAGACCAACGAGCGCTTTCACTACCTCATCGACGAGGGCCAGACCGGGCTGTCGACGGCCTTTGACATGCCGACGCTGATGGGGATCGACTCCGACGACGTGATGGCCGATGGCGAGGTGGGCAAGGAAGGCGTCGCCGTCGACACGCTGGCGGATATGGAGCGGCTGTTCGACGGCATCGACCTCGGTGAGGTGTCGACCTCATTCACGATCAACCCTAGCGCTCCCGTTATCTATGCGATGTACATCGCGCTGGCCGACCAGCAGGGCGTCCCGCGTGAGGAGATCCGTGGGACGCTCCAGAACGATATGTTCAAAGAGTTTATCGCTCAGAAAGAGTGGGTTATCCCACCGGAGCCGTCGCTGAAACTCGTTACCGATACCATCGAGTTCGCCAGTCAGGAGACCCCGAAGTTCAAGCCCATCTCGGTGTCGGGATATCACATCCGCGAGGCGGGTTCGACGGCGGTACAGGAACTCGCGTTCACGCTCGCGGACGGCTTCGCCTACGTCGAGGACTGCCTGAGCCGGGGTATGGACGTCGACGAGTTCGCCCCACAACTCTCCTTCTTCTTCAACTCACACAACTCCATCTTCGAGGAGATAGCGAAGTTCCGCGCGGCCAGGCGCATCTACGCCCGCGTGATGGACGACTGGTACGGCGCGGAGGCCGACGCCAGCAAGCAACTGAAGTTCCACACTCAGACCGCCGGTCAGTCACTGACCGCTCAGCAACCGCTGAACAATATCGTCCGTGTGACGATTCAGGCCCTCGCAGGTGTACTGGGCGGCACTCAGAGCCTGCACACCAACAGCTTCGACGAGGCCCTGGCCCTCCCGTCCGAGCAGGCCGTTCGAGTCGCCCTCCGGACACAACAGATCATCGCGGAGGAGTCGGGGGCCGCCGACATCGTCGACCCGATGGGTGGCAGTTTCGCCATCGAGTCGTTGACCGACGAGGTCGAGGAGAAGGCGATGGCCTACATCAACCATATCAGGGACGAACTCGGCGATGGGTCGGTTCGTGACGGCGTCATTCAGGGGATTCAGGACGGCTACTTCCAGCGTGAGATTCAGGACGCCGCCTACGAGTACCAGCAGCGTGTCGAGAGCGACGAAGAGGTCATGGTCGGCGTCAACAAGTACACGGTCGAGGAAGACACCGAACCCGAGATTCTCACCGTCGACGAGGACGTACAGGAACGCCAGCGGGACAAGCTCGCGACAGTCAAGGCAGACCGCGACGACGCGGCCGTGGAGGCGGCGCTCGACGAACTGCAACAGGTGATCACCGACGGCGGGAACGTCATGCCCGTCATCATCGACGCAGTGAAAGCCTACGCGACGATGGGCGAAATCATGGCCGTCTTCGAGGCAGAGTACGGGAGCTATCAGGAAACGGCGAGCGTCGCGTAACGGCGCTCTCGTAGCACGCTGCCCGGACCTGTCGAGTCACGATAGGCGTCTCATCGCAGTGCGTTCGTGTTGCTTCGTCGAAAACGCCGCTGATCACCGTGTCGCTCTGGTCACGAACTGGCCGCGTCGTCGATTCGCTCAGAGACGTATATGACGAGACCGAGCAACACGCCAAGTACGATACCGATGGTGACGAATCCGTAGATAGCGACGCCAAACGGCGTCGGCGGCAGTGCGATCACACCGAACAGTTCCGGTTCGAGGTCCTCCGGCCGGATGCTGCCGAGAACGAACCCCATCACTCCGGCAAGAACAACGATAGCAACGTACAGGCGAAGGACGATCTGTCGTCCAGACCTGGCCTCAACTTCGCTCATGTGGAATCAACGGCGCGAAGACGATTAGCCTTTTTCACTTCCACGCCGTAGCTATCCTATGTCACAGAAGGAGCTACTGTTTCTCGTCCTGACCGGAATTGCACTCATGATGTTCGTGACGGCTATGGTGCTCGTTTCCGGCGCAAGCTAACGGGCACTGTCAGTTCGGTCGTGGCTACGGACGAAGCAAAAGCAGCGAAAACAGCGGGACGCTTACGAGTCGTCTTGTTCTTCCTGCCCGCCGTCGGCGAGTAGCGATGGGTCCTTTTCCGGGCTGTCGGCTTCGAGCTGCTCGTCGAACCACTGGAACTCGCGGTCCAGCATGCCGTCGCGCTCAAGGTTCCACGGGTCACCGTCCTCGACTTTCGGGCCTTCGAGCCAGGACTGGACGATGTTCCAGACGAAGAACAGCTGGCCGATAAACAGGATGACTGCGCCCACCGTCGCTGCCTGGTGGAACGTCGACACCTGCGTCAGTGGCGCGATAGCGCCGTCGAACTGGTAGGTGGCGTAGCGCCGGGGCATCCCCAGATAGCCCAGCGCGAGCATCGCGAAGAACGTGATGTTGGTCCCGACCATCGAGAGCCAGAAGTGCGCTTTGCCGAGGGTGCGCTGGTACATCCGGCCGGTGAATATCGGGAACCAGTAGTAGATGCCGGCGAAGGCCGCGAAGCCGATGGCCCCCATCACGATGTAGTGGAAGTGACCCACGACGTAGTAGGTGTCGTGGAGGATCAGGTCGACGGGGATGGAGGCGAGGAACACGCCGGTGACGCCCCCGATGATGAAGTTCGAGACGAAGCCGATACAGAACAGCATCGGCGTCGTCAGACGTAGGCGGCCGTTCCACATCGTCGTGATCCAGTTGAACGTCTTGACAGCGCTCGGTATCGCAATCGCAAGCGAGACGGCCATGAACGACGCCCGGAGCCGCGGGTCCATGCCCGTCGAGAACATGTGGTGGGCCCAGACGCCGAAGGAGAGGACCCCGATGGCGAGCGTCGAGTAGACGACGAACTTGAAGCCGAACAGCTTTCGGCCGGAGAACTTCGGCAGGATGAGGCTGACCAGTCCCATCGGCGGCAGGACAAGGATGTACACCTCAGGGTGGCCGAAGAACCAGAACAGGTGCTGCCACAGCAGCGGGCCGCCACCTTCGACGGCGAAGAACGTCGTCTGAAGGTTCCGGTCGAGTAGCAGCATCACGATAGCGCTCCCCAGCAGCGGGAAGGCGAACAGGATGAGCGCTGACTGGGTGAGGATCGTCCACGAGAAGATGTCGAGGTTCGCCCAGTTGACCTCCTCGTTGCGCTCCGTGAAGATGGTCGCGATGAAGTTGATCGCTCCCATCGTCGCCGCAACACCCGAGAGGTGCAGGCCCAGCAGCATCAGGTCGACGCCGGGGTTCGCCTGCTCGACCGATAGCGGCGTGTACATCGTCCAGGCCGTGCGGGCCGGCTCGATCATGTTGTCGGTCACCGGCGCGAGGAAGAATCCCGCCCAGATCAGCAGTGCCGCCGGCGGGAGGAGCCAGAACGCGATGGCGTTGATACGTGGGAACGCCATGTCGTCAGCCCCGATGAGCAGCGGGATGAAGTAATTCGCGAACGCCGCGATGATGGGCGTCCCGAACAGGAACAGCATCGTAATGCCGTGACTCGTCAGGATGGAGTTGTAGGCGTTGTTGCCAAGGATGGCTCCGGCGGGCGTGACGAGCTGGATGCGAATGAGCATCGCCATGATCCCACCGACGGCCAGGGCGATGACCGCGTACACCCCGTACAACAGTCCGATGTCCTTGTGGTCGACGGTTGTTAGCCAGCGAATGATACCTGCGGGCTTCTCACGGTTGATGACGGTCGTCTCGTCACCCGTGACGGCCCCGCCACCCGCGAGCGGCGTATACGAACGCCAGTTCTCGACACGGGTGAGAAGCGCGGCGACGCCGACGAGGAGGACGGCCATCAGCCCCGTCAGCACAATATCTCCTGCTACCATAGTCGTCCTTCAGGACTGGGACATTATCAAAGGGTCGATTCCTGCAGCAACGACCATAAAATACGGCTTCCATCCCACATTGAAACCGCAAAAACAAGCGGCCACCGCACACGGTCACCCAGTGGCAAGCGCGGTCGGTCTTCGAAGCAGTCTGTCCGACGCCCTCCGCTCAGTCTTCGTGGCCCAGTTCGCCGTTCTCTTTCTCAGCGTTCTCGACGGCCTTCCCCGCGTAGTAGGTCAGGACGGCGAGCAACAGGAACATCGAGATAATCAGTGCGAACTGCATCCCGGAGAAGACGGGGTCGGTTCCGAACGCCGGGAACGCGGCGAACGCGACGATGAAGAAGAAGAGAATCCCGAGCGGGATGACGTTCACGGTGAGGTCGAGCAGGGTATCTTTTTCGAACCCGAACAGTGCCATGCCTTCTCGTTAGGGCAGGCCAGTAAATAGAGTGTTGGTTTCCGAATCGCGCTGGTGCCTGTCTCAGGCTGCGGTCTGTTCCATAACCGAAGCGACGCCGCCCATCCCGATCATCACCGCGCCCGCCACGGCGACGGCCACCAGCCGAGTGAACAGCGGCCCGGTCCCGACGTTCGAGAGCGCGATGTCGGCGGCCGGGACCTGCCAGACGGTAAACGCAGCGGCGAGGACGATAAGAACGACTCCGACTCCGAGCAGGGTCGGCCACGGCCGCTCCACGTACCCGGACTCGGTGAGGATACCGGCGATACTACCGCCGAACAGTATCAGGCCGAAAACAGCCACTGGAAAGAGTCCGACAAACACGCCAATTTCTGACAGTGCTAATCCCAGTGCGACAAACAGCGGCCACGGACTTGCGGTCGGATACTGGTCGCTTAGTCCCGGCTCCTCTACCATACCAGTTCTTGAGGCCGACTCGTCATATGTCCATCGGACCGCGCCCGTGGGCACAAACTATTTGTTCACCATCCGGCTTGGTGGGAGTAATGAGTACACGCACGGTCGAACGGGTCGACGGCTGGGAGTCGGTTCCGTTCGACGGCGGGTTCGCGGGCCTGCAGGACCTCGCCGGACAGGAGTTCTCCGGCGCGGTCATCGCGGGTCCGACGCGCCTGTTCATGTTGAACGGGACCGTCGTCGGCGTCCTCGACGGCACCATCGAGGATTTCGAGGACGCGTCGGGAACAGCCAAACGGTCACCGCACGAGGCGCTGCCACTGCTTGCAGTGATGCAGGAACGCGCCGACGAGGTGAAAGCACAGTACTACACTGAAGATACAGCGCTTGCAGAAGTCGACCAGACACTGTCGAGCGGGAACTTTACTGGCTTTATCGAACTCTCCGAAAACGTCCTCTCGGGCGACTACTACACCGTGTATCATCAGGGCCGTTCGATGAGCGTCGCGTGGGTCGGTAACTCGGATAAGCTGCTCACCGATGACGAGGCCTTCGAGACAGCCAACGATGAGGTCGGTATCTACGAGGTCATGCCAGTCGATATCGAGCCGATTGAGATTCCAGAACCGCCCGACGACAGGGCGGACGAGCAGTCAGCAGACTCGGCGGCCGCCGGCGTCGACCCGCTTGACACTGATGATAAGGCGGCTGTCGCCGACGAACCGGACGACGCCGGTGCGGCGGACGCCGCGCCGGCAGGCGGGGCAGAGCCGGGCGGAACAACGCAACACGACCACAGCAGCGACGACCCGGTGGAGCCGTCCACAGACTCGGCCGGAGATACTGTAGCCGATGGAACCGACGATGCTGGACAGGCCCAGGCCGAGACAGAGTCGACACCGGACCGCGGCCCCGCAAGCGGCGGCCCGCCCGGATCGAAAGCTGCCGGTGCGAATCCGGGCCGGTCCCGCGGTCGGTCCGGGTCAGATGCGCAACCGAATGCGGACGAGAGGCCGAAAGCGGATAGCCGGCCAGACAGCAGCGCAACCGAGCGAGCGACGACGGAGACTGACACCGCGACACGGAGAGAACCCGACCACGACGCCACCGAACGGGAGACCGGAGTGCGTGAGACTGCCGGGGAGACCGAGCAGCAGCGACCGGCGACCGAGCCGTCACAGACACAGGAAACCCAGCACGCCAGCGCACGGAGCGCCCCGGCACAGAGTGACCAGGCGGCTTCGACAGACCGCCGCGAAGAGCCGGCAGAATCGAAACCGACCCAGCGCTCCGAGTCACAGCCGTCCCGGTCCGGGGCTGATACGGCAACTCCGACGCCCGAAGCCGGTTCTGGCGGGGCGAGTGGGGATCTAGAGACGCGCTCGGTCCCGTCGCTGGACCCGAACAAGTCCGGCGGTGCGCAGGAAAGCACAGCCACCAGCGTGTCACCCACGCAGACGCCACCGACGGGTGGGCAACAGGCGTCGGCACCACGACGTGACCAGCCGGCACAGGACGACTCGAAACCGTCGACCGACTCCAGCGTTCAGGGACCGGCACCGGCACAGGACAGCCGCGGCCCAGCCGAAAACGACCCACAGCAGGCCGAGGCACCGCAGCCACAGCCGTCGGCAGGGGACCAGCGACAGTCGCCTGCCAGCGAGGAGCCGTCACCACGCGAGCGAGAGCGTGTCGCGGAGCTCGAATCCGAACTCGAACAGCAAGCCGAGACGGTGTCGGAACTCGAATCTGAACTCACCGATCTGGAGGCAACGAACCGAGAGCTTCGAGACGAGCGCGACCGTCTGGAGTCGGAGCTAGCCGACGCACGGGCCGAAATCGACCGGCTGGAGGAACAACTCGACGAGCAGAACGACGCCGCCGCAGGTGGTGCCCGGCTCAGCGCCGGCGAGGCGATAAACGGGACGAACCTCTTCGTCAGGTACGATTCGAAGGGCAAGGCGACGCTTGAGGAGGCCAAGGACGGCGAGGCGAGCCGCGAGGAGGTCGAGGCGAACCTCAGGCTGGAGTATCACACGCAGTTCGAGGCCGAGGGCGCAACGGTCAACGGGACGCCTTTCGAGGAGTACCTCGAAGACAGCATCCAGTACCGCTTTGTTAACTGGCTCATCCGGAACCTCCTCTATGAGATTCGAGATACTGGCCATGCAGGGGCCATGAAGGACCTCTATGAGGGGCTTCCGGCCATCGACCGCGCCGAACTGAACGGCAACGTCACAGTGACCTACACAGAAGACGGGCAGGAGAACCGCTCGCAGGAACGGTTCGATGTGGTCGTCCGCGACCGGATGGGGAACCCGCTGGTCGTCGCAAACATCAACGACTCGCGCGAACCGGCCTCCGAGGGCCAGATGTCGGACCTCATCCGAAACGCCGAGCGGGTCGGTAACGCCTCCGGGTCGCTTGCGTCGGCGTTTCTCGTCACGAGCAGTTTCTTCGAGCCGGGCGCGCTCGAAACCGCCGAAGAAGCGACCTCCAGTGGACTGTTCAACCGCGATAAGCGCAAGAGCTTCGTGAACATCTCACGGAAAAAGGGCTTTCACCTCTGTCTGTTAGAAGCGAGAAACCAGGAGTTCCACCTGGCGGTCCCGGAACTCTGAGAAAGAAGCTTAGCCTTCGATTTCGGCCGCGTCTTCGATCTTCATACCCTCGAGCTTGTCGATGATTTCGTCGACCTTTTCGTCGAGGTCGTCGACGAACTCACCGGTCTGTTCGGTCGTGATCGCACCCTGGCTGGAGGGCTCGATGAGGTTCTCCTCTTCGAGAACGCGCAGGGAGTACCGCACCTTGTGGTGCGGGTAGCCGGTTTCGTTGGACATCTTCACGATACCGATAGGCTCGTTCTCGATAACCATGCGAAGCACCTGCAAGTGGCGCTCTAGCATGTCAACTTCCTTTTCAAGCCTGTCTATCATGGCAATTGTTAACTTGTGTTTGCGGTATTTAAAGGTTCTCCCTCGGATAATCGCTACAACGTTGATACGTTCGAACAGGGGTGTCTTAAAACCGTCGTAACGGTTCACATGGGTACTGCTCACGAGCGTGATTTCCGGACCGTAATCTGTTTATCACGGTGGCTGGAAGGTGCGTGCGATGACCGTAACCATCGTCGGCTCACAGCTCGGCGACGAAGGAAAGGGCGGCATCGTCGACCTGTACGGCGACGACGTAGATGTCGTCGCGCGCTATCAGGGCGGCGACAACGCCGGCCATACCGTCGTCCACGAGGGCGAGGAGTACAAGCTCTCGCTGGTTCCGAGCGGAGCCATCCGCGGCAAGGTCGGCGTACTCGGCAACGGGTGTGTCGTCAATCCGCGAACGCTGTTCGACGAGATAGACACGCTTCAGGAACGCGGCCTCGACCCGGACGTTCGCATCGCTGAACGAGCACACGTCATTCTCCCCTTCCACCGCGTGCTCGACGGCATCGAGGAGGAAGTAAAGAGCGAAACGGATCAGGAAGTCGGAACGACAGGTCGGGGTATCGGTCCGACCTACGAGGACAAGGCCGGTCGGCGCGGTGTCCGCGTCGGCGACCTGCTTGACCCGGACGTGCTCAGGGAGCGCCTCGAATACGTCGTCCCCCAGAAGCGGGCCGTCGTCGAGGACGTGTACGACCTCGACGTCGACGAGCTTGACGACCCGGACGCCTTCGACGTGGACGCCATCTTCGAGGAGTTCCGCGAGTTCGGCCGCCGCTTCGAGGCCGAGGACATGACTGTCAACGCTGGCGCGTTCCTCAGCGCGACCATCGACGAGGGCCAGAACGTCATGCTTGAGGGCGCACAGGGAACCATTATCGACATCGACCACGGGAACTATCCCTACGTCACCTCTTCGAACCCGACGGCCGGTGGCGCGGCGACCGGGACCGGACTCAGCCCCGGTGTCGTCGGCGACGGCGAGGTTATCGGTATCGTGAAGGCGTACCTCACCCGGGTCGGAAGCGGCCCGCTCCCGACCGAACTCGGGGGCGTCGCCGGCGATACGCCCGGCTACGACGAGCAGGGCGAAGGCGAAAACGAGGAGCTGGCGAACTACATCCGCGAGGAGGGGGGCGAGTACGGCACCGTTACCGGCCGTCCGCGACGCGTCGGCTGGCTCGACCTGCCGATGCTCCGCCACTCCACGCGGGTCTCCGGCTTCACCGGCCTCGCCATCAACCACCTCGACGTGCTCGCCGGCCTCGACGAAGTGAAGGTCGGCCACAGCTACACGCTCGACGGCGAGCAGTTGGCGTCGATGCCCGCGACCACCGAGCAGTGGAAGCGCTGTGAAGCCAATTTCAAGTCCTTCGACGGGTGGCCCGAGGTCGACTGGGCGGACGCCGCCGACGAGGGATACAACGCGCTGCCGGAGAACGCGAAGGCCTACGTCGAGTACATCGAGGACGAACTCGACACCCCGGCCTACGCCATCGGCGTCGGCCCCGGCCGCGGTGAAACTATCGTCCGCGAGCATCCGTTCTAGCAGGCGCTCCGTTCTGACTCGACGGTCGAGTTCACACACGAGTACCCGGCGACGGGGCGATACCACTGGAAGAGCGGCAGACTTTTGCGACCACCGGTCTTGGTCGAATGTATGAAAGAGGACCTGATGGAAATTATCTGCTGCCCTCTGGACAAGCACGACCTCGACCTCGAAGTGACGGAGCGCGACGACGGCGAGATCCTGTCGGGCGAACTCGTTTGCACCGAGTGCAGTGAGACGTTCCCCATCGAGGACGGCATCCCGAACCTGCTCCCCCCGGACATGCGCGACGAGGCACCGGCCTGAACCTTTTTTTCCTCGCCACGCGGAGTCACGTCCGTGCCTGACTCCCTGCCCGTGCACCTCAACCGGACGGACATCCACAGTCTGGAAGTTCCAAACGAGTTCGATGCGACAGGGAGTTTCGACGTTCGATTAGTCAACCACGGCGAGGCCCTGCACGTCCACCTTCATCTCGACGACTCGCTCTCTTCTGTCGCATCGCTCGACGCCACAAACCACCACGTACGGGCCGAAACCGATCGGTTAGTCAGAGTGACCGTTGACGGTGACGGGCCAGTCCGTGGCAAGCTAAAGGTCGTGACCGGATATGGCGCCGAGACCCGGTACATCGACATCTATATTCCGGAAGGTGGGACCGAGAACGAACCGGTCATCGTCGACGACGAGCTGTCGAAGCCACAGCCGAAACCGGCGGCAGAATCAGCGTCCGGCCTCGAAGACCTGTCTGCGGGACCGATACTGGCGGCTGGCGGTTTCACCGTCCTGATTGCGGGACTCATCACGCTGGTGCTCACCGAGAGCGTGCTATTGACAGTCGTCGCTGTACTCGCGGTCACAATCGTCATAGGACTCCTCTCCGTCGCCGTTCGCCCGACCTGACGCGCCGCTACTGTTCCGTCTCGACGCCGCCGAGGTTCCCCTCGTCGTCGAACAGCTTTGCTCGCAGGAACCGTGTCCGGTACCGGTTGGCTCCCTCGTAGATATCGGCTTCACGGATGTCGTCTGCCTCGCCGTCTGCGACGGCATCGATGATATCCTCGATCTGTTCTTTCTCGCTGGGCGTGAGTTCGAACTCGTAGGTCTGGGCCTGCTCGCCTTCGAGCTTTGTCCACTTGCGCGCGCCGGCGATGACAAGCGAGCAGGGCTCCCGGCAGGGGAACTCACCTGACCCGCCGTCGACATCGAGTTCCGTCTCCTCGTCGTACTGCCACTCCCGGCGTTTGAGACACTGGGAATCGTCACAGCAGGCCTCGGCGACCCAGTTGACGTGTTCGTAGCCGTCACCGCGGTCCCATGTCTTGACAACGCCGTAAATCCCGGTCTGGCGGTCGACGGTGTCCCGCCAGTGGGTCACGTCGAGGTCCCCCTCCTGTTCCCGGTGCCAGTTCGCGATGGTCGCCGGGTAGAACGCCTCGACCGTCGTGACGAACTCGCTCGCCGATAGCTCGGGGAACGCCCACCCGGTCTGGAGCGACGGCGCGGTCTTGAGCGGGCGGTAGCCGCCGTCGTCGTCGTGTTTCGCAATTTCGCGTGCGTCGAGGGGGTCGTCGTACTCGTCGAGCGCGCTGGTTCCGACATCGACGTCGGCGCGGTGCCGGATGCTGTATGTCCGCGTTCCGTCGGAGAGCGTAACGGTCAGGTGCAGTTCCCCCCAGGTCGCGGACACCCCGTCGGCGAGCGCGTCGTAGCGCTCGGCCACGTCTCGCTGCTCTGCCCCTTCGAGCCAGCGGAGGAACGCCCAGCGGTCCGCCTTCTGGGGCGCGGTGGCGTGCCAGAAGTACCAGTTTCGGACGTACGGTGACTCCGCCGCTACCGTCCGAAGCGTCTCCTCGTCGATGCCGCTGTGGTCCACATCCGGTGTTCGGAACGTGTACCCGTCACTCTCGTGGGTCACGTGGAGGTCGTCGAAGGCGATGCCATCGGGGGCAGTTGCCACCAGCGCGTCCACGTACTCGCCGTCCATACTGGAAAACGGTACTCGGTCGGCAAAAGTCGGCTGGTTCCGGCCAGCAAGCGGCGTAATCAGTTCCGGTCTCTGACCTGATAGCGGCAGTCGGCGACCTGTCAGTCGCCGGTCGCGGGCGTCGCGCCGCCAGTCTCCTCGCGCACCTGCTCGATGGCAGCGCTCACGTCCGCGCCCGCGTCGGCGGCCCGCTCCAGCACCACGTCAGCCATCAGCGGCTCCGTGCCGACTGCGCCGGCGTACCAGATGTCGTGGCCCTCGACAGTAGTCGGCACGTCGTAGCCCGTCCGGTAGTCGTCGGTCAGACCCATGTCCTCGGGGATGTCCTCCTGCGTGTGAAAGCCGTCGGCGATAAACAGCGGCACGACGACGATGTCGTCGCTCTCGAAGTAGTCCGCGACGTCGTCGACCTCAGGGTCCTCGTCCATGAACAGCGACTGCACCTCGTCGAAGCGGTCCCGCGCGCGGATGCGGTCGGCATGGTACTGGATGGCCTTCGCGGAGTTTTCGTTGCGCTCCGTCCCGTGGCCGACGACTGCCAGACCGAACCCTTCGCCAACATCGGGATCGCCGGTGACAGACTCGGCTCGCTGGACGATGACATCGCTCATCGCGTCGTGGGTGCCCGCGGGGCCACAGTAGTGGACCGTCTGGGCCGTGTCCTCGGCGGCCAGCGTCGCGTTAGTGGCGCTCGTCCCGTCGGAGTCCCACAGCTCGGGGTCCCAGTCTTTGAGTCGGAACTCCCGTGGGATGACCTGCTCGGTGAAGTAGCCCTCCGAAATGAACAGCGGGACCAGATACACCTCCTCGGCGTCGACGGTCCGCAGGGCCTCCCGGAACGACGGTTCCTCCTTCCAGAAGGACTCACGGACCTCGGAGAACGCGCCCGTCGCCCGAATCGTGTCGGCGTGGTCGTAGGTGGGCGTACTCGACTCGGCGTTCAGATGGGAGCCGTGGGCCGCGATAACGAGTGCTTCGTCCATGCACTTCGGTTGGGGCGAGTCGTCCTTAGGGCCTTCGTTGCCCTGTACAGATAGCCGGCGAGCTGTGCAACGTTGCGAGCCGAAAGTGTGTCTTTGCCGCCCGATTCCGCCCGATCACAGCCCGAACAGGAGGACGTAGAACAACAGTCCAGCGGCCGCAAGCAGTGCCGCGTGTCCCAGCGCGCCGGCAGCGACGACGATGCCGCCGATGATTCGCTCCGCTGCTCCCAGGGGCTGTCCGAACGCCTTCCGCTCTCGTTGTGCAATCGCCATTGTCTTTCCCTCGTGTAGAGAGCGGACGCCGAGGGGGACAAACCCCCCGGCCTGTTCTCACTCGCTGGGAGTGGGGCCGCAGTTCTGAGGGGATAGCGCGCCCGTGTGTCGGTTATGGCCCGACACGGCCTGTCCCGTACCCGTGGTCGCCCGCCGGCGATAGAACGACTTTTGCCCGCGCCGGGCGTGGCCGACGCCAATGTCACTCGCCGCCGCGACCAGGGACGCCGTCCGCGAGCGCCCGTTTCTCTACGACGCACTTCGAGCGGGCGTCGTCAACTACACGGCCGCCGCGCGCACGCTCGATATTGACGGCGATGCGGAAGCCGTCGCGACCGCCCTCCGACGGTTCGCCGAGGAACTGGACGACAGCCCGGCCCACGACAGCGACGCCCGCGTCTCGATGCAGAGCGGGCTGGGTCGGGTCGAATCGCCCGACGCTGTGTCGGCTATCGTCTTCCGAGTCGGGGACGCCGCCTTTGCCGAGGGCGCTGGCTCGCTAACGGGCATCGTCGCTACCGGCGACCTCTCGCCGCCGGCGCTGGCCGAGGTGCTGGGCCGCCTGCGGGCGGCGGACGTCGCGGTCGAGGCCGCCGGCGTCACCGACGACGCGCTCGTCGTGGTAGTGGGTCGCCGTGCGGGACCGGACGCGCTCCGGATGGTTGAGGCGGTGGTGCAGGGATGAGTCGCCTTCCGACGGCTTAAAGCGGGCGGACGCAGTTCCTCCCGGTAATGACGCTTCGCGTGACGAACACGTTGACCGGTGAGAAAGAGGCCTTCGAGCCGCGCGACCCCGATTCCGTGTTGCTGTACTACTGCGGGCTGACGACCTCCGACCCGCCCCACCTCGGCCACGCGCGCGGCTGGGTTCATGTCGACGTGATGGCCCGCTGGCTCGACTATCTGGGCTATGACGTCCACCACGTCGAGAACTTCACCGACGTCAACGAGAAAATCGTCGCCCGCGTCGGCGAGGACGGCGATAGCGAGGCCGACGTGGCCCGCCACTACGTCCGGCAGGTCATCGACGACATGCGCTCGCTCAACCTCGGCCGCGCGGAAGTGTACCCCCGCGTCTCAGAGCACGTCCCCGAAATCATCGACCTCGTCGAGCGCCTCGTCGAGAGCGGCCACGCCTACGAGGCCAACGGCTCCGTCTACTTCGACGTGACAAGCTTCGAGGACTACGGCAAACTCTCGAACCAGTCCGTCGAGGACATCGAATCACAGGGCGCGGACACCGAAGGCGAGAAGCGACACCCGGCCGACTTTGCGCTCTGGAAGGCCGGCGGCGTCGACCCCGAGGACATCGCCGAACATCAGCACCCGGAGGCCGCCCCGGCCGAGGAGGCCTGCCAGACCGCACAGACCTGGGACTCTCCGTGGGGTGAAGGCCGACCCGGCTGGCACATCGAGTGCTCGGCGATGTCGATGACACACTTAGACGAATCCATCGACATCCACGTCGGCGGGCAGGACCTTGTCTTTCCCCACCACGAGAACGAGGTGGCCCAGAGCGAGGCCGCGACCGGCGAGCAGTTCGCGAAGCACTGGCTCCACGTCCGCCTGCTGGAGACCGAGGAGGAGAAAATGTCCTCCTCGCTTGGCAACTACTTCAGCGTCGCCGACGCAGTCGAGGAGTTCGGTCCCGACGTGCTCCGGACCTTCCTGCTGTCGACGGCATATACTTCGCGGGCGACCTACAGCGATGAGACTGTCTCGGAGGCCGAGGAGCGCTGGGACCGCCTCTCCCGGGGCTACGAGCGAGCGGCTGAAGCCTGCGACGATGTGGACGCCCACGCGAAAGTGACCGACGAGACGCTTCGGGATGCTGTCGACGACGCCCGCTCGACGTTCGAGGCCGCGATGAACGACGACTTCAACACGCGGGAGGCGATGACCGCACTGCTGAACCTGACCGCTGCGGTCAACACGCACGTCGACGGCCGCGACGAGTACGACTACCGGGGGCTCCGGCGCGCCGTCGAGACGTTCGAGGAACTGGGCGGCGACATTCTGGGGCTGTCCTTCGGCGAGGACGGCGGCGGCGACGTGTCGCTGGCCGGCGACGTGGTCGACCTGGTCCTGACAGTCCGTGAGCAGGAGCGGGACGCCGGCAACTACGAGCGGGCCGACGAACTCCGCGACGAACTCGAAGCCCTCGGCGTCGAGGTCCAAGATACTGATCACGGGCCGACATATCGAATCTGATATTTCATATCAAGATTGCGTATTTAGGATATTCTAACACGACTCACTACGATTTTATATACTATTAGTGCGTTTATATATTTGTTATGGAATACGTACCAACTACTGTCGGTTTCACCCGGATGATCGTCTCTCTCATGCTCGTTGTTGCCGCGGTCGGCGCGGTCGCATCCCCCGTCGCCGCACAGAGCGACCAGCCCGACTGGGCCGTCCAGATGTTCGAGGACATGGGACCGATGGTCGAGACGTACAACGCGAACGTCGACCCGGAGGACTTTGGCTTCATAGCTGGTGAGCTACAAGGTGAGAAGGTGAACCTCGTGGTGGACGACCCCGCGAACGGAACCGAAGCGTCGGTGTCGTTCAGCATGAACAACGCCCTTCAGATGCAGGAACTGGCGCTTGGCACCCGTGACGACGCTACTATCCAGATGAACACGGACAAGGCGACGATGGACCGAGTCATCGCGTCGAACAACCCCACTGTGGAATTCAAGAATGCCGTCACCGCGGGCGAAATCAGCGTCTCCGGTATCGGCCTCTTGGGCGGCGTCAAGTGGTACGCGATTAACGTGGTCGCCGACGTCCTCCGGGGCATCTTCGGCTGACGCGGCCGACGCCCAGCGGCCACAAAACGTTTTCCCGTACCGGACAGTGCTTGGAAGTAGATGGTACGCCGCTTGCTCCCCGTCGCCGTGGCGCTCCTTCTCGTGACCTCCGGCTGTGTCGGGCTCATCACCGGCGAGACGGTCACCTTCGAGGCCTCGCCCGCGACCGTTTCTGACAGCACGCTCGACTCGACCGGATACGAACTTAACAACGCGACACAGGCGAACGTCACCCGCGACGTGACCGTCGCCGGGCAGGACCGGACGGTGCGGCTCGTGACCGAGCGCAGACAGTACACCCGGAGCGGCTCCCTGCTCGGCGTCGAGGTCGTGGAGCTGTCGCGGTTCGTCGTCGTCTCCGTTCCGAGCGCGACCGTCGCCGGCCAGACGCTCAACCCCGCCGCCGACTGGGCGAACCGGCGGGTCCTCGAAGCGGTCCAGGGCCAGACCGGCAGCATCGACGACGTCGAGTCGGCCGGGAACCGGACGGTCCGGGCGCTGGGCGCGGACCGCCAGGTCAGCGAGTACACCGGCACGACCGAGGTGGCGGGCCAGTCCATCGACGTCCGCCTTCACCTCGTCAGCTTCCAGCACGAGGGCGACATCGTCATCGGCGTCGCCGTCCACCCCGAGAACGTCGACGAGACCGACGCCGTCGACGACCTGCTGTCCGGCCTCCAGCACGGCGGCGACTGATGGGCTTCGGGATGCAATGGGGCGGCTTCGGACGCCGGCGGCCTCGGGCATACCCTTTTTATCGGGCGCGGTGATGGCTGGGCCATGAACACCGTCCTGGCGCTGGGCCTGGGGCTCACCGTCGTCGGCCTGGCGGGCTACGTCGCGGGCGTCGCGGTGCCGTACCCCGGCCGCGCGTTCTCGGTGACCGCCTTGCTCGCCGGGATGACGCTGCTGGCCGTCGGCCGCTCGGACGAGACGGAGGGCGGGGCGTGATATCCGCGCTCGTCTACGCCGGCGAGGCGGCCGAGCCCTACGACGACCTCGGGGCCGCCCGCGCGGCCGCGGGGACGACGTGGGTCCACGCCGCCGAAGCAACCGACGAGGAGATACGCGCCGTCCAGTCGGCCTTTGACCTCCATTCGCTCGCCATTGACGACCTCCGGGGGGACGTCCGGGCCAAGACCGAGGAGTACCGCGACTACACCTTCGTCCTGCTGAAGACGATGCGGCTCACCCCGGGCGAGACCACCTTCGAGAAGGAGGTGACGACAAGCCCGGTCGGCGTGTTCGTCGGCCGCGACTGGGTCGTCTCGCTGGGCTTAGACGAGGCCCGGCCGGTCCAGCGCGTGATGGACGCCGCCCGCCGGGGGGACGAGCGCCTGCTCCAACACGGCCCGGACTTCACCGCCTACCGCGTCGTCGACGTCGTCGTCGACGCCTACTTCGACCTGCTCGACGACATCGAGACGGACATCGAGGAGATAGAGGAGGAGGTCACCGTCTCCACCGACAGCGAGACCATCGAGAAGATAAACGACGTCCGGCGGGACCTGCTGTCGTTCCGCAAGCAGGCCTGGCCCGCGCGCGAGGCCGTCGGCAGCCTCGCCCGTGGCGACCCAAAGCAGATACAGCCACAGACGGAGAAGTACTTCCGGGACGTCTACGACCACCTCGTCCAGATTGTGGACCTGACCGAGACCTACCGCGACCTCGTCTCGGGTGCGCGGGACATCTACCTCAACACCGTCTCGCAGTCGACCAACGAGGTGATGAAGGTGCTGACCGTCGTCGCGACGGTCTTCATCCCGCTGACGTTCGTCGTCGGGGTCTACGGGATGAACTTCGCCGACAGCCCGTACAACATGCCGGAACTGGGCTGGACCTTCGGCTACCCCGCGGTGATGGTCGGCATGGGCCTCATCGTCGCGATACTGCTCGGCCACTTCCGCCAGCGGGGCTACCTATAGCGCAAGCGGGACGAGCAACACCCCCATCAGCGTCGCCCGGCGGGACCCGAACCGCGGCGGGAGGTGGCCGACCAGCGTGGCCGCCCCGAACGCGCCGACGCCCACGAGGCCGGCAAACAGCGCCGACAGGCCGACGAGGGCCGCGACCACCGAAAGCGAGAGGGCCGTCTGGTCCACCCGACCGACGGCCCGGAGATAGCGGTCACCCAGTGTCGGGACGAGTATCGCGCCAGCGACGGCGGCGACGGCGATCGCCGCGAGCAGCGCCGGGAGCACGAGCGGGACCTCGGCCCGGTCGAGCGCGACGAGGACACCGGTTCGGGGCGTCCCGAGCGAGATGAGCGCGAACAGCGCAAACACCGCTGTCGCCGTGTTGACGCCACTCGTCGTCACGATGAACGCACGCGGCCCACGCTCAGCGACCAGTCCAAGCGCCAGCGTGGCCGCGATGGCGCTTGAGACGCCCGGAATGTAGCCGACAGCGCCACCGCAGAGCGTTCCGACGCCCGCGAGAACGACGACCGTTCGCCGCGGCGTCGTCACCGTCGCGTCGGCCTGTGGCGGGACCCCCGCTCCCTCGATGGCGGCCAGAAGCACCGGTGCGCCGAACAGCCCCGAAAACAGCGGGACCAGCACGTCGGAGACTGGCAGCACTCCGGTCACCGGCGCGTCGAGGAGGGCGATTCCAAGCAGGCCGCTGGCTGCCAGTGAACACGCCGCGCCGATTTGCCGACGGCGGCCCTGTTCCGTGACCACAAGCAGGACAGCGACTCCCGCGAGAAGTACCGACAGCCACGGCTGGAGCAGCGGATACGCTCGCTCCATCAGGAGGGTGAGTGGAACCGCCAGCGGGACGGCAAACACTACGGCCAACCCGCTCCCCAGCGCTGACAGGCGCAGCGCCTCCCGACCGCGACCCTCGATGACCAGCTGGTGGCTCGGCAGCGCACTGGCCGCCAGTGCCGGGTCCGGCACGCCCAGCGCCAGCGCCGGAATCACGTCGAGAAAGGTGTGTGTCACCCCGGCCGCCAGCATTGCCACGCCGACGTAGAGTCGTGGCCCCGGTAGACTGCTCGCCGCCGCGGCGAGCAAAAGTGCGAAGGTGTTGGCGTGCAGCCCCGGGACGAGCCCGCTAAGCGTTCCCAGTCCAACTCCCGCCCCAACCGCAGCGAGGAGCGCGAGCGTCGCTGTCGGGTCGACGGCGGGAGCCATGGACTGCATAGCGGGGCGTGGCCCCGTTCCCGTACTTGAACCTCCGCGACGTTCGGCCCTGCTACCACTCTACAGCGTAGTGCGGGCCGACCGGACCGTGTTCGGCGTGGGTCCCGGCGCTAGGAGGGGTGGTGAGACAGCAGTGCCGACTGTCGGTCGCGACCAGTCCTTTCGAGAGGGCGCTCCCGAAGAGGCGACAGCGCAGGTCCGACTCAGCCAGACGTTCTCTTCCGACCGAAGCCCCCTGAACCTGGCGAGCTTTTTGGTGTGCCGGCCATTCGTACACACATGAGCAACGAGTCCCGAAAGTCGGCCGGGTTCAAGGACCGGACGCCGGTAACGACAGCCAGGGAGGCGCTGCTGGACGCAGTGTTCCCACACGGGCGGACGGAGCGCGTCTCGCTACGCGACGCCGACGAACGCGTCGTTGCGGGGGAAATCACCGCCGAGCGAGCGGTGCCCCACTACCGGCGCGCGGCGATGGACGGCTTCGCCGTCAGCGCGGAAGACACGTTCGGCGCGAGCCAGCGGTCGCCGGAATCGCTCCAGGTCGGAGAGACAGTGACCACCGGCACGGCGACCCGCGTACACACGGGCAGCGAACTCCCAGCGGGTGCCGACGCCGTCGTGATGATCGAGGAGACCGAGGTCGCCGGTGACACCGTCACCGTGTTCGATGCGGTTGCTGGCGGGGAGAACGTCGCTCCTGTCGGCGAGGACGTAGAGCAAGGGCAGACGCTGTATGCAGACGGCCACCTGCTCCGCCCGTCGGACCTCGGGCTGTTGAAATCGGTCGGGAACGACGCTGTCGAGGTGTACGAGCGGCCGACTGTCAGCGTGATTCCGACCGGTGAGGAGTTAGTCCAAGATAACCCGGAACCGGGCCAAGTAGTCGAGACGAACGGCCAGACCGTCACGCAGTACGTCGAGCGCTGGGGGGGTGACGCGACCTACCGCGACATCGTTACCGACGACGTGGACGCGCTCCGGGCGGCCATCAGCGACGACTTGGACCACGACCTCGTGGTGACGACCGGCGGCTCTTCCGTCGGCGAGCGGGACCTGCTCCCGGAAGTCGTCGACGACCTCGGCGAGGTGCTGGTCCACGGCGTCGCGCTGAAGCCGGGTCACCCGGTCGCGCTGGGCGTGGTCGAAGAGACGCCGATTCTGATGCTCCCGGGTTATCCGGTCGCCTGCATCGTCAACGCCGTCCAGTTCCTCCGGCCGGCGCTCCGCCGTGCCGGCCACCTCCCGGCGACCGACCCGCCGACGACCGAGGCCGAACTCACGCGGAAGATAGCCAGCGAGCCGGGGACCCGGACCTACGCTCGGGTACAACTGCGCGAGGAGGACGACGACGGACCGACCGCGACGCCGACGCGGGCCAGCGGGTCGGGCGTCCTCTCCAGCGTCGCGCTCGCCGACGGCTGGGTCGTCGTGCCGGAGTCCGTGGAGGGCTACGACGCCGGTGACACTGTGCCCGTCGAGGACTGGGAGTGGTCCCAATGAGCGACCGCCGCGAGTTCCGCGACCTCGCATCACCGGAGGAGGCCCACGAGGTCGTCGCAAACCTCGACATCGACCCCGACCCGGAAACGGTCCCGCTCGCCGACGCCCGCGACTGCGTCCTCACCGAGCGGATCGACGCCGACATCGACGTGCCAGGGTTCGACCGCGCGAGTATGGACGGCTACGCCGTCCACGCCAGAGACACCTTCGGCGCTGACGAGGCCGACCCGGTGACGCTGTCGGTCGCCGGGGAAGTCCACGCGGGTGAGAAGCCCGACGTAACGGTCGAACCGGGTTCGGTCGCCGAGATTTCGACCGGCGCGGTGATGCCGCCCGGTGCCGACGCCGTCGTGATGGTCGAGCGAACGACTGAAACCGACGCCGGCGTCGAGATACGCACATCCGTCGCGCCCGGTGATAACGTGATGCTCGCCGGCGCAGATATCGCGGCCGGCGCGCGCGCCCTCGGTCCCGGAACGCGAATCACGCCCCGTGAAATCGGACTCCTGTCTGCCCTTGGCGTCGACGAGGTTCCGGTGCGTGGCCGGCCACAGGTCGGCATTCTCTCGACGGGCGATGAACTTGTCCGGCCCGGGGACCCCCTCGACAGCGCCGCCGGCCAGATTTACGACGTGAACAGCTACACGCTGGCGGGCGCGGTCGCGGAGGCCGGCGGTGAGCCGGTGATGTACCCCCACGCTGGCGACGACTACGAGGAAATGGAGCGATTGCTCCACCAAGCGGCTGACGAATGCGACCTCGTCCTCTCGTCAGGGTCGACCAGCGCCAGCGCGGTCGACGTCATCTACCGCGTCATCGAGGAACGCGGCGAACTCAGGCTCCACGGTGTGGCCGTCAAACCCGGCAAGCCGATGCTCGTGGGGACTATCGGCGACTCGGCGTACGTCGGGCTGCCTGGCTACCCAGTTTCGGCGCTGACTATCTTCCAGACGTTCGTCGCGCCAGCAGTACGGAACGCTGCTGGACGGGAGCAGCCACAGACAGCTACGGCCTCCGGCACAATGGCAGTCCAGGAACGCTACGGCGAAGGGCGACGACGCCTCATGCCAGCCGGGCTGGTCGAAGACGACTCCGGGTCGCTGCTGGTCTACCCGGTCGACAAGGGCAGCGGCGCGACGACGAGCCTCGTCGACGCCGACGGCTTCGTCGACGTGCCGCCGGGGACCGACTACCTCGCCGAGGGGGAGACGGTCGACGTGACGCTGTTTTCCCCCGCCGTCAGGCCGCCGACGCTGCTGGGCATGGGCGAGGACGACCCGCTCCTCTCGCGCCTGCTCGATACAATCGACCGCCCACGGTACCTCCCGCTGGGGTCGACCGAGGGGGTCCGCCGCCTCGGCAACGGCGTGCCCGACGTCGCCGTCGTCGCGGGTCCGACCGACGCCGACCACGAGGCAACCGATATCGGCGGCTGGCAGCGCGAGTGGGGGCTGGTCGTCGGGCCTGATACCGACGTGTCCGACTTGGGCAACCTTGTCGACGGCGACTGCCGATTCGTCAACCGCGACACCGCGTCCGGCCTGCGTCGGAGCTTCGACGACGCGCTCGACGCGCTCCGCGAGGACCGGGACGTCGGCCGCGACGAGGTTATCGATGCTATCGACGGCTACGAACTCACGACAAAAGCCCACGAAAGTCCCGCTCGGAAGGTACTGGCAGGTGATGCAGACGTGGGCCTCGGTCTCCGCGCCACGGCGGCGAAACTCGGCCTCGGGTTCGTATCGCTCGGGACCCAACCTGTTCGGGTGCTCGCTAATCCGAATCGGCGGGAGAAAGACAGCGTCGACGCGCTCGCCGCGACCCTCGAAGACCTCGACTCGCTGGCCGATGGACTGGCTGGCATAGAAGTGCAGTGACGGCGTCGACCTGAGCACCGTGACACCTGCCAGGATTACGCTACGACCCGCAAGCGACTGCGACGTACCTGCGCTTGCGGGTACCACTGGAAGACGGCATTGGCGACCTGAAGTCATAAACACGAGCAGGGCTGAATGGGTCACAGCGATGCCCGACACATCGGTTGCCGCTGACCTCGATTCCCCGTTCCGGTTCGAGTATGAGCCTGCGACACTCCGATACGCCCCTGACGCCGTGCAGTCGCTGGGTGCGGAGTTAGACGCGCGAGGCTACAACAGTGCGCTGGTCGTCTGTGGCGCGACCGTTGGTGACACGCCGGCTGTGATGGACCCCGTTCGGGAGGGTCTCGGCGACCGACTGGCCGGCACCTTCGCCGAAACGACGCCAGCCAAGCGGCTCGGCACCGCCTGCGACGGACTCGAACGCCTCCGAGAAGTCGATGCCGATTGTCTCGTGGCCGTCGGCGGTGGGAGCAGTCTCGACGTTGCGAAAATCATCAGTATCCTCGCAGCGACTGACCGCGACCCGGCGGCTGTCGGCCAAGCGTTTGTCGACTCCGGAACGATAGCTGTCCCCGAGGCGGAGCTGCCGCCGATTATCGCCGCCCCGACGACGCTGGCCGGCGCTGACCTGTCTCTCGTCGCCGGGGTCACAGCCGCGCCAGACACCTGCCCTGTGAACGAGCCTGCCAGTGGTGCTGTCAGCGATCCGAAACTGATGCCCGAAGCAGTCTGTTATGACCCCGACCTGATTGCGACGACGCCCCGTCCGATCCTCGCGGCGTCAGCGATGAACGGCTTCGATAAAGGTATCGAGACGCTGTACGCGGCCAGCGCAACGCCAGTAACCGACGCCACAGCCTCTCGCGGCCTCGGCCTTCTCACGGACGGACTGCTCGCATTCGGTACTGGTGACGACGACCCATGGGTGTACCAGTCGCTCACCCAGGGTCTCATGCTCGTCCAGTACGGCATTTCGCGGGCTGACGGGACGACGCTCTCACTGATTCATGCCCTCGGTCACGGGCTGACCCGGGCCTACGAGGTCCAGCAGGGCGCGGCCCACGCGGTCATTGCTCCGCACGCACTCTCATATCTGTTCGAGCAGGTCGACGGTCGGCGGTCGCTTTTGGCCGACGCACTCGGCGCCGGCGATGCTTCAGACCCCACTGCTGCGGTCATCGACCAAATAAACGACGTGGTGACTTCGCTTGGACTCCCGACGCGACTTCGGGATGTCGACGGGCCCGGCCGCGAGGCGTTCCCCGAAGTTGCTGATGCCGTCCTCGAAGACGCCTTCATAGCGAACGCCCCGTCAGAACTGGCACCCACACGAAAGGACATTGTCCGTTTGTTAGAGTCGGCTTGGTAGCCGGCAGTGAATGCCGCTCAGAGCTCCGGTAGACCCCGCATACCGTCTCTCTGGTGCGGTTTCGCGCGAATCGCCCCGCGATTTCGCGCCTTTTTAATCCACGCTTTGCGAGGAGTAGGTCGCGCGGTCAGGGCGACCCCGACGAAATAAAAAGGTCCTATCTACATGTCGGGCCAGGCCTTGGCGGCCCGACCAACGCCGGTCACGTCGTTGATCCAGCGGGCGGCAATCGCCTTTTTCAGCAGTTTCGCCGGCAGCCCGCCAAACGTCTCAACTGGGACGTTCACCAC
>NZ_QXIK01000014.1:0-88669 GCF_003666065.1 Haloarcula sp. Atlit-7R | reverse complement strand
AGACGAAGTAACAGCGGAGGAAACCGCCGTGGCTTCAGTTTCCATCCCTACGATCCGGACCTTGATAGCATTGTTGTGAGAATCTGAGTGACTATTCATTGGTCGACTCGCGATTGTTGTCGAGCTGCCAGGTGAACAGCGCTTTCAGCACAACGACGAGGCTGTTCGTCTGACCCGTGCCCCAGATGGCGGTTTCGTCACGAGGTTCGGGTGGGTGCTCACCGTTGCCGTCAACGAGCACGCTCACGAGCGTCTTTTCCTGGTCCACCATGAGGAGGCGGCCAGCAGGCGTATCCGACCAGTCCCACACCGATTCGAACAGCTGCGCGTCAGGAACGTCCTGTTCGAGTCGGGATTCGACGGATTGTGACATCTCTGCGAGCCGAATCGAGACTCCACGGTCGCTGGCGGTCGAGAGACGTTCAGCGATTTCGTCGGTCAGGAGTTCCTCGGCAGTCATGTAAACGACCTCCTCATTAGCGGCCGAGATGAAATCCACCACGCGGTCGGTCACGGTGTCCCGGCCGGTTACCGTCCAGACACCTTGCTGTTCAGTACTGCGAGTTGCTGATGCAAGCTCGTCGAGTGCGTCTGTCAGGACCGTCACTCGGTGGTCGAACTCCTGTTCGAAGTGACGGCCGGCAGTCTCCGTCGAAATGGCCCAATATCGCTGAGGACTCGACTGTTTCACGTCGACGAGACCGCGGTCATAAAGCTCGTCAGCTGCGTCGTAGACACGTGTTCGGGGGACGTCGGCGACTTCGCTCACGTCCTGCGCAGTCCCTTCGCCGAGACTGACGAGTGCGACGAATGTCCGGGCGGCGTAGGTACTGAGGCCGAGCGCTTTGAGCTGTTTGACGGCCGTGGATCGTGCTTGGTCGGATGGGTCGCCGGACATTAACTCGTCACCAATTTCGTGAAAACCACCGTGTATGGTGGTTTCTGACGTGTAGCGACAGAGAGGTTGGGACCAAATCTGTGCCTACACGCCACTCTACCCTCCGTGCTACCCGCACAAAGAAGTATTGTGATTAACTGAGTGAATCAGGTGGGTGGTTGCCTGTTCTGGACACTCAGAGCACTCAATAACGAGGTTATTCTGTGATGATTTGGGGGACATCAATGTATCCCGGTGCGACGTACTAAACACCCAGGGCACGAACGGGACGGTAGCAGTCGAGGTTGGGACCAATGGACGATGTTTCAAATCAAGACCAAGCGATCGAACTGCTCCAACAACTCGGGCTCAAAGAGTACGAGGCCAAGTCGTTCGTCGCGCTCGCACGCCGCCAGCGCGGGACGGCCAAGGACATCAGCGAGACCTCCGAAGTGCCCCGGACGCGCGTCTACGACGCGATTCGCGTACTGGAATCGAAGGGGCTGGTGGAGACTCAGCATTCGAACCCGCAGGTGTTTCGAGCCGTCTCTATCGACGAGGCTGTCAACACCCTCCAGTCGGAGTACGCCGAGCGCACCGAGTCACTCCGGAGTGCCCTGAGCGGGCTTGAACCGACCGACGAGGGAGACTCAACAGAGGCCACCCACGAGGTGTGGTCCATCTCTGGCGACCAAGGCATTACAAGCCGGACACGGCAGTTGATCGAGGGAGCGACAGAGGAGTTGATCCTGGTGGTCGGCCACGAGAGTATTTTCACCGATCAGCTGGCCGAACAACTACAGTCGGCTCAGGAACGAGATGTGAACGTCATCATCGGGACGGTCGATGAAGAGCTCCAGGCCACGATTCAAGATGCCCTCCCTAGTGTCGAAGTGTTCGTCTCGGGATTGGATTGGTTGAGTCGGTCACCGCTTCCAGATGACGATACCGAAATCAGTCGGCTGTTACTGGCCGACCGTGAGGCGATATTGATGAGTTCGTTTACCGAAACGAGGGCAGACGGCCGTGAGCACGAACAAGGCGTCTTTGGTCGCGGATTCGACAACGGGCTGGTCGCAATCACGCGACGGCTGATGGCGACCGGATTGCTGTCTGTGAACGATCCCGAAGCTGAGGAGACTTGAGTCCCGCTCGTGAGCATCGGAGAGACCGTCGTATCATTGGCCCGGAACGGCAGACGTGTCTCCGATGGCACCAACTGCCGTCTCTCGACGCGATGTCTTCCGTTCGATAGCGACAACACAGTATCTCGACTGGCCGGCCTACGACTCGATGCCACTGTACGACCAGAGTTCACTGAGTGCGCTCATTGAGGATTTCCGGACCGTCTCTGGAATCTGGTTCGAGCACAACGCCCACGACTCGGTCGAGGCGTTCGTCTGTCAGTATCCACTGTCCTACGTGGAGTTCAGTCCCCACGACCAGTACTCCGGTCCGACTCGATACGAGATGCCACAGCTCTTCAGGGCATTCCTGCTGAAAGAGATACACGCCTGGGACCACGAAACCGCGCTCGTCGAGTATCTTCGGCAGCACTCAGAGACCTGTCGCTCGCTCGGGTTCGCCTCCGTTCCCGATCAGTCGACACTCTGGCGCAGTTGGAACAAGCGCTTCAACGCCGATCTCCGTGAGACAGTCGAGAGAACGGCACGGACGATCCTCATCAACGCAAAGAACGCCGGTGTTGCGGTTCCCCGTAACCCGGAACGGAAGCTCCAGTACCATAACGACGAGTCTGGGGAGCCCGATCCGGACGACCAGACTGTTTTGGCAGAAGCAGCGAAGATCAGCGATCACGTCAGCCGCATCGTTTTCCCCGCGTTCTCGCTGGACCGTGGCGAGGGCTGTGAGATCCACGAGAACGCCTACTGGGGCCTGCAGACATATCTCGGACTTCGCGAACGGCTGGCTGCGAACGAAGGGGCTCGCAGTTTCGTCTACGAATCGACTCGGGATCGGACACCGCTGGGGCACGCCCATCGCGAGCACATCCGCGACCTCTCGGTTGACCAAGTGCGAGCGATGTACCGTCAGGCCATCACTCGGCTCCTGAACGAAGTTGCGGAGACAGAGCAGTTCTTTCGAGCTGGAATCGTCGCGATCGACATTACCGAAGCTGATCCGTTCACCGGCGATAGAACTGGCCACGAGGACGAGATCATCGGAACAAAAGAGAAGAGTGACGAGTACGCCTATCAGTGGGCGACAGTCCAGTTAGTCGGCAACGCCGTCCCGATCGTGCTGGACGCGCGCCCCGTCCGAAAGGGGGAGACACGACTGGAAATCGTCGAGGACTTGCTCGATTCGGCTGAGGACCTCGTCCATGTCGATAACGTCCTGATGGACCGAGAGTTCGATAGCCAGCACGTCTTGGAGATGATCAGCCAGCGTGGGCTCTCCTACGTCGTTCCCAAGCGGATGCAGACCAGCGAGAAAGCCCAGGCCAAGCGGTTGCTTCGACGTGATCAAGACCGCTACGAGACCGACCGGAAGCTCCACCTCGGCAAGAACGAATGGCACGAGACGACGCTGATCTACCGTCGGAAAGAAGACTCTGAGCACGACGACCACCGGCAGTACTCGGTGTTCATGACGAATTGCGGGAGCGGTCACCTCACGGAGTACGGGTATCGGTGGGAGATCGAGAGCGGCTACAGGTCGATAAAGCGGTTCATGGCGGCGACGACGTCGAAGAATTTCGAGCTCCGATTCTTCTACTTCGCATTCGCGTGTCTTTTGTACTCGATTTGGCGAGCGGTCGATTTGCTCGTCCAAGTCGAGTTGACGGGTGAGTACGAACATTCACCCATTGTGACAGCCGACAATACGCTCACGCTGCTGAAGAAGGAGACCGGAATCGGATAGAGAGCTACTCTGACCGGGGCAATACGGATTCCTGAGTGGCAACGCTGCCGGGGATCTTGGAAATTCTCCGGTCTAGTTAGTAGTACGACACGAGAAGACTATCGAGAGTAGATCTGAAGCAGCTTCGTCTCGAAAATTCGTCCGAAACCACGCATCATAGGCCCGCTAAACCAACTGTAGTCTCAACTTCCCAACGGCTCAGTTTTGATATAGCGGTATATAATTTATAAATCCGGTTTCTTGGCTATTAACACTACTACCGCCAGAATTCGGAACTTCAGGCAAATACACGTCTGGACGTGATTACACGAATAATCACGACCACTTTGAAGTACCCCGCCGCCGTCCGGTAAGCACGAATGCTGCAATCGGCTCAGAACGGCGTTTCCCCCAGGGTAGAGCCGCCGAGACCGAGCTGCGAGTTTGCTGTAGTTCCACTCAGCGCCGTCGAAGAACTAGCGGAATACAGTGATTCGATATAGAATGAATGACCTCAATCTATATGGAGATAGGGCGTGAACGGTAACGTATGACCGAAGACGAATCGAACTCCAAGGGTCTGATGGAGCGCCAGACCACGGGCGAAGACCGCGTGCGGATGGCCGCCCGACAGCTCTCGGAGCCGCGGACGGCCAACTGGATCGCCTCCGAAGCGGGCTGGTCACACGAGCCGACCAAGCGGGTCCTCGAACGACTCGTCGACGACGGGATCCTCCACCGTGACGAGAGCGGTACGCACACGACGTACTACCCTGATTACCGCCGCCAAGCGATGCAGGAGGCGATGCGGCTTCGCGACAGCGGGCACACTGTCGAGGAACTCACGGACCGGCTCGCCGATATGAAGACCCAGATCCGCGACTGGGAGAGCGAATTCGACGTCGAGTCACCGAACCAGCTTCGCGGAACGCTCGCCGAGGAGGGTCTCGATGCCGACGAAGAGGACCGTCGCCGTGAGATCGCCCGCGAGTGGGAACACCTCCAGCGGCGCATCGACATCGTCGGCTTCGCCATCCGCGAATGGGACTTTCTCACTCCAACGAACGAGCCTGCCGAGGCCAGTAGCTGACGGATGTCGGTCCCGCATCCCGGTGGTGACCCGAACGCAAACCTCTACGCCCAGCTGAAGCGGGATGTCCTCGACCGTGTCCCCCAGATCACGGCCGTCGAGTACGTTCCTGACGATATCGAGGCCAAGCAGCTGCGGGCACGGTTTGATCCAGCCCGTCTCGACCCTTCGACAGGGCCTGAATCGCCGGAACTGTCCATCAAGTGGTACCGACAGGAGCCACATGATTGGTTCCGTATCAACTACACCGACCCGAACACGGGATTTCACGCGGGGTGGCACCAGGACGAGGACCATCCCGATCTCGGACGAACGCATTTCCAGTATTCAGCCGGCGATGCGGAGGATCGCTGGGGAATCACGTTCGACCACGAGACCCCGTCGCTGATCCTCTGGGAGATCGTCGAAGCGCTTCTCGAGGATGTCCGTCCGACCTACCAGTACGCGAACGAGGAACCATGACACCACGAGAACGCTCCGATCGGTCGCTCGCGAGCTCCTTCGAACGGTATCTCCAGGATAAGGGCAAGGGGCGTGGTGGCGACGGCGGGAACTATCGACGGAACGCAGCGCGTGAGCTCGAGCGGTTTGCTGAGTGGGCCGCCGGCGACCGCGGTGACGACGACTGGATCGGGATTGTCTCTGATGACGTCGACCGTGACCCCACCTTTGAGGACCTCGACGAACGCGTCTTCCGAGAGTACGCCCGGCATCTCGGTGGAGATCGCGGACTCAAGCAGAATACCGTACAAACCTATTATCGCTATATCTCTGCGTGGTGCGGGTGGTGTGTCAACGAGGGATATCTCGAGGCGCACTACGCCCAGCGGGCGAGTGCGACGGCGCCGCTGCCGGAGGACGACGGCCGCAAGCCCGGTGACCAGCAGGCCTGGACGTCGGAACAACGCCATGCCCTCACCCGCCACGTTGACGAACAGGCTCGCGACGCCGTCGAGGCGTACACGACACTCCCAGAGGATACTGGCCCCATCGATAAGCAACGAGCACGCTACGCGGCGCTGAAGGCGGCTCGTGACCGGGCGCTGGTGTTCGTCCTCGCGTACACCGCTGTCCGCGTTGGGGAACTCCTCCGGGACCCGAACGACCCGCGCCGGCGCGGCGTCCGCTGGGAGGACCTCTCGCTTGACGACGGGAGTATGGACGTCTACCGCAAGAAACAACAGTGGGACGCCGCGAGTCTACCTGATCCAGTGATTTCTCCGCTACGGAGCTACCGGAAACTGGTGAAGCCGCCGACTGAGCGGTGGCCTGTGTTCCCGACGTTCGATCAGCGAACGCTCGCGACGCACGTACGAGAGGAGTTTGCTGACCGAGGGCTACAACCGGACGTCATCGAAGAACGGCGTGATGAGTTCGCTCGCGACCTTTTACTGACACTTGAGGAAGATATTCGACCTCCGTCGATCACGACCGATGGAGCAAGGTCGATTCTCCAACGACTCTCTGAGGACGGAGAGCTCAACATCGATCATCCGAAACACGACTATCTCGCTCCTCACGGCGGTCGACGAGGCATGGGGGAGGTCCTCGTCAGAGCGTTCGGCTATACGGTCGCAGCTCGATATCTCGACAACTCCGAGGAAATGGTTCGTGAGCGCTACTCGCATATCGAGGCGGGTGAGTTAGGTGACGTGGCCACCGAAGCTCTTGCGGAAATCGACAGCATTTCGCACTAGATCTCTCTCACTCGTAGATTGTGACCACATCCAAGGGTGGGTCCTGAATAGGCTGGCCACTACCAGTATCGCTATCCGTGAGAGGTGGCCTCTGCTTCGACAGAAACGTGGCCGTTTGAAGTGATGCCAACTCAGGAGGTTGTATTCGCCCGCGTACACCGGCAATGGACCAGGGTTGTCAGCATGACCTCGGTACCGATATAAGTCCAGCCCCAATTGAATCTGGGATGGTAAACTCATCGACTGTCGAAAGGGGAACCGCGGCCGGGATCGGACTCGGTCTCGTTCTCGGTGCTGGAATCGGCAGCGCGCTAGAGAACTTGGCGGTCGGTATCGCAGTCGGCATTGCTCTTGGAGCAGCGCTTGGCCGTGCTTGGGATCAACGACAACAGTAGACACCTCTATCTGAGCGTCTCTTCGCTGTTGTTCAGTTTTGGTGTTCGTCAGTTCGGTCGCGAGTCACCTTCGCAAACCCACGAAGCTCGCCCGCGTCATCGAAAATTGCCGTGAGAGTGAAATCCGCCAGAAACTCGCTCCCATCTTTACGTACACGCCAGCCCTCTCCCTCGACTGCCCCCTCTGTCTTAGCGCGAGTAAGCAACTCCTCCGGTTTGCCTTCTGCGACTGCGTCGTCAGGAAAGAAGATGCTGTAGTGTTCGCCGTGAATTTCTTCGCTCGTGTATCCCTTGATTCGCTCGGCGCCACTGTTCCAGGTCGCCACCTCCCCGTCTGCGTCCATCATAAATATCGCGTAGTGCTCGATCCCATCGACGAGATACTGGAAGCGGTCACGCTCGCGGCGGAGGTCACGTCTCACTTCCTGGTGGCGCAGTGCGTGAGTGATATCGTCGGCCAGTTCAGTGAGTAACTCGCGTTCCCGTTCGTCGAAGGCATCGACGCGCTCTGCATAGACATTCAGTATCCCGTAGAGTGTGTCGTCGTAGACGAGGGGAACTGCTGCGCTGGAGCGATACCCTCGTTCGAGCGCAGCATCCCGCCACGGTTCGTACTCGTCGCTCTCGATAATATCCTGCATCACCACCATCTCGCGAGTTCGAACCGCTCGTCCGGTTGGGCCCTGCCCCGTTGCGCTCTCATCGGCTGTGATGTCAATCCCATCCAGATACCCCTGCTCAACACCTGCCCCCGTTCGTGCCGCAATTGTCTGTGTCTCCGAGTCGTACTCACCGATCCACGCGAACACATACGGTTCGGCCTCGGTGATGCTTTCACAGACACGGGTTTCGATCTCCGAACGACTCGATGCGCGAACCAACGCCTGGTTGACGGTATTGACGAGCGTTCGGATTCGATCTAGGTTGGTCGCACGTTGAGTTGCGCGATACTGTTCGACTGCGTTCTGAATCCGGTTGGCGAGCAGTTCATACTGTTCCGAGCCAGGTTGTTTCTGGAGATAGTCCGTGACGCCCGCCGCAATCGCGTCGCTGGCGACTGCTTCACTCCCTTTTCCGGTGAAGAGAATGAACGGCAACGTGGAGTGGTCCTCACGGATGGTTTCGAGAAATTCGAGGCCATCCATCCCGGGCATCTGGTAGTCTGAAATAATGCAGTCGATGTCCCCCGTCGCAACTCGTTTGCGTCCATCCCCGGCACTCGTCGTCGTTTCCACGCTGAATCGGTCGTCTTCACGCTCGAGCATTTCCGCGGTTAGCTCCGAAATACTCGGCTCGTCATCGACGTGAAGGACTGAAATCGGATCCCCGGTACTCATGCTACAAGTTCTGATATAGCATTTGAAAGCACGGAGTATAACCATATCCACATCGGCATCGCCTACTCGTTTATGTAGACGAAAAATAATTTAGGATGACGCTCGAATCGGTATCCTACGAGGAGAGCTGAACGTCAGTGATTTCGAAGCGGGCGCCGCCAGCGGACGCGTCCGCTACAGTAATCGACCAGCCATGTCCCTCGATGATACTCCGGACGATCGAGAGGCCGAACCCGGTACCTCCCTCGCCCGTCGAGTAGCCGTGATCGAACACCTGGTCACGAGCATCGTCGGGGATCCCGTCACCTGTATCTTCGACGTAGAACCCGTTGTTGATCGTCCCCACTCGGACAGTGATGTCTTCACCGCCGTGTTCGATGGCGTTCCGAAAGAGGTTCTCGAAGGCTTCTTCCAGTCGATCCCGGTCGACCTCGACGATGGTGTCATCAGTGCCGAGGTCGAGAGTCGCCGTTGCCGTTTCGACATTGCCCCAAGCGGCCTTGGCGATCGCTCGTAACCGAACGGGTGTCGTCTCCCCAACAGCCTTGCCGGAGCGAGCGAGCGTCAGAAGGTCACCAGTCAAGTACTCGATTCGTGTGAGCGCCGTCGAAGCTTGTTCGAGGAACTTGCTATCACACTCGTCTGTTGCCAGCTCTAGATTGCCGACTGCGACACTTAGCGGGTTCCGAATATCGTGAGAAACAACGCTCGCGAACTCGTTGAGACGTTCGTTCTGTCGTTCAAGTTGTTGTTCGTATTCTTTCTGCTCTGTAATATCACGAATCGCACCGATCATCCGGGTTGGCGCACCACTGGAGTCGTAGCTGATGTGGCAGGTGTCCTCGACGTAAGCATACGAGCCGTCAATTCGGCGGAATCGATATTCTTGGCAGAGCTGATCTTGTTCCGCCTCAAATGCGCGCTGAAGGCGTGTCTTCAGTCGCTCCTGGTCGTCGGGGTGGGTGTGTTCTTGCCACCATTCGAACGCGTACTCCTCATCGGCAGAATAGCCGAACGTCTCCTCGATTCCTTCCGAGACGGTAATCCGATTGGTGTCGGTCTGGCGCTCCCAAATGATATCGGAGGCAGCTTGCACAGCTATTTCATACCGTTCTCGGGTCTGATTGAGTTCCTGTCGTAGCCGCTGTTCGCGCACGGTCTTCTGAATTCGGTGTGCCAGAACCTCGTACTCATCTGTTGTTCCTCGTGAAGTACAGATGTCTGAAACATCGGCTGCGAAGGCCCGTCTTGCAGCCGATGCTGATTCGTGGTCTGTGAACAGGATGAATGGGAGTTCGGGGTGGTCGTCCCGAATGGTTTGGAGAAGTTCTAAACCGGACACCTGTGGGAGGTCATAGGCACTCACGATACAATCGACCGACTCATCAGTACCGACGTGATCAACGACCGTATCGGCATCGGTGAAGGGGCTAACGGCAAGTGGGGCGTCCCGTTGTTCTAACGCAGTTGAGACCGCCTCACGAATCGCGTCGTCTGCGTCGATGAGGGAAACGTGTATCTTCGAGGCCACTACTTATCACTCCCACCTGATGTGTTGATGGAGTAAATAAATCATCATTCGCTACTTCCCCTCGTGGAGTGAGAATAAAATACCTCAGCAACAGCTGACCCCCCGGGAAATCACATACTAAGATTGCTATTCAGGCAGGAATATTACGGGGGATAGGGATTCATGACTTGAGGCAACAACGGGTTTCCTATGGACAAAGCATTTACCAGTCAGAGCCAGTAGTACTGGTGCTGTACAGACCTGACGCATCGGCCCTCCACCCCACCCGAACAAACCTCTTCTAATCGGTTTCTCAGGAGCCCCGGCAGTTCTATGCTGGAGTCGGAACGACGCCGAACGATTGCATGAAAACCGTCGTTCCAACGAGGACAACGTCTAGCACGAGTACGCCTGCCGCGAGTCGACGCAACGACTCCGTGGCCAACCCCCGGCCGATGACTGCCCCGGCAACACTAGCTTGGAGCGATTGTCCCAGAAACCAGACGACGAGAAACGATGGGCGTGCCGTCGAGACCGACGCGAGGGCGAGAGCGCCGCTTCCGTGGACGACGACGCCGACTAGCAACCCGAACCGGGCACCGGCCAGCCACCCGGAAATAAATAGTGCTGTCATCAACCAAACTAAAAGCCCCGTCATCAGGAGGAAGGCAAGATATCCCAGCGGTATTCGGAGGAACAGTTCCTCAGGAGAGAGCAGAAACGGACTTGTCTCAAAGAACACGCCAGCGAACACCCCCGCATAAAGAAAGAGATCAACCCCGAGGGTTGCGACCCACGCCACAAGACCGACGAGAACGAGGTACCGTCGAGATTTCGCCGGGCGGGATTCAGTAGGACGAGGGTCTCGCTTTTCGACAGCCATTCCGACTCTATAGAACGTAGCCAGGAACGTAACCATATCGACGCTACGTTTCCCTCGTCATCCGCCGAGATTCGTCGATAGATTCTTCGAGTCGGTCGAATTGGCGAGCAAGAACCACGAGCCACCCTCCTGAGAGGGCAAAAAGCAGCCACTGTCCAATTCCCACCCACCCGAGCGTACTAAACAGCGAGACCTCCAATACGAAGACGAACGGCGTCAGGACAGCAACCGCCCGTGTCAGTCGGGTACGATCACGCCAGGTCTCACTCTGTTTGAACCGGCGAACAGAAACGGCCATAGCCACGAACAGCGAGAGGAACCCTACCAGTGATGCGACCAGATGGACCGTTCCAATCGGTGTGACAGGTGTTCCTTGGAGGTCTACCGGGAAGACAGCAGCTGTCAGGACTGCTACGGTCCATATTGCCAGCAGGTATCCAATCTGATGTCTCCCCTCGAGGGCCAAATTGGGTCGGAAAAAGCCTGGGACGAGATTGAGGCTCCCTATTCCCAGAAGAACGAACCCGATTCGCATTCCCCAGCCGTGTGGTCCTACTGCGTATTCACTGATGTAGTTGTCAACTGGATTCAGATCGCCCCGAAGTGCGATAATGAGTAGTGCCACGAGAAAGAATCCTGCGACACCTACCTCAGTAACCCATGGGTACGGGAATGACCACGACTCCGAATCGGATGCACTCTCTACCCTGCTCATTGGTACCTACGTAAATGTGTCCTCTCGATACTAGTCAGTCGGTGTTCGTATTATGTGGTTCGATGATTTGCCTCGACAGAGCAGTGCGTGATTCGTCCGTGATTCAGTCGCTTCCAGTTGCACCCCCGTGTGACTGGCAGTTCTAGAGAATCCACTTTCATTTGTTAGGATTGCAAACAGTAGGAGCCCCCACCGAGATCGAAGGATAGCTCGGCGTTGGTGTTGCTGCCATGTGAACCGCCCCGGGTGAAGTGGTTCCAGAGGCGAAGCGTCTCGTCATCACGAGGGACCTCCGTTCTCTTGGACGGCCCCCGATGCCCTCGGTCTGCTCCGTCTTCAAATCGCATTAAGAGATGACGTATATAATTGTCCGCAGTCTGTTGGTTTGTTAGGCGACCCAGAAATATATACGCCTATGGAGACTCCGTAGCAGTAAAGACCTGCTCCGTTCAGCGGAGTGCCGCGCTTGCTGGGGTCTGAACACGGAGCGACACCAATGACCGCCCCGGATACAAACGACACCCGCGATTGGAGGGGGTATAATCCGATGACAGAAACGTATCACCACCAATATGATTGGGACGCGCCCGGGACACTCGGTCAAGCTGTCATCAGTGCGGTGGCCGCAGCTACAGGTACTGATTCGACTGAGTTGGAACCGTTATACAACCACGTTGACCCGGATGCGTTAGATGCACTCTTTCGCCCGTTGTCCACAGACCATCCACGAGCGACTGGCTCCGTCTCGCTTGTTGTCGACGGATACGACGTCACTGTCTATTCCCACGGCGAGATCATCGTACATTTGTCAGAGAAGAATAATTTAGGGGGGGGGAGGAGATTAAAACACACGTAAGACAATGGGAAAGCGCTTGGTTTTGTCGAAATAGTAGTCTCCCACGAGGTGCCAAGTTGTGATGTCCATCTCGGCCACTCATAGCCTCTTATTTGTCTGATTCGGCCAACACGATTCCTGATGAGTGATTGGGACGGTTGGGTGAGTTGGCCCTACTGGGATTCAGCGTCTCTCCGGCTGTTTCTGTCCCTCCGACGAACCAGCGTTCCAGTGCCGAGGGAAACGCGTTTGTAACTCCCACTGCGTATCCCGGGACATGGGTCGCGATTTGGACGACGTTGACCGAAGCATCCTCTACTTGCTCCAGAGAGATGCTCGTAACACGACAGCACAGGAAATTGGCGATACGGCTGGTGTCTCGGCCAGTACCGTTCGGAACCGGATTGACCAACTCGAGGCCGATGGTATCATTAAAGGCTATCATCCGGAGATCGATTACGAGGAGGCCAATCTGCCGTTGCAAGTGACGTTTGTCATCTCTGCACCAGCCACCGAAATCAAACAGTACTCGGCGGATATCAGGGCGATCCAGGGCGTGATAGATGTTCGTGAGATGCTCACAGGGCGGCGCAATATCCACGTCGATGTCGTCGGGACGAGCACGAGCGATATCACCAGGATCACCGACGCGATCCACGACATTGGCGTGGAAATCGAGTCGTCGGAGATGATGCGCCGCCGCCACGTCCAGCCATTCAACCACTTCTTCCTGCAAGGAACCGAAGACATGGAAGCGCGCGACGACGATTTTGAGGACGAGGATCCAAATCCTGAGTAATATCTGGTATATTTCCACTATCCACAATTTTGGGGGGAGGAAATGGAGTTCCCACACACCATAATTTCGGATTGCACAGTATACCTTCTAAGTAGTGCGTAATCTCGAATATATAAATTACTGTACACAACAACATTATCCGTACTTCGGCTCGACTCTTTTAGTGAGGATGTGACCACCGGAGGAAACCGTCGACCTTCATGGTGGAATCCGTTAAAGACACTATGAACGACACTGCCTTCGACGCGCTGGCGAACGAGCACCGCCGAGAACTGTTACTCGACCTTCTCGATGAAAATCCGCAGGAAGTGGCTGTTGAACTTCCTGCGGGTGACGATGCTGGGGAACTGAATGCTACCCATCGCCGAGGAATCGAGATGTATCATACACATCTCCCAAAACTCGATGATTACGGCTTCATCGAGTGGAACCGAGACACCCATGAGATCATCAAAGGACCACAATTCGAGGAACTTCGCCCACTCCTCGAATGTATGGTCGAGCACGCCAAGAACTAACCAGTGAGAGAAACCAGATGTAGATATGGCAACGGACGATGAATCGCTTTCGACTACTGACATGGCAGAGTCCTCGTTGAGTGAAGATGGTGACGCGGTCTTTGCGGCTCACCGGCGACGATATCTGCTCTATTGTCTCTATCTCACTCCAACGTCACTGACACTGCCAGAGATAGCTGACCAACTCACTGTCTGGGAGCACCCAGAATCGTCCGATCCAGACGACAGAGACCGGCTCCGGATCTACATGTCGCTGTATCATGATCATCTCCCTGCGTTACAAGCAGCTGATCTTGTCGAGTACCACCAAGTAGACGACTTCGTCGAGGCGGGCCCAGCTCTCGCCCATATCGAATCACAGCTACAATCTCAGCTAGCGAATGAACTTTCTGCCCTCCTACAGGCTGAAGGCACCCATATCGGCCACGAAGACGCCTAATCGCTGTGCTACCCTGAGACCGAACTGATGCAGCGTTTGTCGCTCCTTCATAGGCCCTGAACGACTCGTACTTATCGGGCTACCGGGTGAGTATTGCGTAGCAGATCCCCGCAACAGTCACGTGCATCACCATCAGCACGAGAATCCCTGCGGTTGTGGCTCCCGGACGCCCCGGGAGAAACGTCACGTCCGGAACGAACGACAGGAGCAACACAACCCCAGTAATCACCGCGAAAAGTCGATTCGGGCGTGCTGATCGCCACTGGAGGAGGCCATATACGATGGTAGCGCCGACTGCCCCGACCGCAGAGAGAAACAGGACGGGCGGGAATGCGAGCGGTTGGAACGACTGGACTGCATCTGTGGCTATGACGATCCCGACGATGAGCCCGTTCACGACGAGCGAGAGCGCGAGCGCGATTCCACCACGGGTTGCAAGCGTTCGGTGCTCCATCGGTGAGTGCTGGGTTGTTGTCTGCATAATTTCGTGTCGTGTTGGAGTATTCAGTCTCTGATCCGTCAGTGGTTATTGATCGACTTTCTGTGATTCGTCTGCATGTGGGGCTTCCTGCTGGAACACGTCTGCGTGATCTTTGACGAACGCTCGCATCGTCCGGGGCGGGCGTCCAAGCACGTCTGCAACGTCGTCAGTCACTCGGCCTGCCAGCCCAAGTCGGGCGGTCGTATAGATGCCCAGCATCACGATGACGAACGGAAGCGGTGAGTCGCGGCGGTACATCGTCGTGGCGAATTCGATTGGGCCGGGGTGGGTGTATTCGATTTCCCGATCCAAGACTTCGGAGAAGATTTCGGCCACGTCGTCGTACGTTAGTGCTTCCGGCCCAGTCACGTCGTATGCGCGATTCTCGTGGCCCGGTTCGGTGAGAGCTGCCACTGCGACGGCGGCGATATCCCTGGCATCGACGAAACTCGTGGTCCCGTCACCTGCGGGAACGAATATCTCGTCGCGGTCAACGATGTCTTCTCGATGGACCTCGGATAGATTCTGCATGAAAAACGACGCTCGTAGGAACGTGTAGGTCACGTCGGTCTCACGAAGCGCATCCTCGATGCGGTGATGGGGTAAGAGCGGATTCTTTTCGGCCCCGAGTACCGAGAGGTAGACGACATGGTCGACACCGACTCGAGCCGCAGCGTCGACGGCCGGCGTGAGATGGCGCTTCACGCGACTCACTGATGGCGGTCGGATGAGAAACATCGCGTCGACATCCGCGAACGCCGCGCCCCACGTCTCTGGTTTGTGGAAATCGAACGCAACACATTCGACATCACTCACGAACTGCTCGTGGGCCCGCTCGGGATTACGGACGCCCGCTCGGACGGCGACGTCTTTCTGGGTGAGTTGGCTAACGACGTGACTCCCCACGGTGCCAGTGGCTCCGGTAACGAGGATGCGTTTCATTGGTCGGTGATCTTCGGCAGTTGTTCGACGTACAGGTCGTCTTCTATGCAGTCGAGGATGAACTGGGCGACGTTGGCCCGGGCGGCACTATCGCGTAGCCCCAGCTGGAGTTCTGTTCCGTGCTGGAACTGCCCCGTGTGTTCACCCTCTGTGAGTCGTGGGCCACGGACGATCGTCCACTGGGCGTTGCTCGCCCGGAGCATCTCCGCGTGGGCTTTGGCGTCTTCGAGGACGCCGCCAGCCATCACTTTCAGCAGTGAGCCCATCACCTTCCCGCCGAGACTCACCGACTCGCCGTCTTCCCGAACGCCAGCCCCAACCAGTGTCACGATACGTTCGACGCCGGATTCGTCCATCGCATCGAGGATGTGCCGTCCAGATTCGGTTAGGAGGTCGTCGGGGCCCGACGAGGTTTGGCCGAGGACGCAGATGACGGCATCGACCGCGCTGGTTTCGTCACTGTCGATTCCGCCGGCGACGGCGTCAGCGACGCCAGCACCGGTGTAGGCATCGCCCTCTAGGATGACGAGTGTGTCGTGGCTGCGAAGCGAGGCGGGGATATCATTCGCGTTGCGGGCGAACGCGACGACGTCGTGGCCGCGTTCGAGTGCCTGTTCGACGAGGGGGATTCCGGTTCGTCCGGTAGCCCCGAACACCGCGATTTTCATACCCCCTACTACGACAGGCGGAGTCATATACTTGTGACTTCGGAGTTTCGTAGTAATGGCCGCCACACATCCCTGTGTTGCCGAATTCACACTCAAATGTTCTTGGCGCTGGGGATCATATGGAACTGTATGGACGATGTGCCCCAAGGACGTGAAGCCGCTCGTGACCGGCGGAAATCGATGTCGCCGGCCGAGCGCGAACGGGTCGAACAGACCGTCTCGGAGTTGCTTGACCTCTTAGGAAAAGCGCACACGATGGCGATTCTCCGTGAATTCGCGTTTTCTGAGGGACCGCTCAGATTCTCCGACCTCGAAACCGAGCTGGGTATCTCACCGAACACCCTCTCGGAGCGATTGAAGGAACTCGTCGCAACAGGGTTGCTCGTTCGAGAGTCCTACGACGAAATCCCACCTCGCGTGGAATATGAGCCGACGGAAAAGGCTGAAGCACTGTTTCCCGCGTTCGGCCACTTTCATCGATGGGCTGCCGATTTCGCACTCGAACCAACCGACTCGGACATGACTTCAACTTTTGAAGTGAATTAGCAACTTCGGACTTGCAAGTATTTGACTACGAAATTCATAGTCTAATCCGATTACAGCCGTGACACAGATCTCTGCCAGCAGCGGAACTGGCAGTCCAATTGAAACGGCAACTGATTCCACGATGAATACGCACGACAACACGAACCCAGCGGCTGACGATGCTGGGGGATCGCGCTACGCGATTGACGCACAGAACGTTCAGTTGACCTACAGTGATGGAACCCGAGCCGTGAACGGTGTCGATATCCAGATTCCCGAGGGTGAGTTCTTCGGGTTCCTTGGTCCCAACGGGGCTGGAAAGACGACCACGATCAAAACGTTGGTTACACTCCTGTCGCCCACTGGTGGTGAGATTACTGTCAACGGGTTCGACGTTCGGACGGACCCGCGAGCCGTTCGCGAGTCAGTCGGCTACATGGCTCAGGAGACGAGCGTTGACTCCGAACTCACTGCCAGAGAGAATATTCGATTCGCCTGTGAAGCTTATGGCGTCCCGCGGTCGGCACGTGGTGACCGTATCGACGAACTACTTGATCTCGTCGACCTCGCCGACGTTGGCGACAAGCAGGCCGAAGAATTCTCTGGAGGCATGAAAAAGCGTCTCGACGCCGCGATGGCACTCGTTCACCAGCCGCCACTCGTCTTCCTCGACGAACCCACGACTGGGCTCGATCCAAAAGCCCGCAATCGGCTGTGGGAGTATTTCCAACGAATCAACAACCAGGGGACCACTATCTTCCTCACGACCCAGTACCTCGAAGAGGCCGACCAGCTCTGTGATCGTCTCTCAGTCATCCTTGACGGGGAGATCGTCGCGACCGGGCCGCCAGCCGATCTGAAACGTCGTGTCGGCGGCGAAATCCTCGACGTCGATCTGGAAGATGGTGAGGACGCGAGCGACCGTGCCGCTGCCGTCGTTCGGGAGACGGATATCTTTGACTCGGAAGCGACGGTCGAGGTGACCGAAGACGGCATCAGCGTCACCTCCGAGAACGCTCGCGAGCGTGGCACGGACCTGCTCGTTGCCCTCCGAGATGAAGGATTGACAGTGACCGGGTTCAACATTCGTGCCCCGACCCTGGACGACGTTTTCCTCGCTATCACTGGCGACGAGATGGATGACGACCAAGCAGTGACGGGTGACGAGGCAGCAACTGCCGCGGAGGTCGAACGATGAGTACGCCGTCGACGGATTCCACGACGGGAGCCGACGCCGACGTTCATCGGGCGAGCAACTCCTTCGTCGGTGACGTGTGGACGAATTTCAAACGCTGGAATCTCAAAGCCGTCCGCAATCCATTCGTGTTGGTCGTCTCGCTCGTCCAGCCGATCATCTTCCTGCTGTTGTTCACAGAGGTGTTCGGGCAGATCGCTGGCGGGGCGATCAATCGCGGTGGCGGCGCCGGCATCAGCTACGAGACGTATCTGGTTCCGGCAATCGCGATTCAGGTGTCGCTGGCGGCGGCCATCACCTCTGGCATCGGCCTCGTGAACGACATCGAGGAGGGAATGTTCGAGAAGATTCTGGCGACGCCGATGAATCGGACGGCCGTGTTCGTCGGGAAGACGGCCGCAGAGGTGCTCCGGATCGTGGTGCAGGTCGGAATCATTCTGGGCCTCGGGGTCGTGCTCGGCGCGGAGATCGCCACCGGGCTCGTCGGCGCGGTCGGTATCATGCTCGTCGGCCTGTTGTTCTCGCTGTGGTTTATCGCCCTCTCGAACGCGGCTGCCGTCATCACGAAAGACCAAGAGTCGACGATCATCGCGGCGAACCTTCTCCAGTTTCCGCTGTTGTTCCTCTCGTCGGCGTTCCTGCCACTAGACGCCCTCCCAGAGTGGATTCAGACGTTCGCTCGGTTCAACCCCGTTACGTACGGGGTCGACGCTGCCCGGGCGCTGATGCTCGACCAGGACGTGATGACGGTCGTTGAGGTCACGCAGTTCAGCGGCATCTGGAACACACTGGTTCCGGCGGTTGTGGTTCTCGCTGTCCTCGATCTGGTACTTGGGGCTATAGCTGTCTTCCTGCTCACCCGCGCGACGAGTTCGGACGTTAAGTGACGGAGTGCTTCTCTCCCTTCGTGTCTAATAGGGGGTCGTCACAGGTACCTGTCCTACCAGTTCGGAATGGTATAGAATCGTAGTAACCAGCCACCCGCCGTGGACACGTCATCGACGTACTCAGGTAGCAATGAGACTGACAGACAGATCTGTTGAGAGGCCGTTTTGCTTGGCCCGCGGGGTACCTTCTCCAACGAAGTGGAGAGTTACTCAGCATTCTCCTCATCGACCGACTGGGCGACGGGCGAGTATCTCTTGAGGCGAATGTACTCTGGAGGCATTGATCATCATCGCGGTCTCGTGTGAGCAGATACTGCCGAAGCCGGTCCTGCTAGGAACGTTGCGGGGAGGGCCTGTGGTCAACGGAGCCGATTCAAATACCTGTTCCGGCGAACCACACATAAGTTTACGTCAGACGCTGGGCTGTGGCTGGCTGATGCTTTCGACATTCGATTTACAGGGAAATAATCACTGCTGGATTGAAGGAGATCATTCACACTGGGGTGTACGGAGCGGTCCAAGAAGGGCTCGAATCGAGTGACAGTAGTTATGCCTGTATTGGATCCAGTAGCGAGCCGTCAGTCGGGTTTCTTTTTCCCGATTTCAATGGAATCAGATATATCCGATAACCGTGGTAGCGAACGATGGGTGCCGTGAATAGACGTCTCCGGCGAGTTCGGACACGGCGAGGAGGTCACCGAAAGCGATCCGAAGACCGGACGCACGGGTCAGGATGAGCACGAGAAGCCCACGGGGAACTTCCTACGAACTCGTAAACGGCCGTGTGTGTGGCATATCAGATCCGCACCAGTAGTAGTATCATCTGATTCGCTTGGAGAGCTGTACTGATGCAAGCGTGAGACGGAATCACCCCCAGGATGCAGTACTCTCTCCAAGGAGACACAGTAGGAAGCCCGTGAGCCCTATTACCATCACTTCTCAGGCTCTAGAAGCTCCCAGCTACGGCGTCGGCTCTCCGTTCGTCGTGGAGTCTGTGCTGGATTGTCGGAAGGCGATGATGAGGAGGACGATCAGGAGACCGAATGCGAGGATTTTCTTCGAAGGCATGTCCACGCCAATCTCTACGTGCTGGAGTGATAAACATCCGGGACAACGGATTTGCGAGTCTCTGTCGTCACGATCGACACTTCCGTTCGGCACCCTCTCTGACTCGATAGAGGACGGCGGTCTGGAGCGGTGTCAACGATCCCACGACGTCAATAGTGTTTCTCCTTGAGGTAAGACAGGAGCACGTGCCCTCGTGGATATCTGTATGCGTTATACAGGTGACGTGAAAACGGGTGACGCGTATGACAGATCTGATCGTTAAATCGGCCGTGAAGGAACAGCTCGACGGGATGAACGTGGCTGCGGATTTCTACGACGTCTTCGACGAGGAAGTCGCCGAGCTCCTTGCGGACGCTGCTCGGCGAGCCGAGGCAAACGATCGAAAGACCGTCCAGCCCCGCGACCTCTAACGCGGGCAGCGCCAATACCCGGGGCGCATTCTCGATAGTGCGACCAGTCTTTAAGAGCAGCGTGTGAACTATGTAGTGATATGGGTACGCTCACAGAGTCGGTTGATATCGAGAACGTGGTCGCATCGACCGGTATCGGCCAGGAACTCGACCTCGAAACCCTTGCAGACGACCTCCGGGCAACCAAGTACGATCCCGATCACTTCCCCGGCCTCGTCTATCGCATGCAGGACCCCAAGGCCGCGGCCCTCATCTTCCGCTCGGGGAAGATCGTTTCTACCGGCGCGAAAAGCGTCGCCGATGTTACGGCTGCGCTCGAACAGGTCTTCGACGAACTTCGAGAACTGGGGATTCGAGTAGATGATGCACCGGAGATCGAGATTCAGAATATCGTCTCGAGTGCGGATCTCGGCCACACGCTCAATTTGAACGCGATTGCCATTGGCCTCGGTCTCGAACACATCGAGTACGAACCCGAACAGTTTCCGGGACTCGTGTATCGGCTCGACGAGCCCTCGGTCGTGGCGCTGCTCTTCGGGAGCGGCAAGCTCGTCATCACAGGTGGAAAACAGATTGAGGACGCCGAACAAGCACTCGACGTCATCGAAGAACGACTTTCCGATCTTGGTCTCTTTGAGTGACTACTGCCGACGGGATCGACAAGCGAGGTGTATGAGTGGCCTAGTGGCCGAAGTCCAGACGGCGGAAGAGTGAATCCAGAAAATAAAAACCAGCAGCATTCATCGGTATTGTGGACGCTTGTGACCAGTCCAATCCAACTACCATACCTCGAAACAACTATCTGAAAGCCAGCAATAACAGATACGCTACGTCCTTCTCATTGTCTCCGACGCGGTATCTGAACCTTCGCACCTGGAGTGTAATGCCCATCGGAGCGTTCGGACTCCTCCATCTCTTCGGCAGTTCGATCGCGTTCGTCCTTGGCTCTCAAGAACCAGCTCTTCACCTCCTGTTCTTCGTCATCCCTGGCACGATAATTCTCGGGGGTGCCTATTGGGTGAACCAGAGTCACGTCCCGCCCACTCGGTATCGGCGGATCGCTGGCTGGATGGTTTTCACTGCTCTCGGGCTCGCCCTCGTTCCACTCCTGATGATCGACAGTCCCTCGATTGCTATCGATTCACCCGCTCTCGCGATGGTCACGGCCACCGGCGTCGGTGGGTTCGGTGGCCTCATCGCTGGCATCAATGAAGCTCTGGCGATCGAACGAGCCCGCGACGCCGAACGCGAACGCCTCGCCAAAAACCACGCTGAAGAGCAACGCGAACGACTTGAACAGCTCAATCACCTTCTTCGCCATGACCTAGCGAACGACCTCACCGTCATTCGTGGTCGGACTGAACTGGTGGTAGACGACGCTGATGAAGAAACCGCGACTGAGCTTGAAACGGTCATCCGACAAACGGACGCCGCGATTGAACTCATCCAGAACGTCAGATCGTATCTCGAGGCCACACGAAATGACGAAGACACGTTGACCACGAGAGATCTCTCTGCGGTTCTGGAACAGGAAGTGACTTCGCTTCAGTCAGCCTATCCAGAAGTACACGTCGAGACTGACATCCCTGCTGGTGTCACTGTTCGTGCCGACACGTTGCTCCCATCCGTGTTCAGCAATCTGTTACGGAACGCCGTCGTCCACAATCCCAGCGACCCACCAGAAATCCACGTCGACGTCACGCGGGAGGATGCAACGGCGACGGTTCGCATCACCGATAATGGACCAGGCATTCCGGACCACGTTCTCGAAAATCTGTTCGAGGCGGCTGACCAGGGTGATCATGGGTTCGGGCTCTACCTGGTGAAGACCCTCACCGAACGGTATGGCGGCTCGGTCACCGTCGAATCGACCGGCAACGAAGGGACGACGATTGCTGTCACCTTGCAGCAGCCGACTGCTACGACTGGAAATTCTTCATAACGGATCGCATAGCGACTGACCGGCGACCTGACCCTGATAAATCAGGCAGACTCCCCGATAAGTACTGTATGCTCCAAGACTCGTAGCAGGTTTCTTCTGGTGTCGCTCTTCACATCCCATGTTCTTGGTGTTTTCGGCCTCTCTACCCGACAGGACGGACAACCTTTATCGAGTCGTCTCCAGTATCTATCCACTTGGATGACGAAGCCAACAGAGACATAGAAAATCCAGGAGTTCCTCATCTCCGGATAGACACTCTCTCGCCGATCTTACCGGAATTAGAACATATGTTACGCGCTGGGCCATCCCCGTCGGCGGTATCCCTGTTACATCCTGCTTGAAGAGACAGAGTGGTCGCTGACCGACCTCTCCGAGACGAACGTCCACGATGAGCAAGGAGAGCGAGTACGGCCGTAACGCGGCTCCAACGGCTGCCAGATCAGCTTGCGTTGAGTGACGATCCTGACGCCGAGGAACTTCGGCAGGAAGTCGAGGAGCTCGAATAGCGCATCGAAGAGTTGACCGAATTCAAACCTGGTACCGAGGTCGGATCACGGTCATAGCGATGGAAGACGAACCGAACGTCCCCTCCATATTAACCAACACAACGAGCTAGAAGCAGTACATGTTGGTTAAGGAGCGGCGGATCTGGCGCCTGTGTGTGGCGCCGCGAGAATGAGCTACCGGCGGGACGTCTGCTGTTGCTCGAACCGCTCGACGATGTCGCCCGTTGTCGCGACTGAGACGATGTCTTGCTCGTCGTAGTCGCCATCATCGCTCCAGACCTGGGCGTCGCGCTCGAGCGCGGACGCCAGGTAGACCGCGTCGTCGGGGTCGGTGTCCCGCATGATCCGCGCGGCTTCTTGGAGTGACGTGAGGACCTCCGAGCGGGGAACGACATCGATCCGTTTGAAGAGGATCTCGATGAGGTCCTCGACCTCGGCTGGCGAGAGTCCGGACTTCTCGGCGACCATCTCGGTGTATTTTTCGAGCTCGTCGTGGACGTACGCCGGGGTGAGGAGGTCGTCCTCGAGTTCGACAAGGAGCCGGCGCGTCATCGAGTCAGAAATGAGCGCGGAGAGGATGATGTTCGCGTCGACGACAAACTTCATGCATCGGCCTGGTCATCAAGATCGTCCATCGCCTGCTCGGTGGCGGCGCGGTCGATCTGGGCGGCCAACTCTTCGACGTCCTCCTCGGTGAGTTCGCTGCCCTCGACGAGCTGCTCCATCACCTCGAGGTCGCGGATCTTCTCGCGGATCGCCTGCCGGGCGACCTCGCTCCAGTTGATCTCCGGGTGGTTGTCCATCTGTTCTTTCAGCGAGTCGTCGACGGAGACGGTGACGTTCGGCATCTCACATAATACTGTGTGAGCACAGGAATAAGTAATTTACGCGCCGAACGGACGCAGTCCCCAACGAACGTTACCACTGCCTGAAATCGCCGTACTTGACGGTTATTACGTGCTCTATCGTTCAGGCCCGAGGAGTTACACGCGTGGCTGGGGAACACCGACCATGGACCAGACTCCTGGAGCATTCCACGACGCGCTGTCGTCGGGTGATACCGAGTGCGTGAATCAGGCTATCGACGAGGTCGGAGATATGGACCTCGAAGAACGGGCCGCCATGTTCGATGCGTGTTTCGAGGTGTGTTGTGACCTGTACGAGAGCGATGACGGGTATCAACGGCAGTCCGTAATTCGCTTCGCGGCTGCGCTGTATCCACGACTTGCGGTTCGGACGGTCGGGGACGACATCACCGATGACGCATTGCCAGGCGAGTGGACACGTGACGAGATCGCGATCCAGCGGACTCGACTTTTCGGGCTCTATCTACTGGCACTTGTCGACGACGATGGGCGGGTGCGACGTGCCGCGATCAAGGGCCTCAAGCAACTGGCGGTAACACTCGACGTGATTGAGGCCGACGACGAACTCCAAATGATGGCGGACGAGATAGAACGGATTGCGGACAAACACGACGGGTCCAAACAGAAGCATCTCGACCAGGCGTACGAGAACGTCGCGTTTCACGCAGAGAAACCGGGTTCCCTGCTCCCCGACGAACTGCGAGACACGCTTGCACAGGACCTCCATCGGGGTGATCGGTGATCCATACAAGGTCAGTGAGGGCAATCCGGTCGGCGATGTTAGGAATAGAGGCTTGCATACGCGGTGTCGATGATCGCGACCAGCACAATGAGTAATAATCCACCGACCACAAGTGTTTGCCACCAGTCAATCGTGAACACCCTGAGTTCCAGTGCTGTGATTCTGATGACTATTACGAGGGTACCCACCCCAATCGCGCCACACGCCACCAGAAACCACCAGCCAATCGTTCGGAGTGGGCGTGTTGCGATCAGTTGAGCAAGCGATTGGCTGTCCCGTCGGTCCTCAAAGATTGTGACGACGCCACTCCAGTAGGACATGATCTCGAGAGTTCCGAGGAGGATCTGTCTAACCATTGGATTGTCGAACGCAGGAGGGAATGATCGGGTGATCGAGGGAAGTAACGGTTCCATCACCGTCCATACGAAGCCAAGGAAGCCAACCAGAACGACCAGCGCGACGGATTTACTCAGCTATTGCTCTACTTTCGACCGCCATGTTCTGTTCCACGTGTGGAGAAGATACTGCTTCACTTTCGCACTCATATCAGAGCGTGGCTATGATTGGGTTGCTTCGTTTGAGCAGAGCGCCTCCTATAATGATGCCTGCCGGCAGCCAAAGAACGCCGGTCACGAGACCCGTCTTGACGAGCGGATAGCCGATTGCGTAGTACTGGATTCCGCCGAACAGGAGACCGGCACCGAGCGAACTTCCGGCCACTACCTTCGGGAGATGGTAGCCGACGACAACAATCACGCCCATCACGCCACCGGCGATGAGAGTCTGCCATGTCATCGACATCGTCAGCAATTGAATGATTGCCCAGGAGTAGGCGAACCCGCCACCAACGGTTCCGAGGGCGAGGAGGGCAAGATACGCGAGAAGTCGAGGAATGAGCGGTGGGCTGCTTCGTTGCGGGTCACTGCTCCGTTGCAGGCTTCTCTGCGGTGTCTCGAACAGGTCATGCCCATGGAGTTCGGCATGACAGGGTTCACAAAGTGTCGTCAAGTTCGAAAGACGATTTGAGCCGCCTGCCGAATGCGGGACGATATGGTGGGCGTGGAGGCGAACGCCATCGTCGCCGGCGTGTGGGCCGCTCTTGCGTCCACAATTCGTGCACGTCCAGTCATCACGTTCGTAAACTGTCCGACGACGGGCGTCCCAATCCGGTGGATACTCACCCCCATACGCCGATGGGTCGTCCCATTGGGGATGGATATCGTATCTGGCCGTGCCCATCAGTTTCACAATTGAGTGCTGCTGGATTATGAAATAGGTGGTGCCCGCAGGTACTCCGTTGGTGGGTGATGCTCTCGAGACTCACACAGAAATGACCGATTAACAGAATATTATTTTAACTGAATTGAGGTGCTGAGTTTTCTTCCTCAAGGAGCAACGCAGGGAGCGAAGTGACCGAATAGCGCAGTAGAGAGGGGATACAGCACTGCACAGTTCTCGAACTGGATTGCCGCAGATGTTTCATGATATGATTAACCAACACCGTGGATCGATGTGGCACCACTGTTGGTTAATACGGTCCTGGGGTGGTGAGTCTTCAGATCGGGATGGTAGTCAAGTTCTATTCAGGAACTATCCCAGTAGCCAGAAAGTATTTACACCCCATACAACTACCACGTCAACGTGTACCACGGTTTAATCGGTGCATACCTGAACCCGCACACATGATTACACGGTCAGTCACCATCGAAGACATCGATGAGCTGTACCTGATGTGGAACGACCACATCAACGCCTCGGCCCTCTATCGCCGCGCCCTCCGCGAAGAGATGGCAGTTCGGGATGTCGACCCCGACGAGCTTCGAGACCTCTTCGAACGGGCCCGCGAACAGGGCTACAGCAAAGACGAAATCGTCGCCGAGACCAATCGATACGCCGATCTCAAGACACTCGTCGACGACGCAGAGGAGTAACCCACTATGTCACAGGACACCACTCCCTCCGAAACGACTCCGAATCGCGCCGAAAGCCAGTCGACGGCGGCAAGTAGGCTCCCCAAGCAGGCGGCACTCGTCATCGTCTTCCTGAGCCTGTTCGCTGTGGAACCCGCCGCTGCACAGACGAACGCCGTCTGCAGTGCGGACAACCTCCCGGGTATGATCGAAGGCTTCTTCCAGCTCACCACGGCGCTGGGGATTGTCGGCCTCGCGGTCGTGTGGCAGGCCGACTCCCTTATCGAGATGTTCACGATCACGCCCGACCAGAAGAAGGGCCTCAAGCGCCACAAGCGCTCCGCGATGAAGTCCGCGGTCGTCCTTGTCGCCCTCGGGCCACTCTACACCGTCGCCGGATCGATGATGAACCTCCCGCTGGCGCAGTGCGTCGATCTCGCCCCCTGGTAGGCAGCTTCCCGTCCCCGCCGAAAGCCCCATGGAACACCGAGAGCTCACCGTGCTCATGGCCGCCCTGTTCGTGACGAGCCTAGTCACAGGTCTCGTCACGGCAAGCCCACCACGGCCAGGGACGGAGGGGAATGGCCTCACTGCAAACGAGTCGGCGACGCTGTGGTCTCGCGACGCAGATGACTACATCAGCCAGGAGGAGTACCAGCAGCGGCACGGTGAGAGCCGGACCGCGATGCACCAGCTCGCAAACGGGACAGATATCACGTTCAAGCGCCCGTCGGAGACCGCTGCAACGTGGACCCGAAACGACTTCGGTGACCTCGAAGCAGGTGGGTCGGATACCTCCGTGCATCCGCCGCACGCGAGCCTTGAAGACGGGGTGTTTATTGAGGACGCCCATGCGACGGTGTTCGCGGTGCAGCCGTCGACCCGTGGCCACCTCGAATCTGGTGACACGCCACTCTATATCGCGCCGAACGGCACGATGCGTGGATTCGTCGATTACCGCATTCGCATCCCCAACGGCAGTTCCTCGGGAAACACGACGATCGAGTGGTCGCTCACGAGCAACGAGGTCGAGGAGGTTCGATTGCAGAAGGACGGCGAAACCATCGTCGAACGTGATGGCTCGCACACGCCGGCCCTCGACTACCAGATCGAGGATGACTGGAGTGCAAATCTCACGCTTGAAGCCGAGATCAGCGTCCGGTTGAAGAAGACCACGCGAATCGACCGAGGCGACGAGACCGATGTCGAGGTCACGTATCGTACCGAGTCGCTCAACGTCTCGGATTCGATCGCCGTCGAGATCTACGACCTCTCGGCGTACCCCTACTACGCCGAGTATCCCAATGGTGACGCTGGTGTGGCTATCTTCCAGTCCAGACCGTGGCAGGGGTACACGCTGACGGAGAATGGAAGCGCACGAGTGCGTGGCGTCTGGCGGTTCTACACCGCTCGGAACACCAACTGGGATACGCTCGTCAGGTCGAACCGGACCGACAGCGCCACCGTCGAGTCTGACGCGATTCCGGTCTATGTTCACGCGTATCCGTCGCGAATCGGCCCGCGTGCCGAACCAGTTCGCGATGGCCCAGAGATCATCGACACCTGGGGCACTGACCGACCGTCTCCGGTCGGCACGCTCGGTGAGAACATCAACATCGACATCGTCAACCAGTCGTACACGACGACGTACGGTGTTGCGGTTCGCGCGGAGAACGTCGACCGCGACGCGCTCCAGGTGGCGGGGATCGTGCGGGGTGTGAACGCCTCGATTGTGGCACCTGACGCTGGCTCAGAGCGGCAGCTCCGGCGCAGTAATCTGACTGTTGAGGTGCTCCAGCAGAACGAAAGTCAGGCCACACTCCGCATTGAGCTCCGGGATAACGAGACCGGCGCACCGATAGTGCTCAGCGATCCCGACCGACGATATCCAATTGGCGGGAACACTCGCAACGGCTACATCACCATCGCGGAGCAACGCGTCGAGACCAATGCCTCCGGGGTGGCGATCGTGACGATCGACGAGCCGGGGATCTACACGGCACGGTACCATCCGGGTTCGTGGCTCGGGCACAACCCCGCATATGTGAGTGCGACGGCAACAGCTCGGTGGCATCCGCTCGGCACCATTGACGGTTGGTTCGCGTTCATTTTCGAGGTTGGCTGGCAGCTCATCCCGTTCATTGTGATGTTCTACGCTGGCAAGCGGCTCCTCCGAATGCTCGGTCCAGAAGACATCTTCCAACGGAACCCATAGTCATGACTAGAAACCACCCACACATCAGTCGGCGAACCGCCCTCCGAACAGTCGCAGGTGCTGCCCTCGTAAGCGTCGCTGGCTGTCTGAACGACAATGGCGGTTCTGGGACGCCTGGTGACGGAACGACCTCTCCAGATGGCAACGGCCCACTCACACGTGTCGCTGTCGAGGGGACAACACTCGTCGTCGAACTCTCCGAAGAGACCGACATCGACCAAGTCAACCTCATCCAGCCGAACGGCGAGCTATTCGGAAAGCGTGACGTAGCCGCAGGTGCTCAGCAGGTCTCATTCGAGATTGGCACCGCATATGCGCCCGGTGAGTACCGCGTACTCGCGTTGAAAGGCGAGGAGACAGTAGTTGAGACCACGACTGAACTCCGTCCAGAGATTCAGATACAGGATGTCGGACTCTATCGGAATAATCCAGATAAGCCGTGGGACGAAGTCTATGGTGAGAGCGAGACTGACCGGATCAAGAATGGCGAGGCATTCGTCACGGTAGAGAACACAGGAAGCGGTCCGGAAGCGATAACTGAACTAATCTTCTCTGGAGACGTTCCCAATCCAATTGAGAACCCCAGAGGCAGTGGAATGCACGAAACCGACCGGGTAGTGGTCTCCCCTAGTGAGACGGTCGACCTGTTCAGTAGTTCGTTTCCGTTCGGCACAGAAACTGAGGACGGGATGGGATGTTCCCCAGACGGGAATAGTGGCCAGTTTACTGTTATCGTTGAGACACGGGTCGGTGGAAATCAGGTCTCAAGCACCTACAACGTTCAATACACTGGTTCCGACGATATGACTGATTGTGAGGTCACGATCACTGAGGTATAACGATGGTCGATCTCATTGATGTCGTCCTTGAGGGTATCAAGGGCGTCGTTGAGTGGTTCATTGGGCTGTTCATGGACGGTCTCAGATCAGGGTATGAAACTCTGACTGAGGGAATGTTCGGGACACCTACTCCAGAGACGAACGGAGCTTTTGTCTTCGGTGAACCGACCAATGCACCCTGGCCAGCGATTCACGATGCTCTCATCGGCGGAGAAATCATGCTAGTTGCCCTCTTGCTCCTTGTGATGAGCGTTCAGGGCCGTCACACGGTTCGGATCTTCAATATTGGAAGTACCTACGAAGCCCGAAAAACGAAGAAGACGGCCTGGGTCGGTGCTTTTCTAATCATTACGTGGTATTGGGTTGGAACTCTCGCACTCTACCTCGTCGACGGGTTCACTATCGCCCTGATGCCGGAGCTTTCCTCGGTTACGGAGGCGATGATTGGATTCTTGGAAGTATCTATCACAAACCCAGGGCTAGGATTATTGTTCGCCGTGATTGGTGGAATCTCGATGTGGGCGCTGGAGGCGCTGTTCTACATCCGGATGATTCTGCTCTATGTCTACCTGTACGGAATGCCGATTGCATTTGCACTGGCCTACGGAAACATTCCGGTCGTATCCGATATCGCGATGGGGTTCTGCAAACGGTTTGTCCCGTTGGCTGTCCTCCCGCTCCCGGCAGCGATGGTCCTCAAGGGGTACGATTTGATCTACGGCGGTGGGACGCTCACACCAGGAACAGCGTTCCTCAAATATCTCGTCGCCGCGTCCCTCCCGCTGGTCGCCCTCTACATCACGTGGAAGACGTTCAAATACGCGACCCCGTTGACGGCCAAAGTCGTCGGCGGTGCGACGAAAGGCGCAGCACTCGTTGGCGGTGTCGCCGCTGGAGCCTACGTCGGTGGCGCCGGCGTCGCGACGACCGCCGCTCGGTGGGGGCCGAAAGCCGCCGCTGGCCACGCCGTCGCGCAAAAAGCGGCTGCCCGCGGTGGGCATGGAGGAGACGATGGCGGGACGCCATCGTACCGTCGAACAGAGAATGACCCTGGTGGAGCGACAGCGGAATCGGCGAATGACGACCGTGGGATGGAGTTTGATCGAGGAATCCACTAACAATGTCAGCAGATCAAGACGCGGCCGCACGGCGCATCATGGATCAGTTCGGCGAGGAGAGTCGCATCCCGTATCTCAATATCGAGGAAGGAGACGTTGGCATGCTCATCGCCTTCCCCATTATTGGGCTGTTTATCGCGGGCCTCACCGGGATCGAGTCACTGGCCCTACCGTTCGTTGCTGGCGGGCTTGGCTTTGGCGTTGCCGTCATCTACGTCTCACCAACCCACCTGAACGCCTGGACGTGGACCAAAGACGTCTATCGGTACCTCAAACGGCCGCAGGTCACGTTCAGTGCGCCCGCCGACGCCGACACGAGTACCAACGAGTCAGAGCGCAACGAGGGCGGACTCGCGAACTACACGCCGTTCAAGCCGGACGAGCGAACGCAGGATCTCACCAACATCAAGCGAGCGTGGCCGGGTGCTGGTGCTATCCAGCGTGAAGACGGCTCGATGGAGGCATTCATCGAGATCGATCCGGCCAACATGGACTTCGCGATGTCCGACGACTGGGCGCAGCTCCAGGACGCCGGAGAAGAGTTCGCCAACAAAGAACTGGACTCGAAGCTCAAACTCCACGCCACAACCCGTTCCTTCCCGGTCGAGCAGATCACCGAGACCATCGAGGAGCGCCTCACTGACGAAGACGTTACGGAGAACCCGATCTTCCGGGAACTCCTCGAAGAGTACCGGGAGACACGGCCGAAGGAGATGCGTGACCGGGGCATCCAGCAGGTCCGGTACTACATCGGCGTTGAAGTTAGCCCGATAGAGGTCTACGACCGCTTCCGCGACGAGGGCACCCCCGCAGAGAAGCTGACCCAGTTCCCGGTCATCGGCTTCCTGTTCAACCCGTTCGTCACCCGCCGCGAGGACCTTACCGACGTCGAACGTCGTGCGCAGATGTTCGAGAAGCTCGACAGTCGCGTCAACGACGTGCGATCCGAGTTCATCCAGCAGGCGTCGGGGTGGTCCGCACGTCGACTCAGCACGGTCGAGCTGTTCGTTCTGAATATGGACTTTTGGAACGGCCGCGAACACGACTACGACGAGGCAGAACGTGTCGTTCGCGACCAATCGATCATCGGCCACTCGCGCCGGGAGGACCCACACGATGCGTAATGTGATCCTCCAGACCAGTGGTGGCGCGCTCAGCGCCGTCGGCGAGTGGTTCCAGAGCCTGACACCAGCGGAGGGAGCAGTGCTTGCCCTTGCAGTGGGTCTCGGCCTTGGCGTCGGCAGTAAGTACCTCTGGGACCGCTTCACTGCGGATGATGAACCAGAGGTAAACTTCACCGATGTCCTCGATGAGGAGACACTCGAAGAAGGCGAGGCCGAACGCAAGCTCCTCGACGACATCTCCGAGTCGCACAAGACCGTCACCGCGCCCGGAGCTGTCGAGTGGGAGACGCGAGCGGCACGGGTCGGCGAGCAGTGGACAACGACACTGTACATCGCTAATTATGCCGACTATCCCAACGACGGATATCTGAGTGACCTCTTCGAGATGACCGACGTCCAGTTCGATCTGACGGCCCACATCACGCCGAAAAATCAGGAGCGGGCCCGGAACGAACTGCAAGACATCGCTGACGACCTCCAGGTCGATGCTGACCTCGAACAGAGTATCCGGAGTGCCTACCTGCAGGAACGCGCCAACGAAGCCGCAGCGACGTACAAGGCCGTCGAGAACGGCGCGAACGTCTTCGACCAGGGGATGTTCATCACGGTGCGAGCCGACGAGAAAGACGAGCTCAGAGACGCTGTCCAGACGGTCAAGAGTGCGCTCCGCGACGACCCGGCGAACCTCACGCCGAAGACCGCAATTTGCCGGCAGGATCTCGCCCTCCAGTCCGCCGCGCCCATCGGCGACAACGAGTTCGGCCGGACGTCGATCGCACTCGGCGGCGCCGTCGGCGCGTTACTCTCCTCCCCGCACAACGCGACGATTCTCGAGGAGGGTGGCGTCGAGTTCGGGATTCACAAGGACAACCAGAGTCCCGTGGTCATCGACCCGTTTGCCCGTGATAACGGGTACGCGATGTTCACCGTCGGCGACACCGGCTCGGGGAAGTCGTTCAGTTCCAAACAGAACTTCATCCGGTCCATCGAACAGAGCAAGGACCGCATCGGCATCATCCTCGAGCCGTTGAACAACTGGGCGGGGGTCTCAGAGGCGCTCAATGCCAAGCGAATCACCGTCGGTGGGACGCTCGGACTGAATCCCTTGGAGATCCGCGAGACGCCCGAACACGTCCAGCGGGCGATGGGCGAGGACGCGAGCCCGTTCAACGAGAAGCTCGACGACGCGATGAGCTTCCTCACGAACTTCTTCGCGCTCCGGGGCATCTCACTGGGAGACCGCCGGACGACACTCGAACTCGGGCTCAAACGTGCCTACCAGCGCAAGGGCATCACCGACGACATCTCGACGCACGACAACCCGAGTCCGACGATTCAGGATATGATGGACGTCTTCGAGGAGATGGTCGACGACCCCGAGGAGTTCGTCGTCCGGTCCGACGAGGAGGCGGGGAAGATCAAGGAGGACGCGACGTGGCTCCTTGACCAGCTCCGCCCCTTCGAGGACGATGGTCGGCACGGCAACCTCGGCCAGGAGTCCGACTTCGACATTCGCGACGAGAAGGTCATCTATCTCGACCTCGCCCAGCAGGAGGGCAGCGTCGACAGCAGTACGGCGCTGACGATGCAGCTCCTGATCTCGCTGGTGTACGAGCGGGCGAAAGTCTCGGAGAAGGAGGTCGTGTTCTACATCGACGAGGCACGCTACATCATGCAGGACGCCGCGAGCTTGGCGTTCCTTGAGACGGTGTTCCGCCACCACCGGCACCACGACCTCTCGATCCGGCTGGTCACGCAGACCGTCGACGAGTTCTTCGAGCACGCCGAGAGCGAGGCCATTCTGGACTAGTGTGCGGTCAAGCAGTTCCACCGTCTTGACGGGATGGACGAGGAGTGGGCTGATGAGTTCGGGTTGAACTACGCGCAGATGCGGTTCGTCCAGGACGCCGTGCCCGGCAACGAGGACGCCGGCTTCTCCGAGGCCCTCGTGGGCGTCGACGGCGAGTGGCGCGGCATTCAGGTCAAAGCGATGCCCAAGGAGAAGCAAGTCATCGACTTCGACCCAACCGAGCAACGGCGAGACTCACTCCCCGGGACTGGTGAGAATGCTGTGGACGCGGAGGTGCAAGCGTTCCAGGACGATATTGAAAGCCGAGCGACCGACAACGGACAACGCCCACCTGAGCAGACGCCAGCAGAGACTGATGGCGGCGAAACGGGAGGTGACGACGATGCGTGAGTACCTTCGCGTGACGCCAACCTCCGAACGCCTCAATCCGGAGCGTCTACCGCAGGCGCTGGAAAGTCTTTACAAACTGACCTCAGCGGACTCGGAAGGGCTAGTTGACAAACTCAATCCGCTACATAGCGACATACCGCTACGATTCGAATTTCTCGCGCTGAGCGAGGGGGCGGATGACCCCGTCGAATTCTACTACGGTGCCGACGACAATCTGGATACCCTGGAGAAACGGCTCCGGTCAATCTATCCAGAGACGTTCGACATCGAGCGTACCGAGGTCGACGTCGCATCCCGACTCGTGCAGCCTGTCGAATTCGACCGCGAGACATTCGTCGAACACTATGAGTCGGGCGACCTCCAGTACGAATTCGGCCCTGACGAGCAATACGAGAGTGGCACTGACGACAACAGTCAAGCGGGGCCAGCAGACGCCGAATCAGTCGCGGATGGAGGGACAGTCGGCAACCAGTCTCCCGACCACCTCATCGAGATCGGCGATACTGCCCTCGAACTCGCCCCACCAGATGCGATTCCCGAGGATGAGCCACTCACGACGCTTGCCAAACCAACGGTAACATCAGAAGGGACGATACTCGCCCGGCCAACGACCGAATCCGTCTCCCCACTCGGCGTGCGGTGGCAAGGGTCGGCGACTCGGAAGCAAGACTGGATGACCTCACTCTCGCCATTTACTGCCGACGGCGAAGCGGAGCTCCCAGCCGTCGATCAGCCAGGAGGTGCGCTCGCGTCGCTCGTCGACCACCTAATGGAGGCGACAGCACCAGTAGCGTTCCAAGTCGTCTTCCAGCGACGCGAGAGCTGGCAGTCCGATGCCGACCTTCGCAAGGAGGACGTCATCGACGGACGGGACACACTCGCACAGGAGATTATTGGCTCCCTCTTCGAACTCGACGATCAGTCGGATAGCCGGGACAGAAACCAGCTGAGCGACGCGGTTGCAAAACGTGTCACAGCAATCGAGGCGAAAAATCCGAAGCGGTCGTTCACCGCGAACATCCGAGCAATCGGGATTCCATCCGGTGGTGGCGGTCACGATGATCTCGGTGAGCGAATGCAATCACTGGTCCCAGTATTCGACCCGCTTGACGGGCCATACTACCAGGTTACGGCCGAACGATTACGCGACAGCGGCTTCCGGGCAGCCACGAAAGAACGGAACGCACGAGCGGCGCTGCAGCGGCTCTTGGATCGTGAGATCACGACTGGCCGTGGAAAGACCCGACCGGAGTTCGTCCTGAGTGGTCGAGAACTCGCGCACTTCGTCCTCGTCCCCTCCTCGGAACAGCTTACTGTCGAGGGGACACGGGGGACGCGTGCGGAACAGCAGAGTCGGAATCCGTTGCCCCGTCCGCACCAGGACCTCATGAATGAGTTCCGAGACGGGATGGCAATCGGGTATGCCCTCGACGACACCGGCGAGGCCGAAGACGTGCCGACACACATTCCACCCGGACTGCTGCCCACTCATTACGGCCGGTTCGGAACAACCGGCTCTGGGAAGTCGAAAGCCCTGATCAACGATCTGCTGTCGCTGTACGACAACACCGAGGGGCCGACGATCCTCATCATCCCGAAGAACGACGATATGGCCCAGAATTACATGCGGGCTCACGCGCGTCGGTTCGGAATGACCGACCTCGAAGAGAACGTCGTCCACTTCCCGATTCCGGACGTCCTCCCCGGGTTCTCGTTTTTCGATCTCGAACCGTCGATGGAGAGCGGACGGCGCCGCGAAGACGCCGTCCAACGGAAGGCCGACCACTACGAAGAGATTTTGAAGCTCGTGATGGGAACCGACCGCTACGAGCGGGCGACTGTGGCCCCAACTCTCATCAAGACACTCATCAAGGCACTGTTCGACGAGGAATACGGGCGTGAAAACGGGCTATACCGAGCGTCGACGGATTACTTCGCTCACCGACAGCTCGAACACGTCGTCGACCAGCTCTGGGAGGCCGGGCCACCGAACGAAAACATCGGCGACGCTCCACGGTCGAGCGACGAGGAAGTCACCCGGACGATTCGACGGCAGCTCCAGTTAGATCCGAACACCTTCGCGAACGTGATGGGCGGTGTCGGAAACCGCCTTGCGTACATTTCACAGGATACGCACCTGCGGCAGATCTTCAACAATACCGAGAACCAGTTCGACTTTCGGGATGTCCTCGACGAGGATACGGTCATCCTCTTCGACCTCGGTGACCTCCGCGACGATGCCGCCCGGATCATGACCGGTGTGATCCTGACCAATCTCGATGCAGCCCTCAAGGACCGCAAACAGGCGCTCTCCCAGCACTCGGACGACTACGTCGTGAACTTGCTCGTCGACGAGGCAGCATCGGTTGTGGTCTCCGACATCATGAACGATCTCCTCGAGAAAGGCCGGGGATTCCGGCTCTCTGTTGGCCTGTCGATGCAGTTCCCCGAACAGATGGAGGCCGAAGGCGGGCGGAAAATCTACTTGAACGCTCTGAACAACATCGGCAGTTCGCTCATCGGGAAAATCAACGTCGACCGGGAACTGGCGCGAGCGATGGCCCACGAAGAGATGGACCCCGCGGATTTCGCCAATCGGATTCGTTCGTTGCCACGAGGGGAGTGGATCGCCAGCCTGCCGAGCCCGACGTTCGGTGAAACGGGGCCGTATCCGTTCAGCCTCGAACCACTCCCGATTCCACCGGGCCACCCCGAGAGCGAATCCCCGCTCACTGAGCGTGAAGAGGAGCAGTTCACCGAGACGCTCTCCTCGATGCACGAGCACATCAGTGACGAACACGGTGTGCCGGCCGCAACAGACGCCTCAACAACGAGAACACCGACCGACGGACACGAGGTGCTCGATATCGGGAGCGATGACCTGGATGTCGCGATTGCGGAGGTGGTTCGGAGTCTGCAGCTTCGAGAGGGGTGCCGCGAGGAGAACGGCTGGGTGGCCGTTGAAGCAGTTGACGACGAACTCAGACGGCTCTTCGACGACGTCGACGCCGAGCCGCCATCGTATGATGCACTCGCGGACATTCGAGAACGATCACGATACCTCGATACGACCGTCGATATCGACGCCGACGAGCTCCGCATCCGGCTCACTGACGCCGGCGAAGAGGTCGCGACACCCGATACTGGTAGCGTGCAGGCCGCTGGTGGGAGTGCCCACGACGCAGCACTCCGCCAAATCGAAGAAGAGCTCACCGCACTCGGTTTCACCGTCTCGATCCTCGCACAGGATGGCAGCGAGAAACCTGACGCGAGGGCGAGTCATCCCGACGTTGACGACCGATTCGCCATCGAAGTCGAAACGACGACACCCGAGAATCCCGCAAAGGTGCTCACGAATCTCCGGAAAGCCCAAGAAGCAGGGGATATCCCGCTGTTTGTCGTTCGCCCAGGAAACGACGAAACTGAGTGGGCCAAGCGCGTTGACGGCATTCTCACACCACCCGTCCGTACCCTCCAGAATGGTGAGACACGGTTCTACACGACTGACTCGAATCTCACGTTCAACGGCGGGGCAACCGAAGAAGGTGGAGTGACGGCCGTCCGCCCGGCGACCGACGACGAGAACGGGACCCAGAACATCTGGCAGCGTGATGGCGACGAGATCGTCCTTCGTGATACCAGCGGGACGGAACACATCCGCCTCCCATCGCTTGGAACACTCTCGAAAGATCGTGTTCCAGCCATCTACAGCTACGACCACGCTGCCGACGAGTACGTCGTATACGAGCACGGTGAGCAACACATCTACGAGACGAAATCGGCGTTCGAGGACGACTGGGTACGTGTCAAGAAGCCATTCGTCCCCCAAGCCGACCTCCCCGTACCAGACTACACACGTTCGACGTACGGCATCCTTATCCTTCACGATGAGGCGAAATCGGTCGTGTATGAAGACGGTGAGAAGCGGCCACTCTCGGCAATCACTGACGGGGCATTCCGTCCCGCATCGCCTGAATCAGCGGCCGCTGACGAACCACCCAGTCAGACCGACCAGGCCGATGAGAAAGTCGAGGAAGACCAATCGCCACCGTCGTTCGAAGCGTTTGTCGACGAATATCTCGTCGAAGACGCGGATGAAGCCGTGCCGAAAGACGATGTATTCGGTCTCTACAACGACTGGGCAGAGGCACACGGCATCGACGATCCGCTGAATAAGAGTTGGTTCACCCGGAAGCTCAACACCCACATCAAGGTGGACTCCACGAAGAAGCGAATCGACGGGGAACCCGTCCCGCATTACACTGGTGTCCGCATCCGGTCTGAAGAGGACTTTCGGCCATGAAATGGACGTACACGGTCCAATTCCCGATATCATCGGGACTTCTTGAGACCTGTTCCACCCAAGCTGAATCATGACCTCATCCAATCAAACTCGAAGGTCGGAAATCACCCGACGGCGGCATGTTCCACCCAAATCCTCAATGGGTGGAACACGCTCACGTCCAGCGGTTTGCAACCAGCCATAGTGAGTGTTCCACCCAACAACCAACTAGGATAGAACGGGGGGTCCCCGTTGGGACCAAGGGATTGGATCGCGACGTACAGCAGAGTGAGTTCTGTGCTGGCTCAGAGCCAGTGAGAGCCATGCGAGGTGCTACGTGAGGATGAGTGAACCTATGATCGACGAGCCGGAGGCGATTCCGGGGACGTTACGCGACCGCGACCAGTGGGTGTGCTGGCGGGAGACAGAGCGGGACGGCAAACCGACGAAGATTCCGGTGACGCCAGGGGCTGGGGGGTTCGCGTCAGCAACAGAGTCGGAGACCTGGGCGAGTTTCGAGGCAGCACTCGACTACACCGAGACGGAGCACGCCGATGGCGTCGGGTTCGTGTTTACCGACGACGACCCCATCGTCGGCGTCGATCTGGACGACTGTCGCGATCCCGAGACCGACGACATCGACGATACGGCGCTGGACATCATCAAGCGACTCGACTCCTATACGGAGGTGTCGCCGTCCGGTACCGGCTATCACGTCTTGATTACCGGCACACTCCCCGACGGGCGGAACCGGCGCGGGAGCGTCGAACTGTACGACACGGCACGCTTTTTCACCGTCACTGGCGACCACGTCGAGCGGACACCCACTCGCGTTGCACGCCGACAGGACGCACTCACAGCGATTCACCGCGAGTACGTCCAGGATACCGAGCGTGACACAGCCTCCGAGTTTGAGCAGCGTGGTGGCGTCGACGACGAGTCACCGACGACCGGTGCAGCCGCCGTTGACGTCGACCTCGACGACGAGGACCTCCTGGAGAAAGCAATGAGTGCGTCGAACGGCGAGAAGTTCGAGCGGCTCTGGAACGGGAATACGGCCGGCTACGACAGCCAGTCCGAGGCCGACATGGCGCTGTGTTGTCTGCTAGCGTTTTGGACCGGCGGCGACCGGACGCAGATGGAACAGTTGTTCCGCCAGTCGGGATTGATGCGGGAGAAGTGGGACGAGGTCCACTACGCTGACGGGTCGACGTACGGGGAGAAGACCATCGAGCGAGCGATTGCGACCACGTCGGAGTTCTACGACCCGGACGCCGGCGGCGATACCGAAGATCCCCACGGCACACCTGACAGGGTCGCAACTGGCGGGACGCCTGACGAGGCAAACCGGAGTCGTGCGTATCTGGCGGAGAAAAACCGCTTGTTGAGTAAGCGCGTCGACGAACTCGAGGCAACACTCGAACAGAAGACTGAGCGGATCGAAACCCTCGAAACAGAGATCGAGCGCCTCACCGACGAACTCGCAGCCCGTAATCAGGAGACTGCGCAATCCCACGAGGAAGACTCCGGTACTGCGATCGAGACCGGTGATGACTCAGAGCCATCCTCTCTGTTGAGTCGATTCTTCGGTGGCCAATCTTAGTAGCGGCGCCGCTTCACCGCCAACCGAAAACCTCTCTCGAGCGTTCTGATTCTGCGAGCCGAGAAGATTAACCAACAGACTCGCTATATCGCGCTATTTGTTGGTTAACTACGCTCAATCTCGCCGCAAAACGGGGGCTACGGGGGGGAGACTGTACTTCAGGAAACTATTCCTCGAAGTAAGAAATATATCCTTCGCGCTGCAATCCTGAATATGTCCGAGACAGACGCCCCCGATGGGCCGCCCCCCTTCGAGGAGCCGTTCAGCAGCGACGACGTCGAACAACGCATCTACGGCACCATCCTGCAGACCCGCGAGCCGACGACGGCGAGCGCGATCGCCGACACCGCCGACTGTGACCCCAAGACCGCCCGGAAGTATCTGGGGTGGTTCGACGACCTCGGCATCGTCACCCAACACGATGGCCATCCAGCCACGTACGAACGCAATGACGCGTATTTCGAGTGGCGACGCATCAACCAGCTCGCAGCCGACCACTCCGTCGAGGACCTGCAGAATCGCGTTCGTGAACTCACGACGCGCATCACCGAGTATGAGGAGGCGTACGACGCCGCGTCACCGGCTGCCGTCGACGCCGTTACCGCCGCGGAAGGCAGCGACGAGCGAACCATCGACGACGTGTACAGCGACCTCGGCGACTGGGCGACCGCCCGCGAAGAGCGAGACCGCTACGAACGGGCGCGCCAGCAACGCACGGGTAGCGAACGCGAACAGGCATCCGGGTAGCCCGCTCGATGGTGCCACCGACAGGCGATGGCGGGAGCCCGGCCCCCATCGATCGCCCAATCCTCGAGTTCCTTCAGACACGGCTCCAAGCGACGAGGCAGGTCTCCGAAGCGGTCATCACGGATGCAAGCGGCCATCTCGGGCTTCAGGTCGTCTTTGCCTCATCGTACTACCCAGCACCCGTCGACGACGCAACCCTGACTGTCCGCTGGTACACGAACGACGACTTCACAATCCACTATCGAGAGGTTCATTCGGAGCACACCTGGGAATGCCGATGGGATCGGCATCCGAACCCCCACAATACGCGCGACCACTTCCATCCCCCACCCACCGCCCCGACGCCCGGTGACGATGACTCCTGGCCGACCGATCATCGTGATGTCCTGCGACTCGTCCTCGACGAGATCGAAGACCGGATCGCAGTACTGTGGGACGACTAGACGACTCCCCCGCAGTGGCGTTTATCGCGCCGACCAAGGGTGACGGCGCTCAGCCCGATGGGCACCACACGAGAGCCGCCGTGGTGTCCAGCCTGGTGTCAACTGAGCGCGGTCACAGGTGAATCCATGTCTACGTTTAGTAACTCCGAGACAGCGAGTGCATCGCCGTCAGAAAACCACACGAGCCCACCCCGAGAGACCGAGGACACAGAGCCACAGACATCCTGGCCAGACGATACGAGCAGCGAGGATGGAACACCAACGCTCAGGATGGACCAATGTCCGGAGTGTGGGAACCGTCGCTTCGTCTCAAAACTCCTCGTGTACGAGGTCACCGGCTACGACGAGGGCGGCGAGCAAGAATTCCGCCGCCAGCATGTCCGTGCAGAGTTCGAATACACCTGCAGTGAGTGCCAGACGACACTCCGGACGCTTCCCGCAGAGCGCCGCGATTACTACGACGAAGTCGCGGTCCTCGAAACGGAACGGCGGGCAGCCCTCCGTGATCAACTCCGCCAGCTGGGGAGGCGGGTTTGGCAGCGCCTTGCAGCACGGACGACGTGGCTGGCACTCGGACTCGTGACGCTTGTGACCGGGCTCGTGATCGCACTCTAACAAACCGACGGGGACCGACAGCAAAGGGGGGCTCACAGTAGGTGTTGGAGTAGCGTCAAGCTCTCTTCCAACCAGGAACGAGGCTAGCTGGAGGTAGATCGCTGACGTAGGACATCGTGCCCGCACCGCAGGTGTGTCTATCGGCGCCTGGAGGCGTGAGGCGCGCTCGAAGCGCGTGCAGAAGCGTGATTCCTATGTCTGGTCAAGATACCATCGACGACACGACAAGCGACTACGACCGGCTCGAAACCGAACTCGTTGCACAGGACCGGGATGCGTCCCGGGTCTCGACGGCGGACATCGACGAGGCGACTGCCCGCCGTCTCGTTGGCGAGCTCGTCGAGGACGATGTGGTGGCGCCGATCCCTGACCGACGCATTCTCGTCCACGAGCCCAGTAGCAAGCCCTTCGAGTCGATCACCCAGCTCGCCGTGTTCCATCGTGGCTGGACGGCCGCCTGCGATGCCGACGAGGAGGCCGAGTAATGCAGCAGACGCTCACGGGGTGTGCATTCTGCGACACTCCGCCCGGCGCCGAGGCTGGCGAGGCGCATACGTGGGGTCAGGATGATCGGGTTACTCACCCCATCTGCGTCGACTGTGCGATCCAGTCGGGGCCGGATCCCGACGAGTGCGACCACCACGCCTGCGACGGGTGCGGACTGGTCGTCGACGCCCTCGCGGCACTTACCCGGTTCCGCGTCGAACTCGGCCATCTTGAGGGGCCGCTCCAACTGTGTGCTCGCTGTAGCCCTGGTGGGCTCGCGACGTACTGGACGCGTGACCTCACAGAGCACCTCGTGGCCGAGTGACGCTTGGCCGAGTGAGACTCACATCGTACACACGAAAACGGCTAAGTGCGTTGGCTCACAATGTACACATCATGAGCACCGATAAGAAGCGCGTGCAGTTTCGGGCCCCTGATCGGCTCATCGACCGGGCCGACGCACTGGCCGCAGTCCTCGGGGAAGACCGAACAGACGTTCTCGTGACCGCGCTTCGGGAGTACCTCCAAGACGCCGCTCACGACGACGCCCTCACCCAAGAGATCGCCGCCGCCTATTACGACGACGAGATCACCTTCGAGCAACTCAAAGCACTCGTCGGCGCCGAGGAGGCGGCAAACCTCCGCGTGTTGAAACAGCAGTTGGACGAGGACTTCATCGACGAGGTCGCCGACGCATAGATGTCGCGGCTTATCGCAGACGCCTCCGCCCTCGTGAGTCTCGGGATCGTTACTGACGACGACCCCGATCCACTCGCACTCTGTCTCTCCCGGTACGAAGTCGTCGTCCCAACAGCGGTCATCGATGAACTCCAAGAGATCGCCTCCTACGATGACGTCCATGGACACGCCGCGTCCGCCGTCCTCGACCAAGCAGAGTCATTCACGACACAGTCAGTCGATCTCGACGCCGAGTTTCCACTCGATGACGGTGAAAACGCGGCGGTGACGCTCGCGAATAATCTCGATGCTGCGCTCTTCCTCTGTGACGAGTTCAACCAACTTGGCTTGATCCACGCCTCACTCGCTGATACCCGGCTCGTCACGACACCGACACTACTCTCGGTGCTCGTTCGAACTGAACACCTATCAGCTGCCGACGCGCGGCTGCTCCTCGATGCGATCAGTGACGCCCGTAGCTGGGGCGCGAACAGTTACGTGCAGCGAGCTCGCTCGTTGCTCGAAGAGCCCTAACACCGTGGAGGATCCTTCGAAGTGATTTGGAATGCCTGATAACGACGCTCTCTACGACGTTCGTGAACGAACGAAGAATCCCGAGCACGCATCAGTTGACGATGTAGTCGAACTCGTGCTCGAACGCGCACAGCATCCCCGGACGGAGCACCGGGATGCACATCTCGACGAGATGATGGCGACTGTCGTCGACAGGTACGGGACCGGCCCTGTCCGAACTGTTATCCATCGCGTTCTCGTCGACCACCACCCCTTTCGGACTGCCACGCATGACCTCGAGATGCGTAACGTCGACGGTGTTCGTATCGGGACAGCAGCCGGCCAGTTCCTTACAGAATTGAACGCGCAGCACGACGATTGAAATACAGTTTCTGAAAGCCCTCGGCCGCTCGGCATCCCGCGACCACCGCTGCGCGCCTCGTGCCTGCGGTGCTTGCGGGGTCGGGGGACGGCCGAGGCGGCCTCGCCCTTTCTGAGTCCACCAGGACGGTAGCTGGATCGCCGAGTGTCGCGGCCGGCTAGACAGGTGTGTCCGTTATGGCCCGCCCCGCTCGCCGCGTTCCGCCCTCCGCGTCGCTCGCGACCGACCATTCCGGGCGTGCGGGCGCTCTCCGCACCGCCCGCGCCCGTTCCGGGCTAAAATGGATGTGCCCTCGGCGCCAGCGGGTATCCCCGTCGGTTGCGCCCCTTGCGGGCTTTCGCGTTCCAGCGCTTTGTGCCGCCTGCGCTGTCGCGCGCCACACCGCGGCGCGCGTTCTCGGCGACAGTCGCCCTGGACACGGACCCGCACATCGGGCCGGACACGAGCGGGCATATCCCGCTGGCCGCTCGCTCCGGGCGGGTCGGCGCGCGGTGCTGGATGGTCGTCCGCCTCGGGCGCGCTCTCGCTCGCGCCCACAGGGCGCTCGCGAAGGCGCGAGCGAGAGCGCGCAGACGAGTCTGTCGGTCGTTGTCGTCGAGGAAATCCGCGATGTTGTAGCATCGCGGTGTCGGGCGCGTGAGCGCCTTCGGAGCTGTACTAACTCCAATGTCGAGTAAGAACGTCTTCGGTAATGAGGTTTCGGTCGATGAACAGGCTTTCGAGAAACACGATGACGTCGAGGTCGACGAGGACGGATTCGAAGTCGTCGACGAGACCCCGGAGTTCCGGGCGACGGTCGACATGGAAGTGCAGGCGAAAGTCGATTCCAACCACCCAGATGCGCGGGTCGAGGAAGGCCCGGATCACATGTTCGGGAAGACTCTCGAACAGGAGGAGCGCATCGAGGCCCGGGAAGCCGAGCTGGAGCACATCAGTGCCCAGGCGGAACTCAGTCAGCAGGAGGGACGCGCGAAGCGGACGCGAGAGGTCGTCGTCGAGCAGTGTGGCCGGGACGAACCCGAACCGGTGGAGCGCACGGATCCCCGAGAGAAGCTGACGCAGGAGGAACTCGCGGCGGTCAACGAGCAAGCAATGCGGATCAGCGACGAAGTGCAGGGTGGCTGGTCGAGAGCAGTTGCCGCGAAGCAGCTGGCCGAGAAGGTGCAGCGCGGCCAGGACGTGACCAAGGCGGTGCTGGAGACGTTGGAGGAGCAGAAGGCGGTCCCCGGTGCAATCGTGCCCATCGCGGATGTGCCGGACGTCCCAGTGGGAGAAGTGACGGTCCAGGGTGAAATCACCGAGCTCTGGACTCCAAGTGACAACTCGATCCAACAAGTCGGACTCATCGAGGACGAGAGCGGGCGAACAAAATTCACGGTCTGGGAGAAGAGCGGGAAAACGGTGGTTCGAGAGGGGCAGACGGTCAGGTTCAGAGCGGTCAAGAAGAACTGGTACCAGGGCCGGTGCAGTCTCGCCATCACGGGCTGGAGTCGGATCGAATTCCCAGAGCGCGGCCGCTGGTGGGAATAGCCGGGGCAACACGCCCCTTTTTTTGCTGGTGTGTAGCGGTCACCGCCACCTCCCACCACCTCCACGGTCCGGGCTGCTCACGGCGCTGCGCGCCGTTGCGCGGCCGGGCTTTCGCCACCGCAGTCCATCGGTGTCAGCGACGTCCCGTGTGGTGTGTATTTGCCCCGTGATGGGTGAGGGGCATTCCGAGAGACGCGATTCGCGTGCGTCCCCTCGTGTGTATTCATGGCAATCAGAGACATCTACGAAACTGGCTTCGACGAAGACGTCCAATCCGACACGAAATCGAATCAGTGTCCCGAGTGCGACGGGTGGGTCACCACCAATTCAGTCGAGACCGTCTGCGAGGAGTGTGGGCTCGTCATCGACGAGCAGCGGATCGACCACGGGCCAGAGTGGCGAGGGTTCGACGAAGACGAACGGGAGCGCACGGGCGCTCCGTTGACGGCGGCGCGGCACGATCGAGGGTTGTCGACGGAGATCGGCCGCGGGACCGATGCGAACGGGAACGAACTCTCAGGACAGAAGCGACGGCGGCTCGCTCGGATGCGGCGTGAACAGACCCGTGGAAGGTTTCAATCGAAAGCTGAACGCAACCTCGCACACGGGCTTAGTGAAGTCCGCCGGATCAGTAGTGCGCTCGAACTGTCCGAGACGCTTCGTGACCAGGCCTGCCAGCTCTTCCGGAGTGCTCAGAACGAGGACCTCCTGCAGAGCCGGTCGATCGAGGCGATGGCCGCCGCGAGCGTCTACGGCGCGTGTCGGTGTAACGGACGACCACGAACGCTCGACGACATCACCGAGTCGGCGCGCGTCGAGCAATCGCGGGTGACGAACGCATACACGACGCTGAATACGGAACTTGGCCTGCCGGCCCAGCCGGTGACGCCCAGTGCGTTCGTTCCGCAGTTGGCGTCTGAGCTCGACGTCTCCGATCAAATCCGGCAGCGGGCTCGGCAGCTGGCAGAAGCATCCGAATCGACCGGAGCAACCACGGGGGTTCGACCATCCGGGTTCGCTGCAGCCTGTCTGTACAAGGCCGGACGCGAAGACGGGCGGTGGCTCACCCAGTCAGACATCGCTGACGTTGCGAACGTCTCGGTGGTTACCGTACGGACCCACCGCGACACACTAGACGAACTGGCTGTCTAACGTCCACACTGCTGATTTTCGGTTGTATTTTGTTGTCTGATTGATGTGAGAGCCATTGTTTAAATCCGAAGACGAAGCATGATACGGCCAGAACACTCTATGACCGACCAGTACGCCGACTACGAAGCCCTCCGACCGCTCGGCGAAGCGACCCACGTTCCCGACGACCAACTCGCCAGTAGTAGTGGCGAGCCCCGGCGGCAACGCTCTGGTGGCGTCGACACGGACTATCCAGACGACCCGACAGCAGATGAGACCGAGTGCGCTTCCTGTGGAGCGTCAATCCCCGCTGGCCAGTCGAAGTGCCGGTTCTGTCTCACGAACCATCTCGAAGGAGCCGACGACCAGGACACAGCGAATGCCGAACGGACTCTCCTCCACGTCATCCAGCTGCTCGTCGAGGCGTCGACGTTCTACGGCGCCGTCGGGAAGGGATCTGCTGCGGCCACCCTCCTCGCGAAGGCAGATGGTGACCCAGTAGTCGATGACTGCAAGCTAATCTACGATCTCGACGAGGAACCGGCCCCACAGCTTGTCGATCAGTGGCCCTCGCTCCCCTCGGCGACACGAGTCACGTCTGAATGTGGTAATCAGCTGCTCGCGGCTGCTCGTGAGCGGACGGCGTGGACAGAGACGACCCAGTCCCGTCACGACGGCGAGCACGCGACGTTTCTCTACGAGGAAACCGGGAGCGAGGTTCGCACCGAAGCTCGTCTTGCAAGCCTCCGTGAGGACGCAGACGACGACCTCTGGCTGGTGCCAGCGATTGCGCTCCAGGAATCCGTTGACAAGACCGATACCGAACAGCCACGACGCGAGCGCCCAAACAGAACTCACCTCGAGTGTCGGGAGTGTGGTCGGGAGACTAAGCATCGATTTCGCGAATTCGAGACTGTCCACGATGACGAGTGGACCGGGCAGCCCATGTGGGAGTGTCAGCGATGCGGGACATCTCGCTATGGGCCTGAACCCGAAGCCGGTCAATAGAGACGGTGCCAGTTTAACCAACGAATCCCAATATCGATTCGTTCTGTTGGTTAACTGGAGACCAGTTCGTGATTACCCTCGGACTGCCCTGCTGACAGCTCGCAGGTGTTTTTCGCGCCGCAAATTTGCGGAGGCGCACAGATGGACCCACGAGACACCCCCGGCTATCGACTCCACCGCGCGCTCAGCAGCCTCACCAGTATCGACATCGACCAATTGGAGCCCGCTGATCGAGAGCGAATTAGCACCGCGACGACGCTCCTCAAGCAGGTGGATTTTCTCACCCAACCGAATCCGACGAGGGACGGTGACGTCAACAGAGAATCCTGACAGCTCGACGCGTCGGCAACGCAGCGTCCTGTGGCCGTCACAGCGTGAGCGGTTGTTCGCCCCCTGAAGGGGTGCGGGGGCGTGAGACCGCTCCCAAGAACAACCCATGGCAACACTCCAAGCCGCAACGACATCGACCGGCGCGCTCGTAACAGACCCACAGGCCGTCCGCCAGCTCTGTGAGAACCACTGCTTCGGGACGCTCAACTGGGAGGTGGACGACGACGGCGAACTGATCATCTGGGGCTACGACAGCTTCGAAGTGTACGAGGCTCGTGAGAACGGGCTTCCTGACTACGACGGTGGCATCGTCACCCACGAGTTCCTCCAGTCGCTCGCGGAGTATCTCGAACCGGACGAAGAATTCGACATTCAGACAGCCGGATTTACCAAGTGCCGGTTTCCCGTGCTGGCGAAACGGTACGTCATCCGCGACGGTGAGGTGCTGTACGTGGACCTCAGTTCCCCCGATCTGATCGACGAGTAGCGTTGTTCGTCCCCCGGGAGGGGTGCGGGGCGATCCAGTCGTGGGTCGTCCTGCAAGGTGATTGTTCAATGGGCCACCGCGCACTCGTTGCGTACGAACGAACTGACGGACAGTACACGCTCCACTACTCTCATTGGGGTGCAGCGAATCTCAAGCTCAAACACCGAATCTCGGCTGAAACCCCGTTCGGTGGCGACGACACCGACTCCAAGTGGGCGAAACAGCTTCTCGCAGAGCTGGCCGATGGCCTCGAGGCAGATGCCATCGACGGCTACCTCGCCGGCGAAGACCGCCCGTCGACGGTCGTCGAGCCGAAGCCCCGCGCCACCGGGCTTACCCTCGACGAGATCGTCGCGGACCACCTCGACTATCTCCACCACGAGGCGTTCTTCGTGGTGTCACCCACCTTCGAGGTGACCGCCTATCGGACGCTGTGGTTCGGGCTGCAGTACGATTCGGAGACAATCGACCACGGCGAGACGGTCGGGAACGGCGCGCTCGCGACCGTTCGGTGGCACGACGGCGAGCCGGTCGGCGACGGACATCTGAAGGGGCAGTTCACAGCCCTCAAAGACGTCGTTGGCGATATGGTCGACAAGGGTGTGTTCACCCAGTCGACGGCTCGCCAGTACCTCAAGCAGAAGCTCGGCGAGTGGATCGGGAAGTGCCAAGAGTTGCGCATCCCGAGCGGTGAAGCACCGTCTCCGGACGCGACACTCAGCCGCTCGTAGGGCGATTTGCGTCGAAGCAGATGGTGGTTTTTCTGGGGCAGAAAGGACTGAGCCCCACCGTAGGCTCGTGATTTGATGCCCGAGAAACCAGACGACGATCCATTCCACGATTGCGAGTTAGATCCCGACTCAGTCCTCGGGACACGCACCTTCCACGATGTCCTGTTTACCGACGATACCGAGACGCCGGTAAACGTGCTCACCGGCGAGACGCCCGCACATTCGCAGGCGAGCGTTGAGGAAGCGAAGGCGTTCGCTGCGAGTATCGACACGGACACACCACAAATCGCGCTCCCGGCCTCTGTCGAGACGCAAATCGAGACCCAGAGCAAGCCCTACACTGCAGCTGCGTTCTTCCACTTCAAGGCGACGGGGTCGCTCGAACAACACCGTGCCTACCACGCCGCGTACGACTCGGATGCGTTCACCGTCGACTTCGAGGCCGACTACGAATCGGGCGACCTGACCATCACTGTCGAACGAGTGGAGGAGGCCTGAGAAAGGAAACTCTGGGGCAGGTCCACTTTTTTATATGCCAGGTGCATCCATGGAATCCATATGGAGGCTCAGCGGACAATCCAACGCCTCATCGATCACATAACATTCGGTCACGGGATCCATCTGTTCCTTCAAGTTCTTCTCCTTGAATTCGCCTCCGTCTTTCTTACCTTCCAGTTCTCCAGCTCCCTCCTCCTCCAAATATCAAACCCCAATTTCTTCATTGGCGTCTACGCCGCTACTTCTGTCATCTTCCTTGGCATCCTCATCATGTTCACAGCCAAAATGAGGAAACGCACCTTTTCCCCACCACTCCAACAAGTGCGTCGCCTCGCCATTTCCATCCTTGGCTACATCGCCGCATCAGGCGTTGTCATCACATTTGGCTACCTCCTCCTCATTCTCGCCACAACCGGTAGAACTGGTATCGACCGTCTGGATTACGTCTTCTCCGTAATGCTCACTACCCTATTCGCCGCCTTACTCGCCGTCGGGTACCACGCACGGGTCGTTGACAAACAACCCGACCGCGAGACTATCACTGGGACAGTCACAGCGTGGCAAGACTCCCTCGCATGGGTCAACGAGGACGATCGTAGCCACGCCAAGCAAGACGCATATGATGAATTCACTGATCGGATGAACGATTTATCAGAACTGTTATCGAACGCAAAGACGGTTCACGGGAGACAGCTACGACGTGATTTCGAGGCATGGAGAGACGATTTTGAGACGCACAGTGAACTGTCGAAGGAAACCATTATCAAAGGACAAGGAGAGAACAAGAATGAACGTTTGGAGCAGGAGCATCAAAAACTGGAATCGATCCAACGAAGGCTCCGGATTATCGCTGGAGAACAGAAATGATTACCCGGTATAACTCGCCACAAGATGCCGTCCCGCACGAAGAAAATCTACTGATTCTCACCAAGAGCGGCGGCTGCTACGGCCAAGACTTCACCGACATCGTGCAGGAGATCCGGGACGGAATCCACGGCGACAAGCTCCTGATCCAGGAATACTTCCACTCACTAGACAACCTCGTAGACCGAGACAAATTGATTCAGAACAGCGTCTGGATCATCCATTGGCAGGAATGCCTTGAAAACGAACCGTATCCTCATCTCAAGCACTATCTTGAGACGCGGAGTTACCCAAATGAAGGCGAGGTTATTCTCTGCGTCAACGGATCTGACAAGGCGGAAACGGTTGGATCTCGCTATCCACGAGTTTCCGTCGCTCCATCAAAGGAATACCTCGTGGCGTACGCGCTGGGCCACCTGAACACGGCGAATCCGGCCTGTTCAGGTGGGACGAAAAAGGTGATCGAGTGGAACAACGAGGTTTGTGATGAACTGGGGGTGCCCTGATGCCGAACGAATGGAAAGTCCTCGAACGCGCAGTTGACCGGTTCGAATTGGATCCCGAGCAACGGCAGGAATACGTCCGGACCATCACCGAAGTCTACGGCGAGGCCATGGCGACTAGGAGCGAGTTTGAGGAATTCGGAGAGGAGTACTACTCGTTCCTGAATCGAGAGGTGTTCTCGGACGACCGCGTCATCTCAACCCTCAGCAGTTTCGGGCTCTCGGAGGAGCAACTGGCTGCATTCCACGACGGGACGGTCGCCAGCGACGAATTGGTGAAAACGTGGAACGAGCTCCGGTTCCGGATTGACGAGCTCATTGACTTCGCAATGCTACTGAAGCTGGTGAAGGATTACGGCGACCGGTCCGACACTGGAATGATTGAATCGCGGTACCGCCTACAGAAGCTGGTCTACCTCGTGAACCGTAGGATCGCGCAACAAGATGACTACGCTGCCATCGGGGAATTAGAAGGCGATCTCGGAATGCTTGACCGTACTGGATACCGTTACCGCTTCACGAAACGTAGCTCCGGCCCCTTCTCGTCCGACGTCTACGAAGATAAGAACCGCTTGTTCGCCTGGCAACTAATTGAGGAACCTGTTATCGGTCAGAAGGGGACGGGGGAGGTCGGAGAACACGAACGCCGCTATGGTGTCGAATTAGCGCCTGCGGGCGAAATCATGGTGAACGAGTTCTACGACCGGATCGAACACGCCGATAGTATGATGCTCTCATCTTGGAACTATGCCCAGCAAACGGTAATCGACGAAATCGCCCACATGACGCATGATGACTTTGTTCAATATATTAGTGAGGGGGACCGTCTCCAGAAGGCCTCCACTGGAGCAGAACTCCTCGTCGGCCCGCGGAGAAAATTCAAAGCGAACGAAATCGAGTTCTTAGACGAGTTAACGGGGGAGTTCGCACATGCCTGAGCGTGAGGAGATCATTGTGAGTATCATTGAGGCGTTGGAGGCAGAGGACATAGAGCCGGATCAGATTGACGAGTGCCGCCAGCTGCTCGAAGCGAACTACCACGAACCGGAGTTTCCCGTTGATAGGGTAACGATACGGCGGATTCGAGCGCAACAGTTCCGAAATCTGGATGACCGGGTGGTCCGGCTAGATGACACTGATACAGCTCTCTACGGCCCAAATGATCAGGGCAAGACTGCGATCCTTGAGGCAATTCGGTTTAACCTGTTCGGCCGTCAGGAAAAACAACGAATTACACTGACCGATCCGATCCAGTCCGAGCAGGATTCGCTAGAAACAACCGGGAATTGGTCGGTCGATACGAACCACTATTTGGTTCAACGGCTTTTAAACCGGGACGGCCGCGGGTATTCAGGTGACGATCGGCCAAAGCTGAATACAGATCCATCGTCGGAGGATGACATCCCCTTCCAAGCCCGGAACACACAGCAGGATGTTTCCGAGGCGTTCGGTATCTGGCCGGTTGAATCCCGGGAGTTTGGTCGGTACAACATTTTCTCATTGTTCTGCTTGATGGCGCCAGAGTACAAGAAGTTCCTCCGCTGGCAGGACAAAGAGGATTTCATTGACCTTCTGTTCGGCATTAACCTAGCCGCTGCGATCAACCAGAGCAAGAAACGGCGATCTGAGAAGTATGAGCTGACCGAAGAAGAAGAAACAGCCGCAGAAGAGCTTAAAATCGCCCAGAGCCGAGAGAAGAAATTGACGGAACGGCTGGCCGAATTGCAGGAGAACAAGAAGGAGATTGAAACAAAATTAGCGGATCGTCGAGCGGAACTTCGCTCTATCAATGAAACGCTAGAACAGGATAATGAGCTGGAACAGCTGGAGTCAGAGAAGCTGCGGCTGCAACGGCAAATAAACAACTTGGAGTCCGAAAAACGGGAGACACGCGGTGATTTGCGGGAAACCCGGCTGAGTATCGAGCGATATGAGGAGATGGAGATGGGGGAAGAGGTTCATTCAACAGCTCAGAACCTGCAGGAGATGATGAGCATCCCGGAACGGTGCCCAATCTGTACAAACGATGTCGATGATTCGCAACGCCGCCGGCTGTTGAATGATGGAGATTGTCCGCTGTGTCGTAAGGAGGTCCCAGACAAGAGGATTGAAACGGCCACCGAGCGGGACGTACGTGAATCGGCCATAGAACGCGAAGAGGTGGAAGAGCAACTGACCGAGCTGCGATCCCGGGAACGAAAACTCGAGGGGGAACTAGATCTTCTTGAGTCACGGATCCAAGATCATCAAGAACAGCTGGAAACGATAGAATCACAGATCGCGGAGAGCGATGTCACCCAGTTAATCGACCGACGGGATGAATTGGAAACACAAATATCTTCGCTGGAGCGGGATGCGACATCGGTCCAAGTGGAGATCAATGCCAAGGAGGACGAACTTGACGACACTACTGAACGTATTGAAGATTTAGAAGGGGCGTACGAACGCCGCCGTGAGAAGGTGGAGAAACGACAAGCGTTGCAAACTTTCGAGCGGATCGTTCGTCGGCATATTGAGGAAGAGCGAACTGATCTCAAGAACAACTTACGGGAGGAGATGAATGACCTTCTCTCCTACTTCGAACACGGTCGGTTTGCCGATGCCCAGAATGTTGTGTTCAATCCACAGGGGGGCTACGATTTCACCGTCGTGATCGAGGACGGGAATGATGTCCCGTCCGATCGGCATAACGAGTACTCGAACGAGGGGAAGATTCTGGCCTTACTGTTCCATACGGCCGTCTTGAAGCAGCTGGCAGAGCAGTCGAACACGCTGCCGATCCGGATGTTCATATTTGACTCTCCATATTTCGATATCCCGGACACAGGAAATGCACCCGATATTACAAACTTTGTATTGGCGTTGCCAGAAGAATTGCCGGAGTATCAGGTGATTGTGACGGTGACAGATTCAGCGTTATCGGATCGTTCAGCGCTGAATGAGAAATATCAGATTGAGGATTTCTGACTTAGACCACCGTTCATAGGGATTTAACAGCCAAAACAAAGGTAGCAATCTGGGAGCAGTCCATCCGTTGAGCGTGCGGAAAATTCTGAAACGCACGTAGTTCGAGATGGGTTTTTCGAGCGCCGGCGATGGGTGCCGGCGCAGCAGGAGCGAGCAACGACTCCCGGTGCGTCGGCGCTTCGAGGTGTTCGAGATGCACATGGTGATTTACGCTCTGGTAGAAGAATCGACCCACGACGACGCACTGGCCACCGGAAAGACAGTGTTCGACCGCCTAGTCGGCGCCGACCCACATGCCGGCGCCGTCTTCGACTACCACGTGACTTTCGATGAGGAAGACACGTCCGTTGCGGGGAAGGCACGATGGGGGGAGTTGCCGACTGCAGCCCCCGTCGACTCCGATGACGGCCAAGACCTGCTTGAGCGTGGCTGGGAGGCGACGAAAGAGGAGTTCGAGCGCAACCTCGACCGGGTGAGGGAAGCACTTGACGAACTTTCCGATGAGGAGATCATGCGCGACGAAGATCTCGCTCGGCACGCCTTCCACCAGGTCGGCGCCTACGACGGGCCAACGATCTTCCTGTACAACGAATATGCGAACGGGATCCGTCACCGTGAGCAGCTGGATCGAGTGCTGGAGGAGAGCGAGGAGCTCTGGATCGTGCCCGCCGACGTCCACTTCTAACAGATGGGTCGAATCACAAATTGGAAGCGCGAGAGCCGCACGCCTACACTCGCATACCGGAATACCGAGACCGGCGCTCGGGCGGTCTTACACCGAGCACCAGATTCGTACCGCTACAAGTGGCGTGGCGCAATCCTCGTCGACGGCTACCCGGTGTGGTCGCGGGGGTACGAGACAAAAGACGCGAAATCGTTCCGTGACGAGCTCCGGGAACGGCCAGCGCCCGAACTGAGTTGTCCCAAGTGTCCGAACAGCGATGTGGCAATCGGCAGAAAAACGGCTGACGGCGCGAAGGTTCAGCGTTGGTTCGAGTGTCGGAGCTGTGGGTACGAAGCATCCTCGAGAATCGTGTACGGCGCCGAGCGCTGATTGATTGGTGCGGGTCTACGGTGACGTTTATTTTGGGCCGGAATGGGTGGCCCGTCTCAATCGGGCCAGATCCACAGATGAGTCTGGAAGTCATCGACCGCCACAGAGAAGCACTGTTCGAGTTCCTCTGGTGTCCCGTCTGCGGGCACGAGGTATTCAGTCACATTCCCTTTGAGGGAGTGTTCTGCAAGAACTGCAACACGCAGGTCGAACTCCAAGAATCCCGAGAGACACGCGGCTACGAGGAGGCCGTGCTCGCCTGCTTCGACACCCACTCAACGTGGAACCTCCACGTCGACGAGAAGCTCCGTCGCGACCTACCCGATGGGTCGGCACGGGTGAAGATCCTCGGCGCACCAGGTGCCTACAAGGTTGACTGGTGGAGTCCAGCACCCGGTGATGACTGGCAGCCGGTCGAACGAGGCGAGTTCGATGATGTCGACGAACCAGCCGATATCTCCCATCTCGCGTAGGGGAAAGCAGTCCCTGTGGCTGTTTTTCACCCCCTGAGGGGTGCGGGGGTGCTCGAACGAGTAGCTCCCGAACAGACCGATGAGTAGACCTAGCGACACACATCCGATTGAACAGACACGCCCAGCGAGCGACTGCGACATCGCCTACGTCGGGTATCGGCAGAGTGGGCAGGCTATCGTTGAGAAACGTCCCGGCCAAGAACGGCTCACACCAGAGCGGAGTCTCGCGCTGGTGAATCACAGTCCCTCGGGATTCGAATGGGGATATGGTGGTAGTGGTCCGGCGCAACTCGCGCTCGCACTCCTCCTCGACTACACGGGAGACGAGGCGTTCGCCCTCGATCACTACCAGGCATTCAAAACCGAGGTCGTGAGCCACCTGGACTGTGCTGGGTCTGCTGGAAGCTGGCGACTCACCGGGCCCGAGATCGACGCAGTCCTTCACGAAACACCCGGCGAGCCGGCCGCACCGTCCATCTGAATATCAATCACCGAAAGTAACCCATGTCAGAACATACCCAACCATCTCGTGCGGATGGCGAATCGGCTGAATCGAGCGAACAGACGACACGAACGGAGTACGTCGAACGCAGTGACGTCGGCGTCTCCCTCACCGTAAAGCTCAAGCGTGGAACCGGTACCAGAGATCAGGACGAGGTAATCGCGAAAGCGAAAGGCAAGACCCTCGAAGACGCTCGCGAGGACATGGAAACCCTCAGAGAATACATCCACGATCTCGCAGAGGACGCTCGCCAAATCCAACCCGAAGAAGACGGGTAACAACGAGGGCTGTTTTTTGTCGCCTCAGCAGTGGCGGAGGCGATTATCAGTGAGCAATCCAGACGGTCAAACAACAGACGCAAGCGAGCTTTCGCCAGAACAACGGCTCGAGCCATCGAATACGCGACTCATCAACGCTGGTATCGTGACGATCAACGATATGGAGACGCTTCGAGCCTGCGTCGCCTACGAGAACGCGAATCAGCAACGGGTCCAAATCCTCCGCCGGCTTGAACAGCGGGCCAGCGAAATCCGCGCAGAAGACGATTGACGCAGCACTCGGAGGTGTCTGTCGGAGCCTCGGTGGGTGGAGGCTCGAATGAGATGAGCGATCGACCAGAGATCGAGATTCAACGACAGACCGCGTTCGGTGACGATGGCCAACTCGAAGTAACCGAAACGAGCGTCGAGACCTCACTCGAGGATTTCGGCGCTGACGTGGATCATCGCGACCGAGATTCGCGTCTTGACCAGCCCGAGGCGAGTAAGTTCGGCGTCGACGATCGACCCGAAGTGGAGCAAACATCAGAGGGAGATCAGTCAACCCTCTTCGCTGATACGGACGAGGATCAGCAAACCCTCGCTGGCGACGATGCAGCCGCTCGCTGTCTCTTCGAAGAATAGACTGCCCCTATTGATTAGTTATCCGTCGAAATATTGTAGTCTGAACTATAATAGTCTGAGTTCTAATTTTGAAGCGACGCTGAGGGCCTAATAGCCGGTTGTAGTTTTTCGACCCCCAGCAGGGGTGCGGGGAATCCGAACGCCCGCATGCAACCGATGGAGACGAATTCGACTACCGATCCACGAGCAGTCGTACAGGATGCGAGTGAGCGATGGCAGGCGAGTGCAGACTGCGTTGAGTACGTCGGAATGCGTGTCGATGGAACGCCAGTGGTCCTGAACCTCACCGCACACGAACGCCTCTCCCCAAATCGAAGTCTCGGTCTCGTGCGGCATAGCCCGGCGGGATTCGACTGGGGCTACGTTGGGAGCGGACCGGCACAGCTCGCCTGTGCGCTCCTCCTCGATTACACCGACAACGAAACCGTCGCCCAGCAACACCACATCCAGTTCCGCGACGATGTGGTCAGTCAGTTGGTGTGTGATGGCCCGGCCGACTGCTGGCACCTCACCGGGGAGGATATCGAGGCGGCACTCGTCGAATTCGAAGAGTACCAAGCACTCACGCCAGATGGTGGGACGCCGTCATCGTCACTACCGGCGAATTGGAGTGCGGTGAGCCGGACAGATCGGACGGTCTTCCAACGTCGAGATATCGACCACTACGTCGTCCTCGCCGAAGGGAGCGAAGAGTGGTTGATCATACTTTGTGCCCAGGGGGACCGGGCGTATCCCGCCCCGCTTGACCATCGAACACTTCCGGTCGAGAACGACCCTGCCTCAGCTGTTCAGGCACTCGTCGCTGAGAGTAACGACCTCGTCGAGCCAGAGGAGGCCAACTGATGGAGAAATTCCGACTTTCGCGAGCAACGTACCAGCTCATCGAACGCGCTGTCACGGCGCTGGAGTGCATCGGCCGAGAACTCGAGCGATACAACGACCGGCACGAGCGAACAGCTGGGAAAGACACAGACGAGACGAATTCCGGCGAATCATGACTGGCGAAGCGACGCTTGACGACTTCGAGACCGAGAATTCAGCTGGTAAGTCCCGCTCGCTCACGCTGGAAGAGCGACTCCTCACCCCAATTTCCCCGTCCATCGGTCTGCGGGTGATTGCCGGGCGCGGCGATCCGTTCTATCTCCAAAATCGGGGAACAGACCGGTATCTCTTCCGCGACGATCATAACCGGTGGTTCATCCTTCAACCCTCGGCGAAGGACTCAGAAGAGGCGTTCGTCCGCTGGGTGTATCTCCCAGCAGACCGGCCCGAACGGCTGGCGCAGTCGGCGCTTCGTCGACGGACAGTGATCGGCTATGATTATGTTCAGCGGTCGGCTGCCCCAGATCCAGTCAGGTCGACGGTGACAGCGATGTTCGTCACGGAACGCTGGCCCGAGACCGCCTACGAGTGTGGGTCGTGTGAGGCGCTGTTCGACACGGCACAAGAGCACGCCCTCCACTGCTGGGACGACCATCCATGGGTGCCAAATCCGGAACAGGTGCGCCGTCGACGCCACACCGACGAGTGAGTTGGAAAATCCTGGGCAGGTACCGAAGCCGTCCAGATAATTAACCAACAAAGTGCGAGTTCTGGGATTTAATGTTGGTTAATAGCGGACCCCGGCTCCGTTTATTGCCCCTCTGAGAGGGTGCAGGGCGGGCGGATTCGCCCTCGCAGACCACATTCATGTCGCTCGATATCAGCCCCAGCAGCAGCACTGAACGCGAGATTGCCGCTGCCAGACAAGCCGACAGCGTGGCGTTCCTTCATCGAGCGCCGTTCTCTCTGGATGCCTACAGGCTCGGCTACCTACCCGGGTTCCGAGAGGACTGCGGATATCAGCAGACTCAGTTCAAGCATTTGGACATCCCCGTCGGGATGTTGGATAACGACTTTCGGAATCCCGATCTGGATCGATACGTCGCCCAGTTTTTCGAACACGAACCCAAGGTCGGCGTGATTGGGGACGTGTACGATCCCGACGACGTCGATAGATACGTGGCCGCCGCACGCGAGATACAGGCGAGCTATCCCGATGCAGACCTCGTCATCGTCCCCAAGTGCCGCAAGGTGATCGACATGATTCCCGACGCCCTCGTGCTCGGCTACTCACGAGGGTATGCCGACCGATTGGCCCACGAGTTCTCCGAGCCGACCAACTGGCGGGGCCGTCGTGTTCATATCCTCGGTGGAAGCCCGCAGAAACAGCTCGACGTCATCGAGCAACTGACCCGACCGACACTCACAGACGACCCACCGGCCGACATTGTCGGTCTCGATTGGAACGGCCTACATCGCGGGGCACAGTTCGGGGAATTCTGGACTGCGGATGGTTGGGACGACAGCGGTCGCGACACCGACCACGTCACGGTTCGCAAGACGGTCCGCCACAGTCTCGCCCGTCTCAAGGAATTCTGGCAGGCTCAAGGTGTTTGGCCCGAATCGACACCACAGGACGACTCCTTCGAGATCGAGTATGAGGGGCCATCGCCGGGGGATCTCGATGGTGCTGCGTGTACCGAATGCGAAGCGAACGTCTGGACGACTCGGCGCGGTCCATTCGTCGCCGAGTATGATACCGGCGCAGTCTGTGGATACTGCAGTTACGACTGCTACTTTGCCCACCGCCATCGAAATAACCTTGAGGAAATCGCCGGCGAGCAGAGCGTCTACCTCCCGCCGGCGTGACGCAGCGAGCTGTTTTTCGTGCCCTCCAGAGAGGGCGAGGGCTCGATCCAGAGAGTCCTCAGAGATGGTGATTTTCCGTGAGTCAACAACAGCGTCCGAACAACGTCTCGATCGACGACATTCCAGTCGACGTATCGAACACCCAATCAAGCGAGGTCGACCCCGCTGAGGTACCCGAGGAAATCCGGTCGGTCACTCGTGGACTCGCAAGCGAGCAACCGCCGACGAATCCGCTCGTCGTCCTGAAGGCCGCTCGCTGGTGGTATATACATGGCAAGGGCGGGACCGATCCCGCGTTCCAGTGGGCCATCGAGTGGGTGCGACATCTCGCGACGGACACACCCAGTGATGTCAACCAGTTCGATGCGTTCCTCGAATATCTCGTCACGATCGGGTTCGCTGACGAGAAGGCAGCGCTTCGATAACCGGTCCCCCATTCACACTACGGGGTGCTTGACCGGGTACTATCTCGAACAGAAACAGAGCTGACCGCAACTTGTCCAGATAGGAGGACGTGTACTTAGAACCGGTAGCATGCAACGTCTTCTCCACCATAGGTCGGACACGTTTCAGCGTCCTCGGAAAGGGTCGTTCCGCAGTGTCGGCACTCATACAGGGTGGATGTCATGGACATACGAGTCCCAACGATCCCGCGGAGCGTTTCGACGAGACCCATCCTCCCTGTGCTTGTGTCGCACTGGTTGTTAATCCTAGCCTCCGATAGCAGCCCCGATCTAAACCCCCGAAGTCGCGCCGATGTTTATTGTGCGCCCCCGAGGGGTGCGGCGCGTCCTGACTTCTCGGAGACATCGTCGTACTCGATGTGATGCAATCCATGCTGACAACCAGTGAGTCGGAGGTCTCGTTCGAGGAGACCGACACCCGACACGACGAGATGCACAGTACCATCGAAGACTGGATCGACGAGCTCATTGCAGACGTCGGTGAGGCAAAAGCTAGCCAACAGTTCCAGGAGTGGCTCGATGTCCAGTCCCGATTCCACGACTACTCCCATCGCAACACCCTCTTGATCAAGCTCCAATGTCCCGAGGCGACCCGCGTGGCGGGCTACAATACGTGGAGATCGGAGTTCGACCGGCACGTCCAAGAGGGCGAACAGGCGATCTGGATCTGGGCACCCATTATTACGAAGCAGTGCCCTGAGTGCGAGAATTCGCCGAGTTACCACGAGCAAAGCGACTGTGACTATGACGAGACGCCGGCCGAGGAGTGGTCCAAAGGACTGGTTGGATTCAAACCAACGGCAGTCTTCGATGTGTCTCAAACCGAGGGCGAACCGCTCCCCGAGTTGGAAACCGAGGCCACTGGTAACGCCGACGACCTGGTGCCAGCGCTCCTTGATGCGGCAGCTACGCTCGATATCGACGTCCGCGTCGTCGACGCTGCTGAGTGGGAGCATGGCGACGCGAAAGGCGTCTGCAAACACCGGACTCTCCACGAGTGCCAACCCGTCGTCGAAGCGAAAGCTCGCTCGAATCAGGCCGATCTCGCCGTGACGCTGATTCACGAGTACGCCCACGCGCTGCTTCATTTCGATGGCGACGACGAGCCCGAGCGCGCAAAACGCGAGGTCGAAGCGGAAGCCGTTGCGTACATCGTCGGCCGGTATTTCGACCTGGATACGAGCGGTTCAGCGTTCTATCTTGCCGCGTGGCAGGACGACGATGCGGAGAGCATTCAGGAGCGTCTCGGCCGGATCAGTTCGACCGCTCAGGAGATCATCGACACAGTTGTAGAGGGCTGAACACCCCTTCCCGGCTGTTAACCAACGCCGGAGGGTACTATCCCACTCTGTTGGTTAATTCGTTCGGCGTCCGACCCTGCGTGTTTCGATCGGTCCCAAGACATACCCATCGACAGTCGATGTTATCGTTCAGAATCGATTCGGCGCTGCTGGTCACGAAGGAACTCAACGACGGCATCGATATCCTGTTCGGGAACCGTTTGCTGTTCGAAGACTCCTTTGAATGCATCTGCGAAATCCTCCGACGTGAGGCGGTTGAGGACAGTCTCGATGCGACCAGCGAGCTTCTCGGACTCCCCGCGATGCAGATGAGTCGCGATCCGGTCGAAATCCGCGCCAGCAGCAAGCACTACCAGATCCCGGGAATCCGCCTTGCGGCCACTGTGGAGTTTCACCGCGAACAGCAACTCCCGTTCCGGAATCCTGGCTGTTACCGGGCGCCCGGTTCGCAGTTCCTCGGTGACAGAGTGCTGGGCCAGATAGCGATACGACCATTCAGCTTCCGTCTGGCGACAGCCCAGCGCGTCCACCATCGCGTCGAACTGAACCGGATTCCCGATATCTTTCGTAAACCGGATAGTCCGGCCCTCGTAGAGTTCGTTTCGCTCGACATCGGCCGTTTTCTCGTAGCCGCGGTCGGTGAGAAGGTCCGTGTAGTCGTCGACCGCTTGGGCCGGAATGACGACGTCGACGTCCGTGGTGAAGCGTTGATTGAACGCCGCGATCGCCCACCCACCGACGAGCACGTACGGCAGGTCAGCGTCGATGACTGCCTCCAGCGTATCCAGTAGTTCGTCTTCGCGTTCACCGAGGCTCATGCATTGAGACGCGGATCCTCGTGGGACGCGTCGATATCGCGGTCGTACTCGTCGGCGATCATCTCCAACGCCGGCTCGTAGTTCACCCGGTACTCCAACATGTGCTCGATCGTCTCGTCCAACGGAATAACCGGATTGCCGTCGACCCACTCGCGAGTGATGCCCCCACTCGTCGGGAACAACACGTACGAGACGGCCGCGTCGGAGTCGGTCGCATCCGGCCGCTCTTCGATCCGGCTCGGAATCCCGAACTCGTCGAAGAACGCCGTCCACCGTTCGACGTCCTGGTCGGCGACCTGGATGAAGATCGGATAATCGTCGTGGCCGCGAGCGATCTGATAGCCGCCGTGGGTCCAGACGTAGACGCCGTCGATTTTCGTGTACGCAAAGGGCATCCCGGCGAAGTGTGGAATGACGTAGCCGTCGTCGATCGAGGGGGGGACAGCGCGAGAAATGGCCGCGACGAGATCGTAGTAGCGATCCCTGACAGCGTACTTCTCGATGTAGACGCCGTCTTCACGCCGGATGAAGCCTGCGTCCTCCAACCGCTCGATCCAGTCGTAGACCCACGAGTAGGAGCCGTCGATCTTCTGGGCGATTCGCCGGATCGAGTCACCCGGCCGGGCCGCGACCATGATCTTCGCCGCGGTCTCGTCGACGTACTCCATCATCGTTAGTTATCGGTATCGCATCTAACGGTATTAGTCTTGTCCCCCGTATTCCCTATGACGTTATCGCTATACAGATATACTATTCTTAGCTCCGGTAGTCCGATCCGGCTCAGCATTCGAGCAGAGAGGGGTTAACCAACAGAGGATACGATTGATCGGTATTTGTTGGTTAAGTTTTTTCAGCGCCCGCCGAGGGGCGGAGGCGCACTTCCGTCTCCACCGACCCATGACCGACCAATATCTAACGACCGTTCTCGACGAGGCAGAGCGAGTCGCAGAGCACCACGAGCAGGTCGCCCAATCTTCAGACAATCCGAATCACGAGTATCTCCGGTACGCCGTCCTTCGGCTGCTCGAAGACGAGGCTGACGAGACATCGGTGGAGATACCGCAGATCGACGGCCTGACCGTTGGATACGGGGAGGATAAGGCGATGTGCGAGAGCTGGGACGACGACGTCGAGTGGTGGGAGACGGTTCCGCCGCAGGCGGAATGTACTCGCTTTCGGATGTTTTACCCCGACAAGCACGAGGCTGTTCCGCGAGTCATCGTCGACGTGATGGCAGCACTCGGGGCGTGGCGTGTCTGGACTGGGAGCGCAGCCGCGTGCGGCTCCTATGACCATCGCGAGCGCCGCGAGGTCCATTACCTCTGGCCGGAAGGCCATCCGGTGGAGGAAGTACTCCACGAGCGGCTTAGTGGCCCTGCGGAAGCCGTCGCTCCCGACGGTGGCCGAACGGGCGACGTTCGCGACCGACTGGTCGTCGACGAGAACACACAGTCGCAGAACGATCTCGAGCCTCGCACGAAGCGTGCCGTCGCCGAAGCGATGGACGTCTCACTCCTCTCGAAAGGTGGCCGCTACGAAGTACAGTCCGCATCTGGGAACCGGTACGAAGTTGACGTCGTCGACGAGTCGTGTTCCTGTCCCGACTGGCAGCAGCGCTCACCCGAAGGCGGCTGCAAGCATCTGCGTCGCGTCGATCACGAGATCAAACAGGGTCGTGTTCCACGTCCGGATGGGCGCCTTCCAGCACCCTCGAACTAGAACGATATCTTCTGGAGTGCGTGGTAGTGTGGCGGCACACTAGACTTTTCACGGCCGGTCACCTACCGTGAGGTATGAGCAGCGACAGAATCGACGCCGAAAGCAAGGTGTCTGGAAACCAGGCAAACATCCCCGCCCGGATTCGGCGTGAACTCAATATCGATGATGGCGATCAGCTCCGTTGGCAGCTCGAGGACGACGGGAGCATTCGGGTCCACGTGATCCAACAGCAAACGGGCACGTTCGCCGACTTCGACGGCTACGCTGGTGAGGAGCCGACCGATGTCACGAGCGATCACGACGCCTGGGGCGTCGACGTCGAGTAAATGCCCCGTACACTGATCGATACGACAGTCCTCTTTGCCGCCGCATACCGGCGGGATGGATCCCACGATGCCGCGCTTCCCGTGCTCCACGGCATTGACAATGGAGCGCTCCCGGAGGCAGTCGTCCTCGACTACGTGCTCGCGGAAACGCTCAACGGCCTCACGACCCACGCCGGCCACGACGCAGCCGTCGATCTCCTCGATCGCATTGAAGAAAACGCCCGCTTCCACATCGATTCCCTCACCACCGACGCCCTCGCGACCGGGAAGGCCCTCTTTCGCCAACACGAACCGCTCTCCTTCGTCGACGCCTGCATTATCGCGTATATGCAAACCGAGGGGCTCGGCTACCTGTATGCGTTTGACGACGATTTTGACGCTGTCGAGGATGTCTATCGGCTCGAGACAGCAACGAATCCCTACGACCCGAACTAACCCTGGCAGCCGCCACGGCTGGCGACAACGTTCGGTCTCAGGAAAGTCCCACCTCGTAGTCAGCCGCCAGCTCCTGGAACTCGTCCCACTCCGGGAGCCGGTCGTCGTCGACCTCGCCGTGCGTCTCGAGGTAGCGGAGCAAGGCGTCGATTTCGTCTTCGAGCCCATACTTCGCCGCCTGCTCTCGGAGGTCCGCCTCGTCGACGTCGACGTGGCTGAGCAGGAGGAGACAGTACGAGCGGTGGCGGCTACCGTCGTCAATCAAGAGGGTGTGACAACAGAGCTCCGCCAGCGAGACTTCGTCAAGTTCCTCGGAGTAGACGTAGTAGCGATGGCCGGTGAGCAGGAACTGGAGGTCGAAGACAGCGAATCGAACGAGGCCGGTTTCGTGGAACGCCTCCGCGTCGATCTCCGTCTCGGCCTGCGCGAGGAATTCGTCGTAGTCCTCCCAGAGAATCGTGCCCTTCGGGGCAACGGCTTCGAGGCGTTGGCGATGCAGATGGTGTGCGAGTTCACGGGCGAACGCGTGGAGGCGGTCGAAGTTTGCATTAAAGTCATAGCGGCCGTCGTCCGTCCCGACCAGCCCGAGGTCACGAAACCGCTTGAGAACACGGTTGACCGTGTTGCGGTAGTTGTCGCTCCGGTCGGCGATCTCGGAGACGGTTCGCGGCTGGTCGAGGTAGTACAGCACCTCGAGTGCCTTGCCGGTCAGTAGCTCGGGGAAGTCGATATGGGAGTGCTGGCGGACAAGATCCTGGTAGCGTTCGACGGCACGAGCATCCGACGGGACGACCCGTTTTCGCCGCCCGTCGCGTTCCGTGTAGACGAGCCCCTTCTCGACGAGTTCGGCGACAGCACGAGAGAGGTAACTCTCGCTGTGGTTGAGCTTCGTCGCGAGCTCGGAGATCGTGTCGCCGCGGTCGACCGTGGCGAGGACCTCGAGTTCGATGCGCCGGAGCACGGTGTAACATAGTACGAAACTTGTATATAAAGAAGTTTCGAGTAGTGTTACAGACAGCCGTTGTGAGAACCGTCTCCATCGTCTTAACCAACAAAACTATGGAGTCGCGGGTAGCGTTGGTTAACACGAGAGCAGCCAATGTCCTACGAACCCCCGACCCCACCGGCGAATCTCCCAACGGAGATCGTCAACACGCTCAACGAAGCCACATCGGAGCATCTTCGGGACGTTGCCAGCTACGCCGAGGCGTTGGCCGAATACAAGGAGCGTGAAGCTCGTCTCGAGGAGGAAGAGGCGGATGACGCCGACGTCGAGGAGCGCCCCGATGACCTCCCAGACGACGTGCCGGCGAAGGCGACGATCACTATCAAGGAAATCAACGACAACCGCTACTACTACTGGCAGTGGCGGGAAGGAGATTCGGTGACATCGAAGTACAAAGGGCCGGTGAATCCCGACGAGTAGACGAGATTGAACTGTAGCCTGATGTTCTTTTCAGTACCATTAGAGACGTAGCAGACGACACCCCCCCAGAGTGTGAATGGGTCCGGTCAACCCGGACGAGTGAAACCCGAAGGGAGAGGACATCCACCCCACGTTTCCGTCGTTTCTCCACCGTTTCCGCATCATCGATGGTACCGACGACAAAGAAATCGTAGGACACACCCCCCGTTTTCGAGTTGTAAATGGGAGAGGGAAAGGGGAAAGTACAGTACATCGACCGGCACGTCAAATCTCTTGGCTCACCCACCCCCCGTTTTCGAGTAGTAACGAGACATCCCGACGAATGACACCCCCCATTTTCGAGTTGTAACGCATCGCGCGGGATACGAACACCCCCCGTTTTCGAGAAGTAAGTGCGGGGAGAATACGGGCGAGATCAGTTCTTACTCCGGAACTGCTTCAGCCGTTCGCGGACAACCGCGCTGATAGTCGCCTCTTCGTGAGCTAGATCTTCGAACCGGGAATCCTCACGGATCGTCTCCATGATCGTTTCCGGATCCTCGGAGAGGGAGAAATACATATGCACTCCTCTGCCTCGCCCCTTGCCCCGACGCTCGAAGTCCAGTACACCGTACGTACTCTGCTCTGTGACGTGATTTACGAACGTCTCACGGCTGTACTGGTCCGCATCCATCGTATCGGCAATGAATTGGTACGTCTTGAACGCAGGTCCAGCAGGGATCCACTCAGGATGTTCTCTTGCGTAGTGGGCAGTGGCCGCTACAGCGTAGATGGAGAGTTTCTTTTGAGTCGAAATGCCGCTGATATGGCGGAGCTTGCGGTTTTCGGTGTATTTTTCCTGAGCATCACGGACATCAGTCTCGATAACCGTGTCAGCCCCACGCCGCTCGGCTAATTCACCAGCCCATCTGAGGAGGTCAATCGCTTTCCGTGCATCCCCGTGTGTTTGGGAGCCGAACGCAGCAACAAGCGGAACAACGTCATCTGCAAGTGAGTCTGGCTTGAAGGCGTCCCGCCGGTTGCGGAGAATACTGCGGAGCTGGTTCGCATCGTAATCGTCGAAGAAGATGTCGTCAGGGTTGTAAGAACTCTGTGCGCGGCTGTTGAGATCCTTCATGAAATCAGCGTAGTTCGTGATCGTCGTGAGCGAGATGGGACCATCAAAGTCGGCGAGTTTGCGAGCCCGTGAAAGCTGGTAGATGAGAGAATTGTACTCTGCTTCCTGATACGGTCCCTCGAGCATATCGATCTCATCGAGAATGAAGATGACACCATCGTAATACTCTCGCATGAGTTCGTACAGTCGCTCGAGCTTCTGATCCGTTGAGACGCCGGTTTGGGGAACACCAGGATCAACGCCGAGGTCGTCGGCAGCAGCTTTGACTAACCGATAGACAGCCCGATCTGCGGTCTTTGGCCCCTCGCAGTTGATTGAAATGACCCCGAAGGTCTTGCCTTGGGATTCACACAGTTCGACGATCTGTTTGCAGACTGCATGAATGATGAGCGATTTCCCCGTTCCAGATGGCCCGCTCAGGAGCATATCCGGGATCCCTTCATTCTGGAGGACCGGTTTTAGATTGTCGACGACACGGCCCAGCTGGTCGTCACGACCGACGATACGATCCTCGTCGATGATAGTATCTGACCGGACGAGGTCTTTGTTCGCGAAAACGCCACCGGACGACTCGGTTTGGAGCCGATCACGAATTGAGATGCCGCCACCGTCGCCGTTAGTTGCTTCTTGAGACGAATCAGCGGGATCTGATCCGTTTTCGAAGGTCGTTTGTGACGTGCCAGGAGACGCCACCTCCTCATCCGTCGATTCAGGAGTTTCAGGATCAGCAGCAGAAGATTGACGATCCTCCTCACCTTCCGGATTATTCGATCCTGCTCTACGTCCCTCTCGTCCCATTATGAACCCCCTCGAACTCTGGGTATAAAAATATGGACCCTTGTGGAGTTGTAACCGGGCGAAAACAGGCCATCTAACAACTACAGACCCGTATCTTCAGTATGAGTCAGATACCGTCTTCGGAATCTATCACCCTCCGTTGTCGAGTTGTAACGGTTCGACGAAGCTCGCTGTCGTCGATCTTCCTCGATGACCCGGACCCCCCGTTTTCGAGTTGTAAGACGTTGGGGCGGTAACACACCTGGTTCGATACTCCCACCCTCACGTTATAAGGAGAAGTGAGTCTCGAAGCAAAATCCACATAATCTGGATTTTGTGAATGATGCTTCGGGTGATACGGTCTTACTCACACTCCCCGTTTTCGAGTAGTAAGCACCAGAATAGTAGCGAAAGAACGATGCTCGTAGGACCTGTTCACGAATGAGAGTAATACCGGGTTTCGGACATGATTGCTGGCGAAGCCGCTTTGGTGATCTCGAATGGTTCACCCCCTCCCCCCTTTTTCGAGTTGTAAGTCGATGGGAACAGGCCACACCAGACGCCATGTAACGAGCGTTGAGTTAACAGAAGTTGGCGTAGAGGCGATGAGACGTGATAGTTCACCGGATCAGAACCACGGACGAGATGAAGAGGTCATCTACTCCAGAGATCTCAATCGTCTAGCTGCAGCTAGACGATTTGTTTTCTTTGTCTCTAGTGCGGTTGTGGTAAGATAACGTACAACATAAACCTTCTCATTTCTAGTTACAAGTTAGAAGATGAGGTGCTCACTCTCTCTATCGTGTGTATCTGCCACAATCAGCTATTTTGCAGTCCCTCTTGCTGTTCACCCCCTCCTGCCGTCACGAGTTTACAACTCGAAAAAGGGGGGAGGGGGTTCGCCAGGTCCAGTCCATGATACCGACTACACGTGTTCCGTTGATCTCTCGTCGAATATGTTCCGAATCCAGTCAAGAGGTGCCAGTATGCTCTCGACAGCTCGGACCAACTGCGTTTCGTAGTACGAGGGATCGTACGATCCGACTACCTCGTGTGCCAACAGAACCCGTTCTCGCGACATTTTCTCGTCGTCGACAACCACGTATTCGATTTCTCCGGGTACGTCGGCTGGCTCGATCTCCCCGAACTGGGTGTTCTGTGAGTAGCCTTTCAGCGGCTTGGAGACGTGATCCGCTCAACGAGCCGTTCCACTGCTACGGTACCCGTCTACAGCTCGTCGATTACTCGTTTCAGACGCCCGAGTACCGCGTCCGGTGACCGTGTGGTATCGAGCCGGTCGAGACAGTCCTCCTCATTTCCGGAAACGATACTCATTCTCAAAGCTGGTCGATCTTGGTGTTCATAGTTCAAGTCCGAATCCGGGAAAGACGGTATATACGCTTTTGAACCTCTGCCACATTATCTATTTTAAGATGGAGCCTGAGAGCGATTTCACAGATTTGGAACTCCCTAGGGTCATCGACACCTCTTCTGATGACCTCATGGAGGATTTCTATATCCCTCTTCTCTCACGAGCTAAGATCTATCGACGTGGTGTCGGATACTTCACTACAAATTGGGTCCGATCTGCAGCACGGGGAATAGCGGAACTTGCTGAAAATGGCGGTACAGCCCAGTGGATAATGAGTCCTATCTTGGAAGAAGATGACTGGGAGGCTCTTAAGAGGGGTAACCGTGCTAAATCGGATGAGGTACTCCGAAACTCGCTAGATAGCACGATTTCTGATCTGCGGTATGACCTGGAGTATGAAACTCGCAATGCGATCGCGTGGATGATCGCCGACGGTTTACTCGAAATCAAGCTGGCTGTTCCTTCAAAGAAGTTGTCGGGTGATTTTCACGATAAATTTGGAGTATTCTATGACTGGTATGGGAATCGTGTTGCTTTCCATGGTTCCCAGAATGATAGCGAACAGGCTCTCCGGAATTACGAAGCATATACCATCGACTGCGATTGGATTAGCGACCGTGATAACGAGGGGGTGAATATGCAAGAAAAGCGGTTTGAGAATCTTTGGGAAGACGAAGATGAGAATGTTGGGGTCCATACAATCCCAGAGGGAGTTAAGGAGGGAATCGCTGAACTCCGAGATAATAACAATCGACCTTATGAACCGCCAGAATCAGTCGCCACCACAGAATCTGAAATTGTTCTCCGAGATTATCAACGGGACGCTGTTGATGCTTGGTTCGAGAATGACAACAATGGCCTATTCCAGATGGCAACTGGAACAGGCAAGACGTTCACAGCTCTAGCGGCGCTTGATGAATACACAGATACCGTAGATGATCCACTCCTTTGTGTAATTGCTGTCCCTCAGAAACACCTCGCGCGGCAGTGGGCCCAGGAGATGGAAACGTTCGGGCTTGACCAACCAAAATTTGTCTATCACTCAGCTAATCCGGACTGGAAAAACGATCTCTCTCGAGCGGTTTCAAATTTAGAACTCGGAATCAAGAACTACGAATGCCTGATTACAACTCATCAAACGTTCTCCGGAGAGCACTTTCGAGAGAAAGTGAGTCAGCTTTCTCGGGATACAATCCTCATCGGGGACGAAGTACACGGCCTAGGTTCCGAGGGCAGGCGAAAAGGGCTTCTTGATTCCTATGACACGAGGATTGGGCTATCAGCGACACCGGAGCGCTATTATGATGAAGAAGGTTCTAACCACCTGCTTGACTATTTTGACGGGGTCATATACGAGTACCCGTTAGAAGACGCCATCCCGCAGTATCTGACCCCATATCGGTATCATCCCATTGTTGTTGAAATGGATGAAGACGAGCTGGAGGACTATCGTCAAATGACTCAGTCTGTAGTCGCATCAAGATACTCTGAAGATGCGGATGAGGAGACAACAAATATTCTCCAATCACAACGCGCAGAAATCGTTAAAGAAGCGATCAACAAGTATGATGTCCTCCGAGATATCCTCCGAAGTTTAGATGATATCAAGCACCTTCTAGTCTATACAAACTCAGAACAGATAGACACAGTCGGGTCGATTCTGAACGAATTCGGGGTAATGCATCACCGATTTACCCATGAGGAGGGTGATGATTTGCGCGAGGAGTTACTTACCCGGTTTGGAGAGGGTGAATACGAGGCGCTTGTGGCAATGCGGTGTCTAGACGAAGGTGTTGACGTTCCAGCTACCAGGACAGCAATCTTGATGGCTAATACCGGGAACCCGATGCAATTTATCCAGCGCCGAGGTAGAGTTCTTCGGCAAGCCCCCGGTAAGGATCGAGCGGACATCTATGATCTACTCGTGGTTCCAACCCTTGAGCCAGACGAGGATATTGCGATGTCTGAACAATACATCCTTGAGAAGGAACTTCGTCGATTCGAGGAATTTGCTGAAACAGCGGAAAACGAATATGAAGCTCGCAACAAGATCGAAGACGTTCGTATCGCATATGGTATCTGAGAAGATACATTGATAAGCGTTTGTAGATATGGTTGCAGTATCGCATGAATGACTCCGAGGTACATTCGTTGATCCTTGACCGTGTTGACGAGGTTGAGGATGACGATCTTCGGGCCTTCTTACGCGGGGTTTTGGAGCATGAACGGGACATTCTGAAAGAGCCGCGAGCCGAGTACGCTGAGCAGTATAAAGAACTCGTGGACAATTTTGTCGGGAACGAATCACTGCAGGAATTCGACAATGAATAACGTTCAGATATTCGAACTCGAAATAGAGGATTACCGACAATATGAAGGAAATCAAACTATCCCCTTAGAGACTACGTCTGAGAAGCACATCAACGTGATTGAGGGGCAGAATGGATCTGGCAAGTCAAACATTCTGAACGCGATTACGCTGTGTTTCTACGGGGAAGAAACCCATACTGATTCGAACGATGACGAGGGCCTCGAGTCGGACCCGCTTGTCAACAAGAAGCGGCTGAAGGAATTGGAACCTGGTGAATCGATACAAGGGCACATCGAGATCAAGCTGGGTAAAGGTGAACCCGAGTACGCCTTCCGACGAACTTTCTCGACAGCTCGTCAAGAAGATGCTGCGGAAGGAGACCGCGAGGAACGACAATTTAACAGCTCTATAGGTGACCTTCGGCTACGCCAGCGGTTTGGCGGGAATGACTGGCGACCGAACCCGAACCCTGAAAATATTCTTCGCGAGATTCTTCCAACCCACGTCCACGAATATTTCCTGTTCGATGGTGAACAGCTAGATGAGTTCTTCCAAACTGGATACACCGACCACGTACGGGCAGCTGTGCTCGATGTATCTCATATTGAACTTCTGAATAGTGCTGTTAGTCATTTAGGGAAGGTACAGCGGGACTTTGAGAGTGAATCCTCCGAGCTGGGCGGTGATATACAAGAACTCCAAGAACGGAAGGAAGAAGCCTCACAAGAGCTAGAACGGCTCAAACAAAAGCGGGATGACTTAGAGGACGAGATCAGCACCGCTGAGGGCAAAATAGATGACATCTATGATGAGCTTGCGGGTAGTGCAGACGATGACGTTCGGGAGATGCAGCAGCGCCGTGTCTATCTGGAAGAACGCTTGGATGAACAAGAAGAGGAGCTTGTAGATGCGAAAGAGGCTGTAGGGGCATCACTCGCCCGAGCAGGCGGGATTGCATACAACGCTGATGCCCTCCGATATGCTGTTTCTGAACTGGAAGAGTACGAATCGTCACAAAACGGTGTCCCTGGGCTAACAGAGGAATTACTACGAGGGATTCTTTCTCGGAATACGTGTGTTTGTGGGGCTGACTTGGCTGAATGTGACTCTTCACGAGAACACATTGAGGGCCTGTTGGAAGAGCAAACTAGTGAAAGCCAAGACGCAATTGAGGGTCGACTCCGGATGGAGCGAGCACTCCGTGATGGCGAATCGCTTATTGAGGATCTCCTAGCTGACCTCAGCGAGCTAGAGGATACACGGACAGCTATCGACGAGAACGAGACAGAACTGGCCAACATCTCTGCCCAGCTTGAAGACGAAGATATCATCGATAATGAACGCGCCCAGGAACTAGAGCAACGCCGTCGGGATATCCAAGGTCGGATCAGTAAGATGGAACGTGAAGTTGGGGAGCTGAACGGGAAAATTGAACAACAAGAAGATGTCGTTGATGAGCGTCGAGAGGAGTGGAAACAGGCAATGCGAGAGCAGGACGAACATGACCTGCTTGTGAGACAGAGTGAGTTCATCGACAGTGCGACTGACAAGCTCTCTGAGATCAAAGGAGAGATTCTGGAGCAGGTTCGGACAGAAACTGAACAACGGCTCGAACGATACTATAACGATCTTATTTGGAAAGATGAAGACTATGAGGTAGTCCTCACTGAAGAGTATGAGGTGCGCCTCTACGGTCCGGACGGTCGAAAGAATCTGGGTTCACTTTCTGCTGGCGAACGACAAGTGCTTGCTCTCTCGTTCATGGCTGCACTTTCCAAAATCAGCGGATTCTCCGCCCCTGTTGTCATCGATACACCCTTGGGACGGATATCTAGCGAGCCGAAACAGCTTATCGCGCAGAACGTACCTGACTACCTGAATGATACCCAGGTCACGTTCCTCATGACTGACGTCGAGTATAGTGAAGACGTCAGGGCGTACATTTCCAACGAGGTTGCGAATGAGTACCATCTTGAATTCCAAAACGGTGTAACACAGGTGACCGACCGATGAGTCAAGATACCGAAGACAGCTACGAGGAACGTGAACCCCGGCGTGACGTCCATATAGATAGCGAACGGCGAGAAATGTTTGAGGCGTTGCAGGAATCTGAGGATTCTCCCTTCTATCAAGCTGAGAATCACGATCTGTTCATGTTTGCACTTGGATATGGGAGAGAGAACACAATGCCTGAAACGATAAAGAACGAAAAGGGCGCGTTTTTCGGGCGTGCGAGTCTATCGGAACGCCAGCAGGCTGTTATCGAGGCTGTGGCAGTGAGTGAAGAGAGAGATGTTCGAGTTCTTCGTGACCAGCGGATGGTCTATGAGATCGCAGAAGAGTACGCTAATGCGGGAATCGAATTGCTACACGGCCGAGTATTTGGTCCGGCAGATGACGAACCACGGCGGGAACTGGCTCTCGAGGTCAAGGAGCAGTATCAGCCAGAGGAGGACGACGAACCGTGAGTCGTCGTCGAATATTATTGCGAAGTCCACTAGTAGCACCCCGAGAAACAAACGTAACAACGATGCAACCCCCACTCTGTCGGAGGGATCTGATTCATGGATGAGAATCTATCTGAGGTTGACGAGGAAGTTCGAGGTGTAATAGAAATTATAGCTCAGCACATCAGTCATCAAAACAATTCTACCTCTCTTACGGACTTCGTGGACGAAGTCGGGGAGGCTAGTAGTGTTGATGATCTGTATGATTATCTCCTTGACAACCCGAAAGCTGCGGTCAATCTAGTCGGTGATTTAGAGGAGTACTTTGATCACCCTGCTCCTGACTTGGAGAAACTGAAAGAAGGACAAGGCGAATTTCCTGCTGATACTGAGCCTTGGTGGAATGTCGTCGAGGCCGACGCAGCGAAAATCCATCCCAAAGATGGAGGAAGTGAAAATCAAGAGAATGCGATCGATCTCGGCAAGAATTCCGTCGATCTCATCGTCACTTCTCCCCCTTATTGGCAAAAGCGGGACTATGGGACCAAAGACCAGCTGGGACAGGAGCCTGACCCGGATACCTATATCGAGCACCTGATCGATGCACTAGAGCACTGGAAAGTGTTTCTGCGGCCTACTGGGTCTGTATTCCTTAACATCGGCGACACATACCATAATAAAAGCCTTCAGGGAATCCCTGGTCGGTTTGCAAGAGCTGCTCAAGAGGCGGGATGGACTATTCGGAACGAAATTCAGTGGGCTAAGGATAATGGAATCCCGTCTTCAGCCCAAGACCGGCTTGTTCCACGGCATGAGCCAATATTCCATCTAGTCCAAGACAAAGATAATTATTTCTATGACTTGCACGGCTATTCAGAGTTATACGGAAATGGATCTAACCCGGGAGACGTATGGCGGATCTCTCATGATCGGAATACTGGAGATCACCTTGCTCCTTTCCCACGGGACCTAGTGCGGAGGGCAATCACGCTTGCCTGTCCTCCTTCAATCTGTTCCGAGTGTAATGAGCCTAGACGTCGGGATACGAAGCGAGGATTAACAGAGCTCAATACGGATCGTCCGCAAGCAGAGCGGGCATTGGAAATTTACCATAATCACGACGAATTGACAGAGGACCATATCCGAGCCATTCAGGCTGTCGGGATTTCTGACGTGGGGAAAGCAGAGGAATTCCAAGTTGGTGCAGGAGCAAACGATGAAGATGTTCAACGTCGTGCTAAGAAGGCAAAAGAAATTCTAGGTGGTTACTTCCGTGAGTTCACTTTCCCTGAGTGGACTACTGTCGGGTGGACGAGCTGTGAGTGCGAGGATCCTGATTGGAATAGGGGAACTGTCTTTGACCCATTTGCTGGCTCTGGAACCACCATCCAAGTTGCGAACAGTCTCGGATATAATGGATTTGGGACAGACTTAGATATTTCCAACTTCCAACAGGACCAAGCACTGTCCACATACAAATGACGAGATACGTCCTGAAACCTGAAGTCGTACGAGATTGTCTCCACCGGTTAGTCGATGCCCCTATCCACCGGATGTTTCCTGGATATCTTTGTCTCCAGCAACAATCCGGGCTCGATAATCGGAACACTGGACTCTCCTTTCCCTATAACGAATTTTTCGACGATTACCTCCGTGTCGGGGAGGATGATTCGGACAAGCCCTATTTTGTCCCCTTCAATCAATCAACAAACCCGTCGCTGAGTTCTCTCTGGTATAATAAGAACGTCGCCGGTACATATGCTCCTTCCTCCCTTCGATCAACTGCCCCACTTATGCAAATCGCCGAAGTTGAGAAAGGAGGACATAATTCGAAATGGGGAATTGAAGATCGTCATTGGCAGCTTGCCCGCCACCATCTTTGTGATGACAACCAAATCCCCGCAGAATCTTTGTCTGCGTATCTGTTCCGCGACTATGGATTTGAGGTGGACGATCCTTCTGCTTATACTCTTGTTGAGACATTCATTGAAGAATTTGGCTACGAATTTGGTGGAGAAGCTTTCTCCCACTTGTACAGAACTAGTGATTCAGAAATAACGGAGGAGTCATTTGTCACCTATGACTGAGCACACCCAAACACAGCTGGGAATCAGAAACACCCACCGTACACCGACTAAAATACGACGGCTAACCCCTGATCAGCTCGGTATTCCTTCAAGTGGGGATGAACAAGATGAAGAAACACGCTGGGAGTCTCTGCGGGAAAAAGCGTTTGAGGCCAAAGATGAATCAGATGTTGGGGTAGCAGTCCGAACTGAGGATGGCTCTGTCTGGGCTGGAACTCGACTAACGAAAGGGATATCTCATGATGTACATCCTCTCGAACTTGCAGTCTGGAAAGGGTTTGACAGCACTAAGCAACCAATTGTAGGTGTTGCAGTCGCGGATGAAGAGATGTCATCCCCTTGTGGACGCTGTCTTCAGGTTCTCAAAGATTATTCGTCTGAAGACGAAGTGATTATCCACATTACTGACGGTGAGCAGGTCGAAGAGACCGCTCTCGCCGATTTATTTCCCTAACGTCTCCCAATCTGGACCAGGGGGCGGTGGTCATCACAGAAGCTAATTATTACCGTGGAAGCTCATCTAACTAGAAATGGTCGAGATCCCCAGCCCCCTTTGTTCCCTGTTTAGTGCTCCGATCGAAGAAGAGGATGGAAGATACGTAGTAGAAGTCCCCTCGAGTGAAGTCGATCATGAAGCGTTGTCAACAAACGAAACGTATCGAGTGGCCATTATAGAGTCCCAAGTCTCGACAGCGTCGTCGATGCAACCAGAGTCACAACAGCCTCCTTCTCGGGAGATTAAGAACCAATCCTCCTCGGAGCCGCCCGTGGATGAGGGCGAAGTGCGCGACGTAACAATCGAAACTGTCGGCGATCAGGGAGACGGTATTGCAAAAGTCGAACGTGGGTACGTCGTGATCGTTCCCGGCGCTCAACCCGGTGACGAACCAACAGTCGAAATCGAACAAGTTCAGGAGAACGTCGCGTTTGCGAGCATCGTCGATAGCGATCCGCGAGCACTCTAACCTGTTGTCCCTTCTGTGGATCGGTCTTCTTCTCGGTAAACCATCGGTGTGAGAAGGCTCCGTTTGAGTTTGTATGATGGAGGTGGTTCTGAAAGTCACGTCATGTCTTCTCCACCGTTCGTAATGGCACAACCTTCCAAGGTCGAAATTCAATCTATGACAAAGGAACCGATTGAGGTACTCGACGACCTAGCCGACCAGGTCGCCGATGAGTTCGAGGCGTATAGACAGCCGGACGAGTTCAAGGATGTCTCGCTCGTGATTGAGAACAGCGATAAGGAGCGTCCGACGCTGATCGTCCACGTCGATAGGGAGGATGCGGAGTCCCTTGCCGACCGTATTGATGAGTTCCTCCGCGAGCACGGTGCTCGTACTGAACGGGAACGACACTCAGCTACGGACGTCCGTGTGTTAGCGACGGTCGACTGACACCGCCCCTCCAATTTTTTGACAGACTGCAGGCACGCCGAAGGCCCCTATCTTCACTTCCGATCTACGAGGTCCCGACCGCTTCAGCTCAGGAGGTCAATCTGCGAAGACAGATACTCTTGAAGGGCAGTGACCGTTTCTTCTGAGACAGCTGAGGCCCCGAAGTCACTCCGAAATCCGTGTTTGAGTTCTTCGCTCTCCAAGATCTCCAGACCACGCTCAAGTTGCTCCCGGAGCGCATCGTCGTCCCCTCGCCGTAGGTGGGGTGTGACAGCGTTGAGGTCGATCTCTTCAGCCACTGCCAGGATGTCTCGAAGATCCGTTTCTCGGCCACTGTGGAGCTTTGCCGCGACGAGGACTGCCCCATCGATGACTCTAGCCGTCGTCGTCACTGTGCCTCCGCTCACCTCCTGTTGGTGGCTGTGGTCGTACAGGTAGTCGAACGACCACTGTGCCTCCGTCTGGCGACACCCGAGTCCGTTTACCAGGAGATCGAAGCCGATCGGCTGTTGCGGCGTGAGCCGCTTCTCGTACTCGATCACTTCGGTGTCGTAGAACCACTCTTTAGCGTGGCTGTCCGTTTCCTCGAAGTCCCGCCGTTCGAGGAATTGGACGAACTCGGCCTTGGAATCCGGTGCGACGACGATATCGAGGTCCGTAGAGAAGCGTGCGTTGAACGCTGAGACTGCGTAGCCACCGACGAGAACGTACTCGTGGCCCTCGTGGGTGAGCTCTTCGAGCAGTTCGATGAGTGCGTCACTTCGATTGTTGAAGCTCATGGCTGCGCCCGTTCGGTCTCTCGATACGTGACGCCGAGGTCGAGGTCCTCGTACATCCGGTCGAGCATCGCGAGCGCCGACTGGAACTGGGCGTAGTTCTCGCGCATATACTCGATTGTCTCTGCTATCGGGATCACCGGGTACCCCTCGACGTGTTCGATATCGAGTGACACGCATGGTTCGAGGACGATCTGCAGCGGTCCGTCCAACTCGTCTCGGAGCTGTCGTTCGAATGCGGTCGGGAGGTCGAACCACTCGAAAAATGTCTCCCAGGCGTCGACGTCCTGCTCACGGACAGCGAGGAACAGTGGATAGTCGTCGGGCTCGCGGCCGACCTGGTAGCCGCCCTGAGTCCACACGTAGACGGCGTCGATCCGTGTGAACGCGAACGGCCAGTCACTGAACTGTGGGACGACGTATGTTTCCTCGATGGAGGGTGGACTGACGCCGGCGCTGGCAGCGACGAGCTCGAGTGCTGCGTCGCGTACGCGCTCGTCGACGACAGTGAGACCGTCGTCATAGGTGACGTAGCCTGCGTCTTCCAGCCGATTGACGGCCTGTCTCACCGTCTCGTACGGTGTGTGGAGGTGTTGGGCGACACGGCGGATAGAGTCACCACTCTCGATAGCGAGGATGACCTGCGCCGCGGTGTCGTCGAGCACCTCGTACATCTGGCAGCTACCAATAATCCGGTAACAGTTAAAAGTCTTACTAGAGGGCGGGGAGAACGGCTCTGTCTGAGTTCTATCACTCGGGACTCTTCCATTGAATGACTGAAGAATGTAGATCTCATAGCCAATTTACATAATGTGAATAATGTAGATAATGCAAATTAGGCATCTTCCATTGATTCGTGAGGGTGGCAAAGATTGCGATGAATACGTATGAAATGCTGATAATCTAAATTATGTAGATTGCGTAGGGTCGACGGTGATTATGACAATTGAGGTTGTGCCAACAATCTACGAAATGTACAAAATGTAGATTGTGTAGATAGCGTACGCAATCTGTCTGACACAGAATTAAGTTGGACGAGCTTCATTGACCGCGTATGACCAGTGCGAAACTTACATTATCGACAAAACTCGCGCAACCTTCAACATCTACCCAATGTACATTACCTACAAAATGTACAAAATCCGCCTCTCATGGGGGTGCTGAGCTATGAGTGCTGACGAGTTTGAAGGGCTCCCCGGAGCAGCTGTCTCGTTGCTCAAGGGAGGGGTAGGGAAATCCACGATCGCGCTCAACATCGCTGATCGACTCGCTGCTCGTGGCCATGAGACGGTACTATTGGATCTGGATAAGGACGGGCACATGACGACCCAGTTGGGATACGACGATGCGTACGACCGAGATGCTAACCTCGGTGACGCCCTCATCGACGGTGAAGACCCCGAAGACCTGCTTATCGAGACGGATTTCGGCGTTCACCTCCTCCCGTCGAGCAACGAGCTCGAGAACGTTGAGACGAGGCTGAAGGACGAACGGTTCGCAGACGTGAAACTTCGGCGGAACGTCGTCGATCCGCTCATTCAAAATGGATACGACTACGTGATAATTGATGCCGCAGGCGGCCGTGGAAAACTCTCCGATAACGCCCTCATCGCCGTCCAACGCGTCATAATTCCGCTAATCCCGCGTGCTGGCTCGATCAACGGCCTCAATAAGATGATTGAACGCCAGATCTCCCCAATCCGGCAGAATATCGGGTTAGATATCCTCGCAGTTACCCCGAATATGATTCGCGAAACGATGGGGCAACACAACGAACATCGGACCCTCGTTGAAAATCTCAACCGAGAGTTCGGTTCGTTCGTCCCTGAGTACGCTCGTGTGGACCCGGAGATCTTCGATGCCCTCGATGACTCGGAACGCACCATCGATAGTATTCCGAAGCCAGGGATTCGCGAACGGACCGCGATTTCTCGCGCGTTCAAGCAAGGAATGCCGGTCTCAGAGTTCGACGAATATTGCGACCAGATCCCGAATTTCGATCACTTAGCGGACCTCGTGGAGGAACACAGCCATGCCTAATGAGGACGACCGTTTCGGGGACGTCGCTGAACAGCTCAAACAAACGGAGGAAGGAGCCGAATCGGATGACGACGAACGTACTGACGCCCAGGATGAACCGCAACCGGATGAAGAGATAACTACTGAGGACACAGAGTCGGAGACTGAGTCCATTCCTGAGCAGGATGAGGAGGATGTGGACGAATCTACCGGTGGACCGGCCTTCTCCTTTGATGAGACCGATATGCACGGCTTCTATGTCCGGGAGGACACGTGGGATGGCGTCACCCGGATGCGATCATCGGTAACTGCTGCGTGTTCTATGTTTGATGTTCCCGAGTTTGAGGGAAGAGAGTTTCAAGATGCGTGTCTCCGGGTAATTGCGGACCACGGTGATGAGGTTGCCCTCCAGATCCTCCGGGAGCGTGGTATCGAAGCCGATGAGGAACGTGTTCAGGAAGTTGTTGAGATGCTGAGCGAGCAAGCTACGAACGACTAACATTGGATTTGGCTGATTTTCCTCACCATTCAAATTTCGTGCGCATTGTACATTATGCAGATTGTGTAGCAAGCTATCTGCTTGCAGTCTCGCGATTATTCTCAGAACCGGGTCCGAACGGCGGTCGCGCAGGAGTTGAGACCGGTGCGCTCAATGCATATGGATCGTGCCGGGGCAGAACGTCAGGCAGTTTTTCAGGCGAGTTTGACAGCCGTGCCGTAGGCGATCACTTCCGATACACCCTGGGTAACCTCGGACGTTTCCATCCGGACGTTCACGACGGCGTCAGCTCCCATCTCGAGTGCGTCCGCTTCCATCCGCTCGATGGCCTGATCTCGGGCATCGGCAAGCAACGTCGAGTAGGCCGTGAGTTCGCCGCCAGCGAGATTCCGAATCCCCTGGGTGATATCGCGTCCCACATTCCGTGCTCGGATAGTGTTATCCCGGGCGATACCGAGCATCTCCACGACCTCGTGACCCGCGACACTCTCGTATTCGCGCACCCCGGGTAGCACCTTGATTATGCTATTCACCGATTAGCGTAGCCCAAACCTCAATACGGCCGATTATGTCGGAATTGGGTTGTTATCTTCGACTGTAGGGACAGTTATTGGTGTTTCAACCTCGTTTTGTGAGTTTATTACTTCATAAGCGGTGGGTAATACCAACACCTGATAGAAACGGCGTGCGATATGCCGCGATCGCTTACCAACGGTTATCTCCGCACCTCCCGTTTAGACGGGTATGGGAGCCAGTCCAAGCACTGTTGTCAAACACGTTGTCGAGGCACAGAACGACCATGACCCAGAAGGGATGCTGGAATGGATCGCACCGGACTATCAGACGGAGACACCCGTACACCCGGAGCGCAACTTCACCGGTCATGATCAGGTACGCGAGACCTGGGAGACCGTTTTCCGAACGACCCCGGACTTTGAAGCGACTCTCCTGAACATGGTGGAGGACGGGGCCACCGTCTGGACGGAGTTCCGATACTCGGGAACACAGCTTGATGGAACACCGCTGGATATGTGGGGCGTCATTATCTTCGATGTGGAGGACAGCCAGTTGGCCCGCGGTCGCGTCTATCTGGAGCCATCCGAAGCCGGGGAGGAAACGTGGCAAGATGTCTACGAGGTCGATGGAGAGGACGGCACGAACTGAGTGCGAGGCAGTGTGTTGGACCCCGGTCAGCTATCAGCCAGATTCTGTCGGTCCTTTTTCGATGTTCGAACAAGAGGCGGTGCATCCGTGGGATGCAAGCGCGTTCGGAGCAGTCGAATCTTGATGTCTCCCACTATTCGCAGGTCAATGACCGTGATAGCATGGCTCACTACGAGGCTATGTGGTTGGCCACCCTATTTATAATGGATAATAATGTCTAATATGGCACAGCCACGAGTCTCGGAAGACGATATCAACGCACTCAGAACCGGGTTCAGAGGTGACGTACTGGTCCCGACGGACGAGGGATACGATGAGGCGCGTTCGATCTGGAATGCCATGATCGACAAACACCCGGCGGTCATCACCCAACCGCTCGGAGCGAGTGACGTGATAGCGGCTGTCGCGTTCGCCCGCGATCACGAGCTGGAGGTCGCTATCCACGGCGGCGGACACAACGTCGCCGGGAACGCCGTCTGTGACGACGGTCTGATGATCGACTGCTCGGCGATGAAGTCCGTCCGCGTCGATCCGGAGCAGCGGACAGCATGGGTCGAACCTGGTGCGCTCCTCCACGACGTGGATGTCGAAGCGCAAGCACACGGTCTCGTTCTCCCGGGTGGGTACGTGTCCTCGACCGGTGTCGCTGGCCTGACCCTCGGTGGAGGGTTCGGACACCTGTCACGCACGTTCGGGCTTACTGTGGACAGCCTCCGGTCGGTCGAGGTCGTGACTGCCGACGGACGGTTCGTCACGGCCAGCGAGCACGAGAATCCCGACCTGTTTTGGGCACTCCGCGGCGGCGGCGGCAACTTCGGGGTTGTGACGGCCTTCGAGTTCGACCTCCACGAACTCGACCCGACCGTCCTCGCAGGGCCTGTCGTCTACGGCATCACGGACGCTCCAACAGTGATGCGCGGGGTTGCCGAAGCTATCGACCGGGGACCGGACGAGGTCGCGTGCATGATGGCCATCCGCAAAGCCCCGCCTGCCCCGTTCCTCCCCGAGGAGGTGCATGGTGAACTCGTGCTCATGGTGGTTGTAATGTACGCTGGCGATGTAGAGACAGGTGAGAGCGTGCTCGCGCCGATCCGCGAGATCGGCGCACCGATCGCCGACGCTGTCGGGCCAAAGCCGTACACGATGTTCCAGACCATGTTCGATGGGGCGACGAATGCCGGGGCACGTAACTACTGGAAGGCACACTACCTGGCGGAGATGAGTGACGAGGCTATCGACATCATGTGCGAGTCCGCCTCCACGATCGATTCCCCGGAGACGACGATCGGTATGATGGCGCTCGGACGTGAGATATCGCGTCGCCCGGCTGACTCGACCCCGTATCAGCATCGGGATGCCGAGTGGGTGGTGAACATCCAGTCACGGTGGCGCGACGCGGACGAGGACGACTCCCACATCGCGTGGGCGCGTGACCTGTTCGACGCCCTGACGGCGCACGCGACCGGTGGTGCATACGTCAACTTCATTAGCCAGGACGAGAGCGACCAGCGCGTCCACGATGCGTTCGGTAATGAAGTGTACGACCGACTCGCTGCTGTCAAGGCCGAGTGGGACCCGGAGAACGTGTTCCATCTCAACCACAACATACAGCCAGCGGTCTGAAACCACAGGGACGGTAACCGTGATAGCCTGACGCACTGCGGGCCATTTCCCGGCTATCGCAAAGAGGATACTCTACATGCCAAGACAAACAGAGAAGACCAATACTGAAAGAGTACAGAAGCTCTACGATTCGTTCGCTGAGCGCGATATGGAGGCCATACGGAACATCATGGATCCCGATGTGGAGTTACACGAACCACAGGGGATTGCCGGGGGCGGGACGCAACATGGATTCGACGAGATCGTTGAGAACGTCTTTTCCAGGATAGGAACTGAATGGGAGGATGTGTCGGTCGTTCCAGAGCGATACGTCTCCGACGGTGATACTGTCGTCGTGCTTCTCACTTGGAGCGGCACCAATACCAAGACCGGAAGGTCAGTCGAATACCCGGGCGCACATGTCTTCGATTTCGAGAGCGGAATGATCGTTCAGTGGACATCGTATGCTGACACCGCGTTGTTCAACGCCGCGCGCGAAGACTAGCTTGTCCGTCCGACATCTTCCGGCGCTGGCGTCCTCGAACGGTTGATCCGTGAACGGATTCCATGATACCGTCTCTCGTATCCCCTGGTTGTCCACAAAACTGGCAACTGAGTACTCAGGAGTCACTCTCGGCCCAGCTCGTTCCGCTGGGCCCACGGTCGAAGAACTGCATACACGGCTTCGTTCATGGGGACCTCAACCTCAGCCTTCCGGCCGCGTCGCACGATCGCGCCGTGAAGCGCTTCGAGCTCCATCGCCTTTCCATGTGTCATGTCATAATGGAGCGAGGAATAGGACTCAGCATCGAGATCGGCAGCGAACTCCACCCACTCGGTGGCGGTTCTCTCGGGTAACTCGATACCGGTCGCCCGACCGACGCTGCACACCTCGTCGACGATTCGTCGGTACATCTCCCATGATGCCTGCTGGTTTCGGATCTCGCCGAGGGGGAGTCGCACCGCTGCGGTCATCCCGGCGTGTGCACAGATGAACGCGGTCTTCTTCCAGAGGTCTGTCCGAATCGCCTCCGAGAGTTCCGCGTCCATCTCATCGGCACGGTCACACCATTCCAGAAGGCGTTCCGCACGGTCGCTGCGGACGCCGTCCAGCTCGCCAATAGTGAAACTTGTCGGTCCGCCCGTGTGCTCGATGACGCCGGGTTCGGCGATGGTCGAGAAAATGTAGGCGACACCCCCCATAACATGCTCGTGTCCGATTTCGGCGGCGATTTTCCCTTCGTTGTCCACGCCGTTCTGGAGTGAGATAACCGCCGTGTCGTCGTCGAGGAGCGGGGACAACTCGCGGGCGGCCGCCGCGGTGTCGAAGGATTTCACGGTGAACAAGACGTACTCACACGAACCGATGTCTGCGGGATCGTCCGTTGCGGACACGTCTATGCTGAAATCACCGTAGACGCTGTTGACGCGAAGCCCATCCTCCCGGAGCGCGTCGAGGTGGTCACCTCGCGCAATGAGGTGGACATCGGCACCGGCCTGTGCGAGACGACCGCCGAAGTACCCACCCACGCCCCCTGTCCCGTAGACCGCGATTTTCATCGCCCTTCGTTTAGAGTCACGGATACACAGCTATCTACTATCATTCCGTCATCTTCGGCCCGACTCGTGTTAACCATTCGCAATGCTATCTCCGATTGTGGTTTGCGTTCAGTCACTTTCTGCTAGTATCGTCTCAACGAGGAATCTCGATTGGGCCGATGACGCCCGGTCGAACGTCTCACTCGGGTAATACAACAGCCCGAAGTGACCGCCCGGAATCTCCACCCACTCCTTCGGCCCTGAAAGCCTCTCGTAGGCGTCACGTGCCACGGTGGGTGCAGAGCGAGGCATCTCGTCTTCTGGAGACACCACGAACAAGGCTGGACAAGTAACGTCCGTAGCGCACAGTCCAGGCTGCCACTGTGGGCTTTTCGGCCGGACGATGGTGACCTCGTTCGTCCAGTTGGTGTCCGGGCGAGTTCCGTAGCCGTTGAACCATCGAAACGCTGTCTCAGGTTTCAGCGCTGATGGACGTCGATCTTGGTCATCCCAGACGACAGGCATCGGACCACGAATCTCATCTGCAACCGGTTCGACAGACCCGGTGCGAACCATCTGCTTCATCGATTCACGAGCGGAGCCATCAGGATCGTCCGAAGGAACCTCGTCTCCGAGAGCCGGCACTTGGATGACCAGCGCCGCGACACGGGTATCCAGCGCGGCCACAACCAGTGCAGCGCCACTACTGTAACTATCGCCCCACACGGCAATGCGAGCGGGATCGACGTTCTTGAGCGTGGTCGCAAACGCGATTGCGTCACGATACCCACGTGCCTGCACCCAGGGGTTGACCTGCTGTCGCGGTTCGCCACCACTCTCCCCAAAGCCCCGATGGTCGTACAACAACACTGCCACACCAGTCTCGGTGAACACCTCGGCATATCGATCTGCGACCATTTGTTTGGTGGCGGAGAACCCGTGAGCCATAACGACGACTGGCCACGGTGGCGACGAGTCTGGCGAGTAGAACCAACCACTCAGCTCTGCTCCCGCGGATTCGAACGTCACGTCGCGTTTCATCTGTCACGATACGTGATGGTTGGCGAAATAGTTGACTGGTCACTGCCGACGTTCGTGTGGGGTCTGCTCTGGTCAGGCAGGGGCGATCCGGTTCGCGGATTCGTTCTGGAGAGTCATACACGTTCCAGAGAGACGTGCCACGAGATCCCCCTCTTCAGTCGTAATGTCACACTCTGCGAGCCCGATCGTTCGACCTTTGTGGACGACCTGTCCGACAGCCTTCAGTCGGCCACTCCAGACGGGCCGGAGATAGTTCACAGTCAGGTCAACCGTAGTGAACGATTCGTCCGGGTCGACGGTACTCATGTACGCTGTGCTGAGTGCTGCATCCCCAAGATCACAGAGTATCCCGCCGTGAATCGTTCCCATCGGATTAGCGTGTTCCGGGCCCGCTTCGAGCACCCACTTCGATTCACCATCACCCATTGAGCGGAGTTCAATCCCGAGGAAGCTGCCAAGCGGCCATGTCGGATACTCTGGATCCATGATCTTGCTGAATCCCTCTGGACCCTGGAACCCCCCGTCACGAGTGAACGCAATCGACTCCTCCAGTTCGAGTCGCCGGATCGCTGAGTCGTAGATCAACTTGGCTGGCGAATCAGTCACCTCCCTGAGCCGGTCGTACTCGTTTTGCTCAAACTCGATAGTGACTGTTGGGCCTCTTTTCTCACTCATTTCGCCCTGTACGGTATGAGTAGAGATAACCCTATGCTCAAACGATACGTCTACACTCTGTATCGGTCACGCCGGTTCCGACAGATGCTGAGTAGATCAAAAAGCCGTTGCTGCATACAGCGCGCGAGTCGGTCACGGGAGACTGGCACGACCGAACGTGGGTGGCGGAAGGTAAGCTTATCCCCCGACGGCACTCTCTTCCCACCGTGTCTGACTCCGAAACAACTGGACAGGGAGTTGCGCTTGGTGTCGGCGTCGGCCTCGCTCTCGGTGTCGCCGTGGGTGTAGCCATAGATAATATCGGTCTCGGAATCGGAGTCGGGATGGCGCTCGGAGCGGCACTCGGTCTCATGTGGGATCAGCGGGAAGCGTAGTTCACGAGACAACGTATCTGCATATGCTTCCAGTCCTCCGATTCATCTCCCAGGTGTGAAACAAAGAGCGGTGGCTTGTTGCATCCATCCTCTGTATCGGTCACGCCCCTACCAGCTGCCAGTAGTTGAGACCGGCGCTCTCAGTTCATACGGTTTTGAGATTATTATGACCCAGAAGTAGCCAATTACACCTCGAATCCTCTGTGTGCTTTGAGGATCCGGGTTAACGACACGGGTATCTGTTAGGTCTGTGAAGTATCTAGTCCATGTTCGTGCGAGCCGATGTCCCGACTGGACATGGTGGGACTACTCATGAGCAACTCAGAACAGCGGATAGCGACCGAGACAGCACTAGAGCTGCTGACCAACCAGCAGCGACGACAGATCCTCCGCCGGGTGGCTGACACCCCCGACGGGACGACTGTCGACCAACTCACACAGCACCTGCGAGGGGCGGATTCACTCCAACCAGACGGTAACGGTTCTGTAGAACATCGAGGTATCGAGCTCCACCACATTCACCTGCCGAAGTTGCAGGAAGCAAACGTGGTCGAATACGACACCGACCAGGGCACCGTACATCGAGGCCGAGAGTTCCAAGACGTTCTCTCCCTGCTTGAAGTGATTGAGGACCATCGAGAAGACACCTCAACGAGCATCTCCTAATTCCAGATCATCTTGAGAGCGTTCTCTCCGACGATCGGTGGAGCAATCAGATTGTCATAGTCCTACAGCACGCCTGCTTCAGCGGACGCAGACACTACTCGTCGGCTTTGGTAGAACCTACGGCCAGTCTTCGGGCAATTCGTCCTGATGGTCGTGCATCAATCTGAGAAGCGGCTCGATCTCCTCGAACCGAGGGCCGCGTGTGATAGTCCCGGAATCACCATCCCAGTCGATGAAACCCGCGTCGGCCAGTTTTGGGAGATGTACGTGGTGAAGTCCCGTCTTTACATGTTCGAGCGCGTCGCCATCGTCATCGTGCTCTCCCGCGACTGTCTCCGATGTGATGTCGTCCTCGTCCCGCGGGTTCTGTTGGGCAACGGCCAGAAGGATGCGACGCCGGTACTCGTGGCTGAGTATTTCGAACAGTTCATTCAGCGTGCCGCCAGCCCCTTCGTTTTTTTTGCTCGACATTTGTAGATGGCTCTTGTTGCGAAACGCGTCACTTGGTGATGCGTTCCGCGCAACCGTTGCGCGAAGAGAAATGGATGACTGCGAACGGGTACTCCCGTTTCAAGCAGCCCTCACCGGTGGGCTAAACGCACAGTGTGTGCTGTGTTCCGTACTATGGATAGGTTCCGCAGAGGGATATGGTTGTGGGTGATTTGACATCATAGCCGAATTGATGTACTGTAGTTCCCACAAAGCTACCACACCCATCGATCACTCCGTAGTTGTCGGTATCACTGCGATTCCCGAGGTTGTCCATCAGCTCGGACTTCGATGCTGCCGTCCCCGGTCACTGAGACGTCAGTACCGGCGTACTGGAATGAGGCTGCGACTGACGACGACTGGCCATCGAGCAGCGTATCGAGTGCATCGGCTTCGATCGTCTCCTGTAACGGTGGCAGGTCAGTCGTTTCCTGGTTGGTGGCCGCCGCAACTGCTCCGACGATCGCCACACTGGGGCGGCCCGATTTCCTCCAGTTATGACGAACCGTAGTGGAGCTTGGATCTGTGCTTTCGGGGTGGTCGGTCGGATCCGCGTCACCTCCTTCATCTGTATCGTCGTGCATTTTCCATCACCGGTTGTCGTCAGACGAAGTAACAGCGGAGGAAACCGCCGTGGCTTCAGTTTCCATCCCTACGATCCGGACCTTGATAGCATTGTTGTGAGAATCTGAGTGACTATTCATTGGTCGACTCGCGATTGTTGTCGAGCTGCCAGGTGAACAGCGCTTTCAGCACAACGACGAGGCTGTTCGTCTGACCCGTGCCCCAGATGGCGGTTTCGTCACGAGGTTC
>NZ_QXIK01000013.1:0-91583 GCF_003666065.1 Haloarcula sp. Atlit-7R | reverse complement strand
GAACTGCCGGATTTGGACGAGCTGTTGCTGTGGGCATCACGAAATCCAAATCCACACAGAGATCGGTTACGTGAGCAGGTTGAACGAGGTGAGTTCGGCTTTGACCGCCACTAAACTAGAACGAATGTCGGATGGACAAGCACACGGACAGGTGGGAACGGCTGTTAGTACTGGCAGGAACTCAGCAGTATGCTACGCCTCACGCTCACCTCTACTTATCGGCGAAAGGCGACGTACCGTGAGAGGCGTTTCAGCCTATCGTACAACCGTTTGTCGAATCGTGCGAGTATGCACCTGCCGATGGGCGGAGGAATTTGGCAGAGGGCGGCATAGTTCGTATCATGAGCACGGAGATAACTGATATGATTCTTCCCATGGTAGATGGTGGGAGCGCGGGAGCAACCTACTGCCACGTCAAGCCTGAACTGCTAGAATCAACTGAGAGACGCTGTATTCGGTGTATCTAGCGATTCAGAGCTGAAGCGGCACTACGCCCTTACATAACTCGCGCACCTGCCAGAAGTGGACTCGATGGACTTTGATGCGTTTCTATGGATTACAACAGTAACAGCGAATACTTCACTTCCGCAAATCGAGTTACGACGTGTGGTGCGAGGATGAGGAACCTGAGCCAGAGGAGGCCGTCAAAAATACCCCTGCCGACACAGTGTCATCTCGCACCGTCTAATCAGCTCTTGATTCCTACTGACTAATCATTGCTTGGTACTCGGAAAGTATCCTTTCACCATAGTCGTCTTCTGTGAAGTTTGACGTAATGTGTTCTCGTGCGTTCTCTCCCATTTGCTTTCGCTCTTCAGGGTTGTTGTACATATACTGCATCGCTTCTGCAAGAGCTTCGCTGTCTCTAATGGGCACGACCTGCCCATCAACGCCCTCACGTACACAGTCTTTCGCCCCAGTATTTTCAGAAATAAGTACGGGAAGTCCGTTTGCCATTGCCTCAGTTACGACCATCCCAAAGCCGTCGTGTAAGGACGGCAGTACAAAAACATCGCTATTAGCATATACTTCCGAAATATCATCTCTCCAACCCAGAAATCGTATGGTATCGTCCCTCTCATATCTATTTTTGACGCTCTTCATATTTTCTGGTATGTTCCCGGCCAGTAATAATTCAGAATTCGCAAGGTCAGAGTTAGACCAAGCCTCTAATAGATACTGTACCCCCTTCTGCAGATCCACTTTACCCGCAAATAGGAACGTTGTTTTTTCTTTTTTGTTTTCTCGCTTTGTCCCGACCTTTTTACCTTCTATATCCTCTCCCAGTTGGACACAGCGGACTTTTTCGGCAGTGAAACCTCTATTGAGAAATGATTCTTGAGCAAATTTTGAGCTTGTGATCACATAATCTGCCACTCCATACTCAGTTTCTTCTCGTTCTACGTGATTTGTCGAAATGGGGGAGTCACCTTGGTCGTACTTCTGATACTCTTTATCGAGTATCTCTTTCTGTGTCCTGATGTGTGCAGAACTTCGCTCCACAACTGTTGTCAATCCTATTTTATTAGCCCGTTGTAAACTTTCAAGACACACTCCCGCAAACCCAAGAAAAAGGCCGTCTTCAGCTGGCTCCAACTTCCGAGCAATCGCCTTATCAAAAGCAATCCCTTTCCAGCGATTGAGAGGGTCATTCCACTGACTTGGAATTATATCATTCACTACGGGGAATCGGTGTCCTACCTGTGCGATAAGTTCGGGATGGCGAATATGTGTCACCTTTTTATCAGGGATTCCCTCCGAATCGGTCGCAAACTTTGGATAGGTGGTGTAGATCCTCCGTAAACTACCACGACTCTCTAACTGTCTCCCGAGTTTGAAAGCGTGGAACGTACCGGGAACTGCAATATCAACTTGCATATCAAACAGTCCTACTCAGTCGTGAATAATTTGGTGGAAAGCCTTGGTAGAGGGCTTCACCGAGAAACGCCGTATTGAACTGGGGGAGGGGACTTCTCTTCACTCGACATACCCTAAGTCACGTAATCGCTCTTTAGATGGTCCTTCATCAGTAAACCTCTCACCAGTCCGTGCTGACGTGATATTTTTTCGCTCATCGTAGGGGATCTCAAGCCACGGTACCTGAACAAGCGAAGAGATATAGCCGTTTGGAGGATGACCATATACACCCCATTCTCCAAATGCGTTTCCGTGGTCGGATGTAACAACAGTCTTTCCATCAAGTGAATCGGCTAATTCTTGAACATATGGGAAAGTAACTCGTAGATTTTCCTCATAAACATTCCAAACGCGTTCTGTATCCAATTCGCCTTTGCGTAACTGTACCCAGATATGATCCTCGCGATTTTGGGGTGTATATCCGTGCTCCGACATAAATTCTCGACCGTCTGGCCCAATCCAGGGATAATGTGGTTGCAGAAAATGACTGATGAGTCGCTTGTTAGGAAATTTCTCCTCGGCATCTATCGTTCTGTCTACCATATTTTCGGGTGGGACTGTGTGCAAACTCTCATCCCATCCTGATTCCCAAACCTCTTCAACTGATGCAAATTCAGCATTAGCCTCCTCCGCTGGATTAGGATTTGAGGAAACGTAAACTGTGTCAAGAAATGACCCGTCGTGGAAATTCTGTTGCACGAACTCCCCTGTATGGGAACCACGCGAATGGAATCTATGCAATTGCCCTTCTAAAGGGTTCACCTGTTTGAATAGGTCATATCGGCAGGCATCAAGAATGATCAGGTTGTCCCAGTCCTGTTCCATTACATAGTTCCCAAAGTTGCCCCCAAACAGTCGATTCATTGCAATCGCTTTTAGCTCAACTAACCCTCTCCGAGGACGGCGAATACCTTTGAATAAGTGTTCGAAGCCGTATCGCATAACTCTCAAAAGTAGGAGGTGGTAGGTGACTTCTTCGATGTGTTACGAGTCAATTCACCTTCACCGAGTTGTCGGCCACCGGCGGTAGAGGGATGTGAAATTAGTCGTCCGTCGCTGGCTCACGTTCGAGGAAGGCCCGTTTCCTCCGCTATTCGAATATACGGGTTTATTCCGTCGTGTTTAGTTAAGCGTGAAAGGTGAGGCGGACGGATTTCTTGGTGCCTATGCCAGAAATCAGCCGCCTCAGCGGACATAGAGACTGGATTGATTTGGATTTTGTGGAGCGCGAGCGGACACCCGAGTCGGCGATGGCGTTGGGTATTCAATCACACGTTGCGGGACTGTCGTTGTCGAATACCGTCGAATTACTCGAAGATCTGGGTGTCCAACGCAGTCGCAAAGCCGTCCACGATTGGGTTCAGAAAGCCGATCTACAGCCCGAATCTGGGAAATCTCCGAATCAAATTGCGCTCGACGAAACAGTGATTCGGATCAATAATCAGCAATTCTGGCTGTACGCCGCCGCCGATCCCCAATCGAACGAACTGCTTCACGTCCGGCTATTTCCGACGACTACGACCACCCTCACAGAAATTTTCCTGCGCGAACTTCGGCAAAAACACGATGTCGAAACTGGCGTCTTTCTCGTCGATGGCGCTCAACACCTCCAAACCGCACTTCAACGAGCTGGACTCCGATTTCAGATGTGTCGCCACGGAAATCGGAACGCCATCGAACGGATTTTTCGAGAGCTGAAGCGTCGAACCTCGTCGTTTTCAAACTGCTTCAGTCACGCCGACCCGGAAACCGCCGAAAATTGGTTGCAGAGCTTTGCTCGATGGCTCAATGCTACTAACTAAACACTACCGTTTATTCAATGGAAGGTTTGATATGTACGAATTAAGATATCCCCGGGAGAGCACCGTTACATATATCCAAGATCAGCCAGCCTATCTTTCACGTCGTTGGAAGTAAGATTTTCTCTATCTTCTCTACTTGATCCAGGGTCATAATCGCCGGCGTCGTTTGCAGTTGTCCGGTACCAGGGCACATCAACCAGACAAGGGAGCGGAACGTTTGCAAGGTGTCCGTAGACCCCATATTCGCCAATCGCATTACCGTGATCGGAGGTAATGACTGCCGAATCTGCATCAATATTATCCAGAAGTAAAGCGACATCATTAAGAACGCATCGCAGATTTTCGGCGTAGTGATGCCAAACAAAGTCTTCGGTTAGTTCACCAGATTGCAGCTGTTCCCATATAGTCTCCGTTCGTTGGACACGATCTTCGTCACCTGCTTCGATATACGTCCCACGATCCACATCAGGAATCGAAATAAAAGGGTGATGAGGTTGCATATAGTGCACAATAAGCCGGTCGAAATCGTTCGTTCGGCCATACCGGATTGCAGCATCTGTGATCGGCCGCGGTAGAATGGTGCCGAGTTCGTTGTTCCACTGAGAACGCCATACCTCATCGAGGTGGTCTGTAGGGATAATGCGGTCTCCTTCGTGAGCTTCGCCACAAGCCGAGCAGGTTGTTGTTCCTGAATGGTAAACGTCGTCATAGGCCGGATCAAGTTCCTTCCCGCAGCTACAATTGTTTGGGAAAGAAAACCGAAACGCAACCACAGAGTTGGGATTACCAGTAATATATGCAGTCTGTTCAATCTCAGAGGATGGGGCATTTTGAATGGTGTTTTCGAGCCATTCAATAGTCGTACTTCCTACCGATGTGAGCTGACCACGGTCATTTAAAAAATCATACTCGTCCTCTACTTCCCACATCAAATCTGCCCGACAACCGTCAAGGATGATAAGTAGATCCCAATCTTCCTCCCAAACAGGCGTCGGCGAATAGTTCCTTGAGGCCCACCGGCCAATTATCTCTTGCCTGATTCTTCGCTTAGTTCGGTTCCAAATGGGAAGGACATCCATCGAGTCTTGGTTTGGGCAATCAACTAATAAAATATCTGTTATCGCTTCACAGGACAGAATGGGGCTAAAACAAGGCCCTTACCGAACTGAGTGAAACAGAACCCTGAGAATCACAGCGTCCGGCCGTATTGTAGTTGATATTCAATCAAACAGCCTTCGGCGAAATGCACCGGGACATTATGAAGCTCACCGTCATAGTATGGGGAACCAAAGTCGCTCGATCAAGAAATCGAGTGGCGCTGTAAGCAAGCGTGGGAACAAGCTCACTGTCTGGGGTATGGTGAAAACATCATTTAGTCCGGAGACTGCCGTCCCCAAATCCGGTGTGTCAACTGTCGAAACGTTTCCTTCTACACCCAGACCGCATCCTTTCACGACCGTACACCACACTCTGGTGAGATTGTTATCGCCGTCAGTTCTACGGTGATACACTGCTAAGCATCCATTAGATCGCCCAGTTCTCTGATGCCGTCTACGACATAGTTCATATATAACCAGTTGATCTCGGATAGTTTTCCAGAGTGATCTAGCCCACAACGGGGGAGCGGTTTAGCAGGCTCATATGAAGATTGAGACGATGACCGACCATTAGTATAATCACGCCAATGTGTTCCGTCAGACCATCAAACCGCTCCCGTCGTCCATCGACACCGATGACTGCAGCGTGATTGTTGCACTACGAATCAGGAAGGGGTTATCCTTCCCCATAACTGCGACAGCGGTTCACTGACTCTTGCTCCAGACTGACCTTTAATTTTGACTGACGGTTTAGTTACAGTATGTCAAGCAACTCTGGGGGTCAGTCAGAAGGGGGTGAGCAGAGAGACCAGCCGGAGCTCACGGACTTCGTCGAGAGGACTTGCCCAGTCTGTGGCCGTGTGTACGAAAAGAACGGGGCCGCATGCCATCCATCTCATATTGTCAAGTTCGAACGTCGGCTCGCTACCCAGAACTGGTTACTCACTGCACAGCGACCACCAGAGACGCCACCCGGCCAGTCTCCCATCGTCGGAAGTGACCGCGTTTCATTCGAAGCCACGTACTTGGCGACTAGGTCACTTATTCAATCTGAATCGGACCGATTCGACGCATACGTCTCGGAAACCCCACACCAGATTCAGGGGCAGAAGTGGATCGCATCGGTTTACAGGCGGTCGAGGAGAATGCCCCGGGGCTTGACCCCGGGGTTGAATCCGACAATTCGTGATACAAACCATTAAGTAAACACATTTCGAATCAACAGACAGCGATGGAATACAGTCACCGCTACCACGCTTATCCGACACAAGAGGTAGCGGCTGAACTGAAACATCACATCGACGTTCATCGCCAAGCGTACAATTACACCCTGTACGAGTACGAGAACGTGGATGCCGGCGACATCGGCTCCGCGTACAAACACCACAGCCGACTCCCTGACTGGAAAGACCAGTTTTCCATCTTCTCGGAGGTCAACTCGAAGGCCCTGCAACGAACCGTCACGCGGTTCTACCAGAACCTCGACGGCCTCTCCGAGCAGAAACAGAACGGACGCAAAGTCGGGAAACTCAACTGGAAGTCACCACGGGAGTTCCAGAGTATGACGTTTTCGCAGTCTGGCTTCGAACTCAAAAACACGAGTGGCCGACGTGCGACGCTCTGGCTCTCCAAAATCGGAGACATCAAAATCCGTTACCACCGCGACATCCCTGACGAGGCAGACATCAAAGAAGTCACCATCAAAAAGGAGAGGACCGGCGACTGGTTCGTCTCCTTCGGCCTCGAAACCGACGACGCTGACTTTCCCGAGAAGCCCGACGTGGACTCGCTTGACGCGAGCAACAGCGTTGGAATCGACCTCGGTATCCAGAACTACATCCACACGTCGGATGGCAAGACTGTGGACTGGCTTGATCTTGAAGACGAGTACGAACGGTTCCAGCGCGAGCAACGCAAGTTGTCTCGCAAGGAGAAGAGGTCGAACAACTACGAGAAGCAACGTCGGGAAGTGGCGAAGGTGAAGCGCCACATCAAGCGGAAGGTGCTGGACTACCAGCACAAGATCACGACGTGGCTCGTCAAAGAGTACGACGCCGTATTCGTCGAGGACTTGAACGTGAGGGGGATGCTCGAACAGTCGCACAACGCCCGCAACAAGCAGGATGCAGCGTGGCGACAGTTCATCGCACTCCTCGAATACAAGGCCGACCTGTACGGCTGTCACGTTGTTCAGGTCGAAGCACGAGGCACGACCAAGGAATGTGCGTCGTGTGGTGTCGAGACGGAGAAGCCAATCTGGGCCAGGGAACACTCCTGCCCCTCATGTGGATTCGAGTGTGATCGGGATGCGAATGCAGCGATGAATGTCTTGCAGAGAGGCTTTTCTGAATTAGGGCTGGGATGGCCCGAATCCACGCCTGTGGAGACTGCGCTCCCTACGGACACCACTTCGGTGTCTGCAAAGCGTGTCATCGAAGCAGGAAGCCTCGGGGTCGTTTGAGAGAGCAGCTCTCTCATGATGACGAGAATCTTCGATTCTCGAACCATTTGACCCCGAGGCGATCCACCGTCAGTACCTGTCCGAGACAGATGAGTTAGTCCCAGGAGTGTTGGCAGGCATTCAGGCCAGCAAGAATCGGATTACACGAAGAGGTGCCGAAGTCACTCCAGCGAGAGTGTTCGCCCACCTCGTGTTCCTCGATCAGTACGGACTGCTCCCACGATACGATCCTATCGTTCGAGGCGGAGGAAGGGGCCTCAGCGAGATTTGTGCGGAGCACTACGACGTAAGCCCAGCTGAGCTGGAATCCAAATGTTATCGAAGCGGCGTGTTGGCCGTTCCAAGGCCTACAGTACAGCACCGGAGTTCTGACAAAACTGCGACGCAGAGTTAGTGAACGAGGAGTCAAGCTATGCTTCCTATCCGCATTCGGAGTGCAAGCCCTTCGATGGGACAGCCGTACTCGGGGATCACCGTGACCACAATCTGGTGACTCGAAGAGCGAAAGCAGAACTGATCGGATTACCAGACGCGGACTGGACGGTCGCACCGCACATCGTCTACTCTTGTGCTGACTATGACATCACCGATGATTCGTCGTCAAGGCTGCCAGTACTCGGATTCGGCTTTGCTGGGTTCGAATACACGATTGATGGGCAGCGACTGCGATACCTGGGCATCGTCCCCAATTGGGATGAGGAGCCATTTGAGATCTATTTACAGATCGTCCAACTCGGCAAGACAGCAGCTACCGGTGTCGTCGTCCTTCCGAATCGGGAGCAGATCTACGATTTCCTCCATTTCCTGAAAACCACTGAACTGACCCAAGATCATGGTGTGCTCCCAGAAGAGAGAGACGAGTACTCGTCGGTTCCGAACGTCCGGGCGTTACACGAACAGATCGTCAGTGACGTTCAGCTCCTCGATGGGATTGTGTTGTTCCCCCGGCGGAAATTCCTGGATGAAGGATTCGACACTCTCGACCACCTGGTCTCCGTTCCGACCTATGCTTGATCTGGAGGCTTCTGACGCCAATGTGGCACGAGCGGTGGTGTTGCCACTGGACTGCTCCCGGAAGCAGTTGAAGGACTTGCTGACTCTGTCTGGCGAGTCCGAGACGCCATTTGGGAGGCGTCTCTATGAGTACTGCGTCGAGGCATTGAAGAGAACGGGCAGCCCTGATGATCCGCTGGTCGTGGAGTTCAACCACGAGATCGCACGTTGCAGTCCTTGCTGCTGTTCGCGGATCCGCTTCCAGAAACGCATCATTACGAACAGTTCCTCGAGCACAGTTTGGAACGCCGGATGATGACACGCGCCCTGCAGAAGCATCCCGGCCTCTCCCGATTCACACGAGATATTCGAGACTACCCGAATTTGTGGAAGCCTAATCGTTTGTTCGTGCCGTATTTTGGCGCTGCTTCACAGAATCTACTCGTAGACCCGAATTCGAGAGACACGATCTCTAAACCGGACAAACGTCTCGTCACGGTCGCAGATACCATTCGTGCAAATTCTACGCTCGACTTCGACGATACGATATGATACATGATGAGAGAGTACGTTTCGTTTGTCTCGATTCTCCGGGTGTGTTTCTCGGAGGAAGTCCACAGTCAGTCTCCTGTCGACTCTGTCGTATTGGGCTGACCACTATAAAGCGCCTCGGAGTCCCGTGGTTCAACATGCTCTCGATGTCTCGTCATCTGGAGAAACTCCGTCTTTCGGACGACCCAGAAGGACTTAGCCTGCTCCGCTGTAGGTGACCTCTTCTGGAATGAGAGAGGACGTTTCGTCTGTCTTCGACTGTGACACCGGGTACTCCACAGCAGCCACTCAACCTCCGCTTCAGAGAGTGGATTTCGTTTGTCTCCTGACGCCAAGTAATGCGTAGCGTCTCGATAGCTGAGAGGGGACTAACAAGCAGGAGTGGATCCAGACAAACGAGACAAACAAAAGCAGGTTTTATATATTTGCGATGGGTCATTATAAATAGACTCATGTCCGGACCGTTTAGCGACGTCGAACGTTCTCTCTTTACTGCAAAGGAGGTCCTCTCCGAAGACTACCAACCCGATCAGATCCTGGAGCGTGACGAGGAGATCGACGAATATCGCCACGCGCTTGAGGACGTCCTCTTCGGCCGGACGCCACAGAACATCATGCTGTACGGGAGGGCCGGACTCGGGAAAACGGCGGTGACGACATACATGATGGAAGCGCTTCAAAACGAAGCCACAGAGCGCCCCAACGCCGACGACCTGTTCGTCCACGAGCTGAACTGTAACGGAAAGACGGTCTATTCGGTCGTCCGAGCGCTCATCAACACACTGCTCCCGGAGGCTGCGAGTGAGTTCCCAAAGCGGGGGCTCAGTACAGCCGACGCGTTCGAGGAACTGTATGCGCAACTCGATCGACTGGGTGGGACACACCTCATCGTGTTCGATGAGATCGATCATCTTGGCGACGCCGACACGCTCCTGTATGAACTCCCGCGAGCGCGCTCGATCGGCCATATCACGAATTCGAAAATTGGCGTCATCGGGATCAGCAACAACTACAGGTTTCGACAGGGCCTCTCGCCGAAGGTCAAGGACACCCTGATGGAAGCTGAGATCTCGTTCAGCCCGTACGATGCCAGTGAACTCCGAACGATACTTGCTGACCGTGCCGATCGCGCGTTCGTTGACGGTGCCTGTGATGAATCGGCGGTCGCGAGGGCAGCAGCGATTGCGGCGAAAGACCGAGGAAACGCCCGACAAGCGATCGATCTCCTCAGGGTCGGTGGCGAAGTGGCGAAAAAGCAGGAGGCTGATAGCGTCGACGATTCGCATATCGTTGCAGCCCAGGAACTCGTCCAACGCGGTCGGTTACGAAATCGGATCCGCGATCAGACCCAGCACGCCCAACTACTTCTCGAAACGCTCGCGTATCTCGAGCAGCAGGAAGAGACGCTAGTCCGTTCGAAGACGATCAAGACCCGATACGAGCGCGTCGCGGACTCACACGCCGTGGAACCGCTCACGACGCTCAAAAGCATTCAGAACCACCTCTCGGACCTCCATATGCTCGGATTCCTCCATCGGACCGATCGGAATCGCGGCGAGAGCGGCGGCCGGTACTACGAGTACGGCCTCGATCTAGATCCCGAAATCGTTCTCGACATCAGAGCCGAGATTGAAGCGGAACGCAACCCGTGAGACACCAGTGAGAAGACAAACGAAACGTACTCTCTCATTCCCGAGTTCGTTCTCTCACACTTCCTGATCGTGGCGGAGGCCGTCGGAAGAGAATCTGGTGAGAATTGCATCGTCTGAGCGACCTCCAAGACAGACGAAATGAGCTGTGTCTCTTCAACCCACCTACGGTTCTCGAACCAACGACTCGTTCCACTCCCGATTTCGAATGATGGTACCCAAGTAGTGTGTATCTTGGGACCATCACAGTTGAGGAATCACACTCACATACGTCTATAGGTTCAATCGAATATCCCTCACCCAGTTGAATGCTGAATCGTCCAGAGATTCCCTTCCCCAGCTGTTTCTGAGGCGGTCACGTCGAAGGGTGCATCGTCGCTGTTGCGCCACATTCCCAGAATCTGTCCCACGTGCCTGCTCTTAAGGCCGACACTTTCCGCAATAGTTCTCGACTGCACTTGGAGTACGTCCTCCTGTTCCAGGCGACCTGCAAGATAGTCTTCGACCGTACCTGCAGCACCCGTCGTATCCGACGCTGCTACTCGAGTTGTCTGACACTGATTCAATGCTCGTGTTTGGATCCGTTTTGCTGTATCACTGTCTAAGGATTCAGTATGTGCTCGAACCTCATGATGGAGTGCGGTGACGAATTCCCGTGTAACATCCTGTGAGTCGACCTGTGAATGCTGGTTGGTAACCGCTGATACCAGCGACTCAAACAGGCGTTCGTGATTGATGATGGCTTCGATTCCGTCATCGAGTTGCTGATACACGAGTGTCTTCTGGAACCCGAGCGAGCCGAATACCGCTTCGAAGTCGTCGGGTACGAATTCATCATTGACATCTGAAGTCATGTGTACAGATCCTGTTTTCGTCGCACCTGTCTGTCAACTCTCAAGATTAATATGGAAAGTAGCGGGAACGTTTTTAATATCATATTAGGCTTTCAGGATAGGATTATTTGTCCATGATATTAAAACCACTCACGATACCGTAACTTGATACTACCAAATCGTGATTAATAATTGATAAGTTCGACCGGGAGCACAATTAATCAGAGCGAGTCATGAGGACTAGACCGGAGTGGATGTCGAATACCGATGTGTTGATTCTCGTCGCGCTCAATTCTTCCAGTCTCATACAAATCCTTTCACCGATCATCATCGCCGACAATCTCGGGATGTCACGAGAACACGCTTCACGCAGGTTGGCGGAACTTAGCGACAAGGGATATGTGAACAAAATTGAAGATGGCAAGTACGGATTGAGTGAGACTGGGCGATCATTCCTAACCGAGTATCCACACTCGCAGTGAAGCGCTACTAATTTCTTATAAACGGGTTCTCGACTTCTTACGTAGTGTGACGAACTACGTGCTATCGCTGCCGATTACGTCACTGTCCACTGACGTTGGTCTGCCACCACAGGTCCGTCACCGTCTCACGGCCGACGGGGCGCCAGTGACAGCCAGTCCACTCTTCTTCATGCCGGTACCATCCAGGGCCGTCCGGGCGCGGTTCGAACTGTATCCGCCGCCACACCCCACTGTGGTCTCTGTACCGGATCTCAAGCGAGTCGCCTGTCGATGCATAGTCAGTTGCTGTGCCGTCAGTGCCCGGGTCGTCACCGGACGTACATTTGTTCTCAGACATGGTTTGTGACACCCGGACCGCTTTCCAGGCGCCACTCCGCCACGCAACTGAATACCTTCCGAATATACTATCTTTAGCAGTGGATGATGATCTACCCTTAATTTAATCTTAAGAATAGAACGAACAGAATACTAGGCGAGAATTACAGCCAGTCCGTTGTGATGGACGTCACCGTAACCACTGCCTCTCGATCGGGAACGCTTCGATAACTCGCTGGACGATGTGGTAGAGTTCGTGCGGGGGAAGCGACTGGTCGGGGACATAGAACACGCCACTGTGTGAGTCGGCTAGCATCTGGACGAAGTCGTCGTCGCTGGTGGCGATGAAACGACTCTACGGCGTACTGGAAAATCGTGGTGACGTTGCGCCTTCGCCTAACTCACTCACGTCAACGACCGCTCTATGCCGTCTGCCTTGTCGAGTTCGTCAGCCAGCGGAGCCATGATTTTTGCTCAAGCAGAGATGACACCTCCATGATTACGAGTCTGACAGATTCCCTGGCCAGTGACAACTTTTGAGTCGGCTTCTGCGGCTTCGTGGGGTTCCCGATGGCGTTTTTCGACAACTCACATCTCTTCGCGGTGGTCGTGATAGTACGCCAGTACGTGGGAAACTTCTGCGGCGTTGAGAGCACAGCAGTCCACGCCCGTCTGCGCGTCAAGGCTGCGCTCTTCGACCAGCGTGTGGATGTGGCTCACGGTGACTCGCTGGTCCCGGATGCGGGGTTCGTCGTGAATCTCCGACTCGCCATTCGGGATGTCGGTAGTCCTGTACTCCGACATAGTGTAACGTACCAGTGTAGTGGGCATTAGATTTTGTCGGCACGGGAAGTGGGCTGTAAGTGATTCCTTGCGGCCTGCGCGCGCGCTGACTGGCGCCGTTTGTGTCATTCCGTACGCCCAGTCCCATCAACCAGTCATCATTTAATAGCAAGAAAAGACAAATTAAATATATAACTCACCACACCAGCCCGACTGCTGAATCCGTCTTCGGTTAGTTACGGGAACTTTTCTCCGTAATCTTACGCATGCTAGAAAATCGATAGGGCTTGCACTACGCTCAATTATCTTCGTTGATACTGGGGCCTAAACTATTAATATGCTCATCGTCGGACGCGCCACAGATGTCTGGAACAGATGACATCGCACACAGCTATCTCCTAGTAGAGCCGTCAGACAGCACCATAGATCCACAGGGTGGCATAGAGACATATCGAACACTAAGCCAGCTAGAGTCGACATATGAATGGACAGTCACCGCCCATCCCCGGGAGACCGGGACGGCACTCCAGTACTATCTCGGAGCGGATGGCAGGCTGGATGTCGAGTCACTCAAGCCCCACGTCCGAACGCTGTTTCCCAACAGCTACCGAATCACCCGCCAGGACAATTGCAGCCCACTCTCGCAGTTCCAGTCGCCGGATTGGACTTACGCGGTTGAAGCCGTCGGGACGCCGGACTGCTACAGTGACTGGTTCACCAACCTACGATCGTTTGGTCCACACGACGACGCCAGCGGTCGGCACCCGATGACAGCACTGCTTGAAGCGCTTCAAGAGAGTGATACACTCTGTCTATTACAGATCTGTGCCCAGCCCACGGACAAGCTCGTTGAAGCAAAGAACGATATCGAACGATACCTGTCTCGTGATTGCAAGCGACCTGCCAACGAGACTTTTGAGACGATAATTGGATCATTGCCTGAGCGGAAGCCAAAGGACGAGCTACATTATTCACAACGGAACCGGCTGTCACATCTCGAGGCCAAAGAGCAGGATGCCTTCGCCGCGTCAGTGCGGGTACTCGTCGGCAGTGGCCCCGGTGCCGAGTCGACGGCCAAACGGCTTGCGTCCGTGATGGGGACGTTCAGCGGGGAGTACTACAAGATCGAGGGGAAATATCACACCGAAACTGATCGCGTTCGCACAGACATACAGGAGCGCACCGTTGCCGATCCCGCGTACAACTATTTCCCGTTGCAGTTCCCCATCGACCGGAGTACTGCGAAGGGAATCGTCGCCGACTACACGGAAATCGGCAGTATCACGCTCGTCGACGGGGCGGACCTGACCGAACCGACCAGACGTGCCTTCGATCTCCAGTCTGACACCACAGGGCTTGCGACGCCCCCAGCCCCGGGTGTTCTGGACAACTACGACCACGGACCGTCGCTTGGACGCGTCCGCAACAGCGAGGGGGTCGTCGAGGACACCACCGTTCGCCTCCCGCCGGGACTCCAGCCACAGCACACGCTACTCGCCGGCAGCACCGGCAGCGGGAAGACCGGCCTCGCGGAGAACATCATACTGGACAACAGCGCGTCGACTGGGGGTGCGGATATCGCCCTCATCCCGAAGGGTGATGAGATGGCCACGGAGGTACTCCGATCACACTACGCTCGTCATGGTTCTCTGGATGATGTGTACTATTTCGAGTGTTCGGAAACGCTGCCAGCGATCTCTGTCCTCGATATCCGCCCGGAACTTGAGGCCGGCATTCCGCGTCCTAGTGCGGTCGCAAACACCATTGACCAGTACATCAGCCTGCTTCGAGCACTCATGCCCGAGGACAGTTATGATGCAGCCGTCCGCTCGCCGGACGTGATTCGGTTCCTGTTGCAAGCGCAGTTCGATACACGGCATGGCGGCGATGCGTTCACGCATGCTGACCTGAAGGCCGCGGCGATGCGGCTCCAAGACGACCAGACGATGCCGACCGTCGACGATGAGACACTCGAGCGGAACCTCACGACAATCCTCAACACCGGCGACCGGACGTTTCAGAAGGTTATGGGCGGGGTGATGACACGACTCGATACCGTCTCACAGGATGCCCGACTCCGTGCGCTGTTCAATCATCTCCCGGAGGATGACGCCGAGCGGTTCGATCTCGTTGATCTCCTAGATGAAGACGCCCTGATAATCCTGGATATGGGTGAGTTCGATTCACAGGAAACCAAACAGGCGATTACACAAGTGGTGTTGTCGAACCTCTGGAGTGCGCTCAAGCGTCGGGTTCGGTATGCCGATGATGTCGGGACTGACTTGCCGCTGGTCAACCTGTATTTAGAGGAAGCCGCCACCTTCGAGGAGCTCGACCTCATCGGGGAGTTGCTCGATCAGAGCCGGAGTTTCGGCATCGGACTCACCCTGATCTCCCAGTTCCCTGCGCAGTTCAAACACACAACTCCCGGAACGTACGAGCGACTTCTCAACAATGTTGGTACTGTCGTTGCGTCCCAGGTCGAGTACGATCGGCCACTGGCAGAGGCACTGGCGACTGACCGGTATACTGCCGACGAGATCGAGAACAAGCTAGGGTCATTCCCGCGAGGGGAGTGGCTGGTGTCTCTCCCGGGTGGATACGGTGCCACCAAGCCTGACCCATTTCAGGTGACCGCTCCATCACTGCCCGCTGGCCATCCCGAGTCCGAGTCCTTCGAGGATCTCCCGCAGGAAGAGTTCAGAGCTGCTATGGCCGACCGGACCGACACTGTTCGCTCTCGGTACGGGCTCGATATCACGGAAACGGAGCCATCCACGACAACCAGTGAGTCCACACACTCTACGGGCCCCACCGACGTGACCGTTGACAGTCCGTTGCCTTACACCGAGCGGTTGCCCCCGACCGTTGCCTACGATGATTCCCGGCATGCGCTCACCTGCACCGTGTGTGACGCACTCTACGGTTCGACGCGGGCGGGCATGCTGGATGCGATCACATGTCACGACACGCTGGCAGCGATCGACCCCGCTAACGTTCCGGTCTGTGACATAGACATCTCACTGTCGACGGCCGAGCGTGAACAGACCGAGTATTCCCACCAGCAATTGCTGTTCCTGCAGGCCGTCTACAACGCGTGGTCGATGAAGTACGAGTCGCCGATGTACGATATTGTGTATGACTCGATGCTCCGGCTCCGGGAGTATTTCGGTATCGATGACACGGCTGTCAACGAATTGCTTGACGGTGGCTTGCTCAAACGTGACGGACAAAAACCCCACCTGCTCTACACTGTCACCAGTGCCGGGCGGTCCCTGCTGAACGAATCCCACCGCGCTGGCGTCGATTACGGACACGGTGTGGGTGACCTAGAGGAGACCAGCGAGCATCGCATGCAGGTTGAGGCGTTGGCTCGGTATCTAGAGCACGCATACGCCGACGACGCCGAGTCACCAGTCGTTGAGGTGTCTCGCTACCACGAACCCGGTCAGAGCAAGTTGCCGCATATCCCAGCCGAGACGGCCATGGGAGGGGCAGATACCCCGGATACGGCTGCCGACCGGACCGACCAGCGTCGGTTTGATGTGGTCGGTCTGGACGCCGACGGCGAAATCGTCATCGTCGCGGAAGCCGAGCGCCTGAACAACGATGTCGCCGAGGCGGTCGTCGCAGATTTCGATAAGATGGCTGCCCGTGACCCTGCGGAGGCAATCTGGGTTGTCCCGTCGCGCTCGGCTGCGACACGCGTCGTCGAAGCACTTAATGATCCCCCCGAAGGGCCCCCTCGGGTCGAGAAAACGTACAGCTCCGGGACTCCCCCCAAGCAGTATCGCATTGACGAACCGGGGTTATCACAGATTCTAACCTTCAGCACGCTCCGGGATCGGCTACCCGAGCGGTCACACTCCGAATCACGGTCATCATAACGGTATACTGGCTATTCTCGGCTGTTTATCCAGTTCACACTCCGCAGACACTCCGGAATAAAGAGAGTAATATCGGAAGTGTGAGTGAACCACCTGAGCTTTGCCAGTTGAGGGGTACCCCCACCCAGGAGTGCGGGGCAGGCCATGGCAGTAGCTTGAATGGGCCAAGTGCGCCCGTAGTCGTGCCTGCTGGGGAAGGTGCAGTTGACAGTATTGTTGACAGATTGTCCCTCAAAGTTGACTGACTCTACGTGATTGAAGTGTCCACATTTCCAGATAGACACATATTAACGGCCGTTTTTCGAAGTGTGAAAAGCGAAGAAATGGGTGGAGTCATTCACACGCTCACAATCCGGGCATTAACAGAATTGTGAGAGACAGAGGGTTAACCACCGTGGCAACAAACGGCCCTTATGAATCAATAAATAGCACTGATTTTGACCGTCGATCTGAATCGAATTTTGTGAACTCTTCCTGCTTCGTATCACTCACAATGTCAAGACTTCTACCATCCTGACTAAGTCGTAGTTGATATATTGACCCCTGTTCTTGCTGTTCTAATGACTGGAATCTAATTGTGGTCACTTAGGATTGTTTGAAACTGTGACCTTTTGCCACTGACAACAAAGTTGAGTCGCGGAAATCATAAAGGGAAAATTACCGAAGATTATGATTGCCTACCTTCGGTAGATTCCGAATCATCCGCTGTGGTGCGCTCTCGTTCTGGAGGTTCCGGTGGTGCCAAGACCGAGACTGCGAGTTCGTAGCCACGCGTCTCGGCAAGGGGATCAAGCACCTTTTCATTAAACCGTTCGAACACGTGCTTCACCGTCGACCCAACACGCGAGTGCTGCCACGCGTGCTGGACGTACGGGACGATCCTATCCAGTAGTGCAATGAACGGACCAACAGCGTACGTCTCCCGAAGGTCGATAACGATGACCTCCGGGTCAGGCTCCTTGGTGAGCCAGCGATAGCAATAGGATTCCCGAACGAACTCACTTGCACGAGCACCGACTGCACACCCGGCACTGATGACCTGTGATCCGTCGCTAATCGCACTGATTCTCTCTCCGACAGATTCAATAGGGCTTAGTGACCCGGATTCCTCCGACATCGGATTACCTACTCGTTTGACTGATCCAACATACCGTTTGTGATGTCGTTCAGAGTCCGACACTCACGACCGTTGCTTCGATGGTGATTGTCCCCAAATTGATCACGACTGTCGAGCCCTGCTGGAGGGAATCGCCCTTGAATTGCACACCGCTCGTCGTCTCGCGGACTCGGAGTTCGGTCGTGATGGTGACGTCACGCAGGTACGGGTGGTCGACGACGTTCACGGAGCCGTTGTCGCCCGTGGTGATGATGACAGACGGTTCGGTACTGACACGGCTGACGCGAGCGACCGTTTCGCCGCCACCGGCTTCTGTCATGCCGGGTTCGATCGCATCGGCCATGTCCGCGCGCATGTCCGTCATCCGCAGTGTAACCGCCCGATTAGTGGGTGCCCCACGTGGTTCGAGTTCCCCGACCCGCTCGATGGTTCCGGAGAGTTCGTAGCTTTGCGTCGAAATGGTGATGTCGTTCCCGCGCTGAACAGCAGCGCTGCCGAACTGCTGACGGCCAGCGTTTTCCAGGGTCGCCAGCGAGAGACCGACGAACACCCGTTTGCGGTCGGGGTTCTGTGTTGCGTACGTGGTGACTGTTCGTACTTCGGCTGCCTCGTACCCGGCGACGGTAGTGACGTCACCGGTAGCGATACGGCCAGCCGTTTCTGCATCGACGGTTGTTTCCAGGAGCACATCGGTAGTCGTTGGCTGGAGGCCGCTATCCACCTTTTCAATGCGACCGTCGAAGGTGTAGTCTTCGGCCGGGAGCGTGACTGTTTGCCCGCGCCGGATCTGTGTGCCGCCGAATCGACGGTCGGACTGCTGTCTGTGTGCGTCGAGTTCTGCTTCGACGAAGACGGTCTGTTCGGTTGAATTACCGGTTGTGTATGCAGCTACGTCTTCGATAGTCGCAACAGTGCGGCCAGCGAGGCGGATCTCATCACCGGGGGTGACGTCTCGCGCTTCGGCGGTGGCCATGGTGTCTCTGAGAACCACCGTCGTGTCTTCCTGAGTGAAACTGTTGTCACCACCCACTGCACGAATCTGACCATCTACTTCGTACCGACTTGTCGCGATAGTCAGTGACCGGCCGAGGCGAGGGGGTGCATTCGCATATGTGAGACTATCCCCGTCAGGTGGTCCCTGCAGTGAGGCCCGAAGGATGACGCGTGTCTGATCGTCCTGCGGTGTCAGGTGAACGTCTGTGACGGTGAGCTTCGAATCGCCATCGGGACTGTACGTATCGCCTTCAGTGATCTCCGTGACGATGTACGATGGTTGTGTCCCGAGATCGAGGGTGACATTGGTTGTGTTCGGTTCCGGTGACTCTGGCTCCGGCTGGAGAACGAGCGCAGCGCCTGCCACGACGACCGCAACGACGAGTAGGACGGCCAGCGCATCAACGACATTGACGAGGCCGAAAAGGTTCCCATTCTCGTCAAGGAGGGCCGACGAACGACTATCTGCCATGCTGTAGGCATTTCTTCCGAGTGTTTTGGGTGTTTCGTTGTACTATTATGACTGTGCACCTCTCAATTTGCACCTCTCTAGAGGGTGTCATAAAACGACTACCACACCAAAGAGCAGGGTCTATGCTGAGGTGGTATGAGCTCAGCGACCCTGCAAGATGATCCTTCGGTAGAGTCGTTCTTCAATGTCGCGGAAACCGAGACGTTAGCGTTGTTTGAGCATTTCTCCTTCGAGTTTCTCGCAGAGTTCGACGTGTTCGCCCCGGCGGAGACGGGGCGAACACGAGAGCACGAGCCACCAGAGCTGATGCGTGGGTTCCTCCATTGCTACTACCACGACACTTACGGCATTCGTCCAATTGAACGAGAGCTACAGAACACGTTCGTCTGGCTTGGCTGTGGCTTCGATCGACCGCCGTCGAGAGACGCGGTCGATCGCTTCCTTACCGACCTCGAACACGTCGTTGACGAAGTGTTCGATAGACTCGTCGAGCAGGCCGCCCGCCGCGGCCTGCTCGACTTGACGTACTCAATTGATTCAACGGACGTGAGAGCGATGCCCGCCGATTCAGACGCGTCGAAATGCTACGATCCCACAGCTGAAGAGTACTACTACGGCTACGGCTGTACGATCGTTTCGACCGGACAAAAGATACCGATCGCAGCGGAGTTTACCGAAAGCAAACAAGCGCCAGAAGAGACGGCGATGCGCGTCACGCGTGACGCGCTCGCCGTCGCCAAGCCGGTGTGGATGCTTGGAGACAGCGCCTACGACACGCTCGACTGGCACGACCACCTGCTGGTCGCAGGGGTCGTGCCAGTCGTTCCGTACAACCCACGAAACACTGACGACCCGAAAGACATCAAGTACAGGGTCGAAGACCGCATCGACGAACACAGTGAGGACGTTCAGCTCAAGCAATCGACGCTAGACGAGACGTACAACCGCCGCACAGGAGTTGAGCGAACCAATGAATCAGTGAAGGACTGCGGCCTCGGGCGAACGCACGCCCGAGGCCGCGTCCACGCACGAGCGCAGGTTTTCCTCGCTCTGTGCCTTCGCCTCGTCGTCGCTATCACCAACTATGAACGAGGAGACAATCCGGGAAGTACTGTGATCACAGTGTGAGAACTCTTCTATGACACCCTCCCTCTCTAAGTAATTACGGTCCGTCAGTCAAGAGTCCGCTCTGACTGCTCCCCCATCTCCCGGACCGAGTGTGGTTAGTCGTCAGAATCATTCAGGTCTCGCTCCAACTGAACTACGGACACCCACAACGAGAAACACCTCAATCGGTTCTACGACCGTACGACTCTAGGCTCGTGCCACAGTCCGGACACTCACCGTCAGTGATCCTTACGGAGATTCAAGGAGAAAGCCTCGCCCTTCAGGGCGGGGATGAATCCGACAATATACCACGCAATCCACCGACGATGGCACGGCCAGATATTCCAATAGTTTGTTAAGATAACGCACTCAATTACAGCTGTAATGGTCACGGTGGCTGTCACCGCGAAGTTCCATAACCCTCCCTCTCACGGCGGAAAGAGTGGCAACACGCCGCTCGCCTCTACCGTGACACCAAGCAGTTCTGCATCGACGGATGGGAAAACGGCGACTTCGGCAAATCCGTGACCACGGCCCGTATCGACAACAATCTCTACTCGGCTATTCAGAACCAAGCCATTCGAGAGGCGAAATCCGACCACAACACGGACGGAGAGGTTCACTACCGAGAGAGCCAACCGTTCGCCGTCAACAACCAGAACTGGGAAATCGACACGACCGAGAACGGCACAGTCGTCGTCGGCTTCCCATGCGTCTCTCAATGGTGGTACACCCCGATAGAGGTGTACAACGATATTGCCGACCCCGTAGACCGACTGGTCAAGGGCGGCGCTGACAAGACCCGTCTATAGGTCTACCGTCGCGGAGACGACTGGTACTGTACGTTCAATATCGAGTACGACACCGAAACATCGGGTGAGACGTCTATCGGTGTCGATATTGGAGAACGGCATATCCTCGCTGTAACGGCCTACGGTGAAGACGAGTCGATGCTGGTGTCGGGTGGTGAGGCGAAGTACGTTCGACGCAAATATCGTTCCCTACGCGATTCGCTTTCGGGAGTGCGCTTCGCGCACCCAACCGCGTGATGACAAAGAACAGCGTCGAATCAAAGACCTGAACCACAAACTCTCCCGTCGTCTCATCACGTTCGCGGAGCAGTTCGAGAACCCCGTCATTTGGATGGAAGACCTCGAAGGTATCCGTGAGAACAGTTCGTGGTCGGGCGTTCACTCGTGGCACTTCCACCAACTCCAGCAGTTCATCACGTACAAAGCCGAACGCGCTGGTATCAGTGTCGAGAAGGTCGATGCGTACCATACCAGTCAACGGTGTTCGGCCTGTGGTTCGATGGGAACCCGTGATGGTGACCACTTTTCCTGTTCGGAGTGCAACCGTGGACGACACGCCGACCTGAACGCTTCGGAGAATATCGCACAACGGGAGGGTGAACCATGCACGGCGTAACAGTTCGGCTGACGCGAACCGTGCTACCTCACTGGTTGAATAGCCAGCCGTCTTCGACGCCTGCTGTATGCGGGGAGGAAGGCCCCATTGACAGGGCTGTACGCGCTGCAAAGCACACCGTTGGTCACAACTCGGTGGCAACCCTCGACGTTCCACGCGAAAGCGTACTTGAGAACCGAGGAAACGTGCAACCCGAATATTCCCTTCGGGGAATCCTCGCCGTTTAAGACGGAGAGAATGTCAGCTGCCCGTCACATGCAGAACAGTAGTCGCGGTAACACGCTGGGTCGCTCATAATCGTCTATACATTCCAATAGATTGAGAAGGTTACATAGGTTGCGGCGGGTCAGCGCGGCGAAGTTGCAAGCATAGCAACTGGCAACTAACTGCTCGACTGCACCGACCCCTCCGTTTCGTATGACTTGCAAGGGTGGAATAGACCAGTTGAGACCGACAAACCGACCGAACACCGTCCTTTGTCAATCTGCGGGTGTCCAACCCACCCCAATACCACCGGAACAAGATGAATGACCGCTGTCGCGCCTGACTAGGTTGGCGGATGACCCAGCCGGCGTATGCCGTATCTGACCGGTCAATATGGCTGGTTTCGTGGGACAGCGCCCTACTCGAAGCCAGTCCAGAACTACCGTAAAATAGAGATTACTTTGTCAGTTTGATAGGTATGGTAAGTCAAATGCTCCAACCTTGGTTGTTGTCTTGCGATTCGATCTAACCTTGGAAAAAGTCGTGGTTATGATATGTTTTGTCAAAGCGATCACTGTTTCCCACGGAGCGCCACGCTTGCTCACATTCTGCGTTGGCTCCACCAGCCTGCCCGTTCACCGTACTTGTCGGTGGGCATCTAGGGGATCTTGGCGACGCTTGATCGTCTTCTACCGGGGGAACTACCCGAGTTGTCCCAGCGAAACCTGCCGTTGGAAGAGACTGTTCTGTCTCGACAGGTGGTTAAACACCGGCCCCCACAGAGTGCCTATTAATATAGTGCATCGGTCTTCAAACACTATCTCTATAGTGGTAATATCCTTGTGTGCGATTCGTCTGGTGTCCACATGCGCAACACCGGTGACCAGGGGTCAGCAGCCGAGGCGGACCAGCCAGTCGATGGCGCTGGGTACGGGCCGGCGAGCCCATCAGAGACGGGTGAGACATCACGGGGGAAGAGCCTCGGTGTCGATCTGTGTCTGAGTCATCCGGAGCTAGTTCTGACGGAGGCAGTCGAGAGCAGTCCGGACATAACAGTCCGTCCGGAGCAGATGGTCGACGACGGTACGTCGAGCTTCGTGGTGATAGAGGCCGTCGGTGAGGGTCTTGACCAGTTCGAAACAGAACTGGAGAGGGATAGCACGGTATGCGAGTCCGTCGTATTAGACTGGACGGAGACGAACCGCGTCTATCGGGTCGAGGTGGCCGACAGCGCCGTTCGACTCACGCCCTCGCTCGTCCGCGCCGGTGGTCGGGCGCTCGATATCAGAGGGACAAGTGGACAGTGGCTGGTACACGCCCAGTTTCGGTCGCGGGCAGCACTGTCGCAGTTCCGCTCTGAGTGCTCTGACCGGAATATCACGTTTCGACTTGATCGACTGTACTGGACCTCCGGAGAAGTCAACGCCGGTGCATGCGGGCTAACCGCAGACCAGCAAGTCGCACTCGAGACGGCACACAGAGAGGGGTACTTCGACGTTCCCCGTGGTATCTCACAAGCAGAGTTGGCGGACAAACTCGGCATTTCACCATCGGCGATGTCACAGCGGATTCGGCGCGGGATGGATCAGGTCGTCGGGTCGGAGCTTGGACTATCTGATGAGTAGATGACTAGAGAACAAATAATTATATCTGAATTATCAAGTGTGGCCAGACGTGACAGGGCTATCATGTGCCAAAAAGGATATTGTTCCGCTGTGACACCCGTTCCGTATGAGACACCGGATCGTGAGCGGGATGTGCACTTTATTCCTCCTCTTGACAGTCGCGTCCGTCTCCGTGGGTGTCGCTGCTGCAGCGGACGCCGGGCAGTATGCTGACGACACAGCGACGGGCAACGAAACAGCGCCAGCGATACAGTCGGCTGGTCCCACACAGGCTGTTGCGCACGGGCCGAACGGAACCGCGTTCGTCTGGGAACGGATAGACGGCGCGCGGCCCGGCGGGTATCAGATCGCAGTGACCGTTAGCTCGCCGCAGGAGAACCGCTCGGTCTGTGCGCGCGCGAACGGGTCTTTGAACTGTACGTCGGTCGGCCCGAACGGAACAACGACCCTCACGACTCCCGGGACAACGGGGATCGATGATCTCTCAGTCTCTCTCTACAACACGCGCACCGACACCACGATAGATCGGCAACCGGTGTCTCTGCAGCCGATTCAGCGTACCGGTGATATTGATGACGACGGGCTCAACAACAGCCACGAGGTGGTCCAGGGTACGAACCTCACTGACGCCGACACTGACGGCGACGGGCTGTTGGACGGGACAGAAGTCCACCAGCACGGGACGGCCCCCACAGCCGCAGACACTGATGAAGACGGTGTCGCCGACAGGACTGAGATCCAACAGGGCACCGACCCGCGACGGGCCGATACCGATGGCGACGGGTTAGCAGACGAACGCGAACTGACACTCGGGACGAATCCAACCGTCGCGGACACTGACGGCGATGGGCTGTCCGACCAGCGAGAGGCGTCTGGCGAGACCGATCCGACCGACGCGGACACGGACAACGACGGCGTCGTCGACGGTCGGGAGCTGGCGGTCGGCACGAACCCGGTACAGGCCGACACCGACGCTGATGAGGTCGCTGACGGCAGGGAGCTGGCCCTGGGCACCGACCCGACGGTCGCAGACACTGACGGTGATGGGGTGGCAGATGGGACAGAACTTGAGGCAGGGACCGAACCTACCGAGAGTGACACAGATAGTGACGGTCTCAGCGACGGAAAGGAACTGGCGGCTGGCACGTCCCCGACCACCGTCGATACGGATGGCGATGGTCTCAGCGACGGGCGTGAGGTTTCGGCCCTTGGAACAGACCCGCTCGCGTCCGATTCGGACGGTGACTTCCTGACCGACCCACAGGAAGTCACCTGGGGGACGAACCCGAACAGCGTTCTGACGCCAGCCTGGGTGACGAGTTCGCTACTGGGGTTCCTGATAGGAATTGGGTTGACAGTCGCAGCGATCAGGCGTGGCTGGGTGATAAGGCTCTCCACGGCGGCCAGACTGTTCATTTATCGCTACCTGGAACTGGATCGGGAGATACTCGAAATTAACCGTGAAATCGACGCCACGGACAGGGTGGTCGAAGCCGACAGTGCAGACATCGACGTGGACACTGCAGCTGGGGCCTTCGAGCAAGCTGACCAGGAACTCACCCCTGACGCGCACCTCGTGAAGCTGATGCTGCAAGCCGAGAACGGTCGTCTGCATCAGACAGATATCGTTGAGGCGACGGACTGGTCGAAAGCGAAGGTTAGCCGCCTCCTTTCGCGGATGGTGGACGAAGACGAAGTCGTAAAAATACGTCTCGGCAGGGAGAACCTCATCTGTCTGGAGCGGGCAAAGCCCCCGGCGGCGAACTCGCCCCACGCAGGCGATATCAAGCCGCCGACGCCCGGCGGATAAGCTGACACACGCGCCGGATAGCTTGGTCGGTAGTGGCATCACTGCACAGAGACGGGTAAATCTCCGCCAAGCGCACCTGTCCGCCGCCGTCACGGCGGTCAGGAATATGTGCACAACACCCTGCGGCAGATACAAAGGTCACCGTACTCCCGGCTTTTGTGCCTTCTACGTCCCGAAAACAGTCGAATAGGTCCGTGACAGGCGGAATTTCCACGGTGCACGAGTGTGATTTTTCACATACTAGTTGCTGTCGAGACGGTGGAACGATCCGGTACGGTGCGTGAAACAGTACTGGAAAGCAATAGCTGGGGCGAAACGACCTATATGGCTGTATTCGTCCTTCAGAAGCCACTTTTACTGTCCTGTGTCCAGAGTAAGTCGGTCACTACCGACCGGCTAAATCGGTGAAACAGTCGCAACCGACGGAACAGTCGACCCGGTATATGGCGGCCGCTGGAAAAGGAAAAGTCACATGTCGATAGCTGAAACGACTTCCGAACCCACAGCAGCCGAGGCAGAGGCGTCCACGACAGATGAGTCATCGTCTGGAGACGCCTCGTCTGACGATAACCTCACCCGCGACGACATTTTCCATGTCCTTCAGTGTCGTCGTCGCCGCTTAGTCCTCAAGTACCTCCACGAGCACTCCGGCGAAGAGCCAGCCGATATGAGCGACATCGCAGAACACATCGCGGCGCTGGAACACGACACCACCGTCGACTCGCTGCGCTCGAAACAGCGCCAGCGCGTCTACATCGCGCTGTACCAGTCCCACCTCCCAAAGATGGACGATGCGGGCGTTATCAACTACAACCAAGACCGGGGACTCGTCGAAGCGACCGCGCTCGCGAACTCCTTCGATAAGTATCTCGCTGCGGAACCATCACTTCTGTCGACGCCGGCTGCGGAGTCGACGCTGCCGGCCGGGCCTGTAACTGACCACGACCGGCCCGGTGCCCACACGCCTGCCGGTGAGCGATGGGCAGGTCGGTATCTCGGGACTGCGTGTGCCACATTGGTTGCAGTCGGTGGACTCGCACTCAGCGGGACTACAGTGTCAGGTGTCGCAGTCGCACTCGTCGTGAGCGTGGTATTTGTAGCACTGGCGGTGATCCATCGGCTCTCACTGTCGGGGCCGCGGTCGCTTTCAGACCGTCTACGAGCGGCTCTCGATACGGAGATGTAAGCTACGTACTGGACAAATGCGTGCACACAGCGGTACACCCCGGGGTGAGTAACATATGCAACCGGCAGTAGGGCCCGACGCCGTCGTTGATACCGGGAAAAGGACTACGCCGCCAGCGCAGAACGACCTCGATGGCGCGACCCTATTCGATATTCTCGGTAACGAGCGCCGCCGCGCATGCTTGTACTGCCTTGCTGAACACGGGACAGCGCTCTCTGTCAATACGCTGGGCAAACAGGTGGCTCGGGCCGTCGCCGATGCAGAGACCGATAGTGATGAACTCTACGACAGTGTGTACATCTCACTCTGTCAGACTCACCTGCCCAAACTCGATGCTGTCGGGCTAGTAGAGTACGAGCAAGACCGAAAACGTGTCCGTCAGGGCCCCAGATTCGACGCTATCAGAGACCAGTTCGAAGCGGCCCGCACGCCCAGAGAACAGGCAGCCGAGAGCCCTCGAGCCGAGACCATTGTGAGTGTTCTGACGGTGGCGATAGGCGGGGCCGCAGTCGCGAGTCCACCGACAGCCAGAACCATACTGCTTTTCGGACTCGTTGGGGTTCACCTTCTCGTTCTCAGCCTTGGGTCCGCGTCTCCGTTCAGAAGTAGTGACTGAGCGCGTCCGTCTGGTCGGGCGTAGCACATACACTGGCCAGTGGCGAAGTAGTAGTCACCTGCTACCGTAGTGAACGCTCCGCCGGGCGGCTGTTGCGTGTTGGACAGGGTTGCAGGCAAAGACCGATGTCAGAGTGTGGTACAGTCCCTGACGGCGGTTCCCTGAGTTGAGCGGCAGAAGTACGTGTCTACCGGGTAGATAGCGGGCGTAAAGAAGCATATAATCAAACGGTGGGCGGCAGAGAAAGCGTATATGACCGACTACGCCAGTATGCGAAAAGCGATCGAAGAGACGAAAGAATCGTTCGATGCGGTCGAGCGGTTCCAACGTCGGTCAGCCCTCTGTCCTTGGTTGAATGTCCCGCTTCGGGATGAGCCGTAAGTAAGCCACAGGTGCGTCTTGACCGCCGGATTCGGTAGCCTGTCCGCCCCGATGGGACCGGACTGCTGGCCGGATGAAAATACACTTCACCCATCGGCGGAAAGCTGATGCATATGAATCAGGCGGAGGCGCAGCCGTGTATATCGTAATCGTCGGCGCGGGCGAGGTCGGTTCGAACATTGCTGAGAGCCTCGCTGAGAGCCACGAAGTCGCCGTCGTAGATATCGACCCAGACCGCGTTGAAAGCCTGATGTACGAGGCCGACGTGCTGGGCGTCGAAGGGGACGGTGCGGAACTCGACACTCTCTCCGAGGCCGGTATCGAGAAAGCCGACGTTCTCATCGCCAGTACCGACGACGACGAGACGAACATCGTCACTTGCGGGACGGCGGTAACGGCGGCTGACCCGTTCACCATTTCCCGCGTCAAGAGCGCGAAGTTCCTCCGGACTTGGGAAAAATCCGAGGGCGCCTTTGGCGTGGATCACATGGTTGCGACGAACCTGCTCACTGCGGAGAATATCGCCCGAGTAATCGGGCTCCCCGGTTCGCGCGACGTAGAAACATTTGTTGACGGACAGGTCCAGATGGGTGAGTTCGAAGTGCGCGAATCCAGTCCAATCACGAACCTGACCGTCGCTGAGGCCGACCGCTACGAGTCACTAACCTTTGCTGCCGTACTGCGCGACGGCGAAGTCATTATCCCGCGCGGAGAGACGGTCATCAAAGCGGGCGACGATATCGTCGTCATCGGCAGCTGTGAGAGCGTTCGCCTGTTCGCGACCGAGATCGCGCCGAAGTCGGAGGCAACCCAGAACGTCCTCGTTGTCGGCGGGAGCGACGTCGGCTATCACACCGCACGACTGCTTCAGGATCGCGGTATCAAACCGCGGCTTATCGAGCGCGACCACGACAGAGCGCGCGAGCTGGCAGAAGAGCTGCAAGGAACCACCGTGCTGGAGAGTGATGCAACCGACACTGAGTTCCTCGAACGGGAACACGTCTCCGATGCCGATGCTGTGGTTGCGACGCTCGATAGCGACGAGAAGAATCTCTTAGTGACGCTGCTGGCCAAGCGACTCGGTGCGGAGCGAACCGTCGCCGTCGTCAACTCCGGCGAGTACGTTGACCTGTTCGAAGCTGTTGGCGTCGATGTAGCTGTCAATCCCCGCGAGACGACCGCAGAAGAGATTACCCGGTTCACCCGGGAGTACGACGCGACGAAGGTTGCCATCATCGAATCCGACCGCGCCGAAGTGCTGGAAATCGAAATAGCCGCTGACAGTGTCCTCGCCGGGCGACCGATCCAGGAATCGGTGCAGGAACTGCCGACTGGCGTGGTCATCGGAGCTATCAGCCGCGGCGGCGAGCTTGTCATCCCCCGCGGTGACACTGTTATCGAACCCGGCGACCACGTCGTGGTGTTCGTGGACGCCGACTGTCTGGAAGCGGTCAACGACAAGCTGTAGTAACAGCGCTGCGCCCAAGAGACTAAGCCTGTTTCCCGCCTCAGTTAGTGTATGGCTTCCGTTGCGGCCCGTATCGTGCTCTCGTTTGCCCCCAACACCACCGATGGAGACCCGTGGTCCGGCGTCGATACCGAGTGGATAGCTGACGAACTCCGCGGGGACACCTATCAACAGTACCTTCGACGCGCCCACAGCGGCCCGGTAGCTGTCGGCGAGGAGTGGGACGAGTTCGTGAGCTGTGGTTGCGCGACGCCACAGGACGTGGTGCTGCGCGTCGAGCGCGTCGAGGACGGAACGGCAGTTGGTGACGAAACGACGCTTGACGTTCATCCTCGTAACGACACAGAGGCAGTGCCCCAGTAACCGTTTTTTGCTGTCGAGCGTGTCTGTTCCTGCATAGTAGTCCGCCGCGACTGTCGCGCCGGTCAGTATCGGGAGATATTGGGAGAAGGGAAAGGCTGATGCATGGCACTAGCACATTCCGGACTATGCCACGCGATTCCTATCAGGAGGGACTGAACTCGCTCCGCGAGGATGTCCTTTATATGTCTGAGATCGTCCTCGAGCGGCTCCGGCTCGGCTTGGATGCGCTCGAACAGAAAGACGAAGAGATGGCCCGAGAGGTCATCGAGGGCGACCACGAGATCAATCAACTGTATCTCGACCTCGAACAGGACTGTATCGACCTGCTGGCGCTGCAACAGCCGGTCGCATCCGATCTCCGCTTTATCGCCGCGTCGTTCAAGATCATTACCGACCTCGAACGGATCGGCGACCTCGCCACGAACCTCGGCGAGTACTCGCTGGAGGCCGAACGCGATGTATACCCCGAGGTCGACATTCAGGACGTTGCCGACGTGACCATCGAGATGGTCGAAAACGCTATGCAAGCCTACGGCGACGAGAACGCCGACCAGTGCTACGCCATCGCCGATGTCGACGACGAGGTGGACGAACGCTGTGAGGCCGCCTCGGAAACGGTCGTGCGTGACCTCATTGAGCGGGAGATAGACACCGACTCCAGCGAAGGCGAGATTGAGCAACTGATGGCCGACGTGTCCCGTCTCCTGCTGACGATTCGTGACATCGAGCGGGTCGGCGACCACGCCGTCAACATCGCCGCGCGGACGCTGTACATGGCCGAGAACGACGACGACCTCATCTACTGAACCTTTTTCGTCGTCGGGTCGCCGGGGGCGACCGCTCCTCGAAAAACGGTCATGAAAAAGGCCGAGCACGGCGAGCCGTGCTCGGTGAAACCGCGCTCGTTCCGCTCGCGCGGTATGCGTCGAACGGCCACAGAACCGCGACGGCCCGTGCCCGACTGGTTCGGCAGTTAGGGCGGGCTACTGCGGCGTCTCGGGCGTGTCGTCGCCCACGAGTCCCGAGTCGGTGATGCGGAACTGGGCCGTGTCGCCGGCCGGTTTGGCGCGGTGTTTCTCCAGTGTGGCGCGGCGGTTGCCGCCGCGGAACCGGTCCAGGCGGACGATTGCGCCCGACCAGTGGTTGAGGGTATGGCCGCCGAGCGCCGTTGAGCGGTCGCTGTCGGGGTCGGTAAACACCTGGTTCGTAAACAGGACCGCGAGGTCGTGTTTGCGGGCCAGCGAGAGCAGGTGGGTAATCTGGCGGGCCACGTCCCGAAGCGTCTCACCGCCGTCCTCGTCGTCGCGGCGGAGTCGATAGAACCCGGTCGCGCTGTCGAGCACGATGAGTTCGACCTCGGCGGCGAACTCCGCGGCGTCCTGGACGGCCTCGGCCTGCTCGTCGTAGTCCAGCGCCTCGGTGATGATGAGGCGGCCGGCGAGGTCGTCCACGGTCTGGGCGGTCCCGCGAGCGCGGCCGCTAGCGACCTGTTCCATCCGGTCGGCCGAGAGTCCTTCAGTGTCGATGTACAGCGCCGCGTCGCCGGCGGCGGCGACTTCCATCACCGCCGACAGGGCGAAGTTGGTCTTGCCGGCCGCCGGCGGGCCGTACACCTGTGTGACCGCACCGCGCTCCAGCCCACCGCCCAGGAGGTCGTCAATAGCGTCACACCCGGTCGGGACGTACTCGCTCACGGGCAGGGGTTGGGCAGGTTCGGATAAAAACACTGGTACCTGACGACACTGCTGTCAGTCGTCCGAAAGCCGTTCGGCCAGCGTCCACTCTGCGAGGGACACGTCGTCGATGTCGGCTGTTGCAAACCGGAGGGCAGTCCCCCATCTGCGGGTGATGACGAGCGACTCGGCGTCGAGCTCGTAAGATTCCAGTTCTTCCCAGGCGTAGAACCGTCTGGCAATTGGGAGTCTGACTTCCAGACCGCGCTCGGTCGCCACGACGGTTCGGGTTCCGCCTGTCGAGAGAAGGACGAAGCCGGACGGGAACAGCACCTGACTGACGTACTGGAGCAGGGCGATATCGAACACCGCACCGACGGCGAACCCGATGGTCGCGACGCCAGCGATGGCTCCGCCGACGTGCAACCGCCGACGCTGTGCAGACTCGGGCCAGCTCGCTCGCCAGCGGGTCAACTCCTCCGCCCCTGCGGTAACTGCCGCAGTGTACCGTGTCTGTGACATAACCGCGACAGCGACTCCGAGCAAAACGGCTAGCAAGCCGAAGAAAAACGCCAGCACGCCACTGACACCACTCATCTCCAGCGACGCAAAGCCGACGGCGGCGTACACGGCCGCGATCGCCGCTGGAAGCCACCGGGCGCGAGTCGCGCCGACTGTAACGGCTACTGCCGGTCGACTGGAGAGCAGCCATCCTATTACGGTGGTCACAGCGGTCACCGTCCCGACCAGCGCGGCGTAGAGCGCCCACGCTTCGGTAACGCCGACCCACTTCAGCCCCGGTACAATCGGCGGTGCCAGAAGCAAGCCCAGATAAGCTCCGCTGGCACCACTGAACAGTGGGTCGGAAGCCGCGCCTGCTCCGTCAGTGTGAACCACCGGACGCATCACTAGCAGTCCAGTTAGCTGTTATAAAAATCCTATCAAATATAATAGGAATCGTAGATGTCCCCAACACGATGTATCCAATGGTGTCTGGTAAATATCTAGAACACAAACGTGGACTAACGGACTCCCATATCTGTAAGTAATCGGCGTCCGAACTCCGGTTGTGATTGTCGTCGCCACAGCGGACTTCGAAGTGTACCACGGTGTCGTCAACGAGCTGCGCGACCGTGGTGTGGCGTTCACAACTATCGAACCGGGCGACCGATGGCCCGAGGAGGCGGAGGTCGCGGTCATCGCGGCCGGGGAATCGGTCGAAATCCCCGACGGCGTCAACCTCGTGCAGGCGGACCCGGACACACCGCGTCGAGCCGTCGAAACCGTCATTTCGACACTCCGGGGTGGTGACGGTCGAACCGTCATCGGTATCGACCCCGGCGAACGGCCGGGTGTCGCGATTCTCCACGGCGATATGGTCGTCGCGGCGTTTCAGGTACCTGTGGCGGAAATCACCGACATCGTTCGCGATGAAGTCGAGGACGCGGTCGACCCGGTCGTCCGCATCGGCGACGGTGCGCGGCTCGTCGGCGCGCGCATCATCGACGAGATTCAGTCCGTGCCGGTGGAGTTGGTCGACGAAACGGGGACGACGCCGTATCTCGGGTCCGGCGCACGCGGAATGGGTGACGTGCTGGCCGCGGTCAACATCGCCCGGCTCGACGGCGAGGAAATCGAGAGCCGAACCATCGAACCCACCGCCGGCGAACTCCAGAAGATCAAGGACCGCTCGCGGGAGGCAAGCGAGACGAACCGGGCAATCAGCGAGGGGCTGGCCCGAAAGGTCGCCACCGGCGCGCTCACCGTCGAGGAGGCGCTGGCCGAACACGACAGCGACACTGCGGTCGGGGACGGAGACGAGGGCGACTCCGACCCGGACACGGCCGACGAGTAGCGGCTATTCCCGCACCATCCGCTCGGCTCGCTGCATAACCGCCCGAACGGGGAGCCCGGTCGCGTCCGCGACGGCCGCGGCGTCGTCGTACTCCGCGCTCACGTCGAACACTGTGCCGTCAGTGTCACTTGCGACTTTGACCGTGACCTCGAACTGCTCGCCGTCGACGGAGAGCGCGACCGTCTTGTACTCCCGGTCAGCGACCCAGCGGTGACCGGCCCCGGACTCGCGCACGCCGAGCGTCCCGGTCGCTTCGGCGAGGCAGCGCGCGACCCGCTCGGCGTCTTCCGGCCTGCAAATGACCTTCACGATGTGGCCGGGTCGGGACTTCTTCATCGTCGTCGGCACTATCGACACGTCGCGTGCGCCGACGTCCGGGAGCGAGCGCTGGAGGTCGCCAAGCACCTCGGGTGGGACGTCGTCGACGTTCGTTTCGAGGACCGTGATTTCATCGCGGCGGAGCCGCCCCGCGCCGTCGCCGACCATGGCCCGCAAGACGTTGGGGCGGTCGTCGAGGTCCCAGCCGCCAGCGCCGTAGCCTGACGCGTCGAGATCGAGCGGTGGCAACGAGTCGGTCCCGTCAGCGATGTGGGCGAGAATCGCCGCGCCGGTCGGCGTCAGGAGTTCCCTGTCGATGGGGCCACCCTGCAGCGACCAGTCGGCTTGCTCCGCGATTGCAACTACTGCGGGAGTCGGGACCGGGTAACTGCCGTGGCTCATCTCGACAGTCCCGCCGCCCGTCGCCAGCGGCGTCGTTACGACCCGCTCGATGTCGAGGTCGTCCAGCAGGAGGCAGACGCCGACGATATCAGCGATGGCGTCGTCGGCCCCGACCTCGTGAAAGTGCGTGTCGTCGAGATCCGTCCCGTGGACAGACGCCTCGGCCTCGCCGAGTATCTCGAATATCGCCAGCGCGTCCGTTCGCACTGTCGCCGGGAGGTCCATCTCCCCGACGAGTTCGACGACCTCGGCGTACGTTCGGCTCGGGCCGCGCCCCTCAGCGTGGGTGTGGTCGTGGTCTTCGTGGGTGTGTGGGTGTGCGTCGTCGTCCCCAGCGTGGCCGTGTCCCTCGTCATGGTCGTGGGAGTGAGAATGCGACTGGTCGTCGTGAGAATCGTCGACATCGTCGGCGTCGGACAGCAGTACGTCGACGCGCGTTGCAGCAATCCCTGAGCGGTCCACCGCGGAGACGGCGTATTCGACGTCCAGCGCGTCTTCAACCGGCGACAGAGCCTCGCGGTCGGCCCCGGCGGCCAGTAGTGCCCCCAGCAGCATGTCGCCGGCAGCACCTATCCGGCCATCGAAAGCGAGTGTTCGCATACCCGGAGAGTCAGGCTGGGCCGGTAAAAGCCCTCTCGCTACAGCCTCACGTCTGGCGGACGATGTGGATGTCGTAGGACTCGCCGTCTGTGACTTCGCCGATGGGGACGACGATGTCTTCGGTGTCGTCGCTACCGAGGAACACGACGCTGGCGTCAACGTCTCGGGCGGTCTGCCTGATCGTCGTCGACAATTCACTGGTGGAGTGGGCGCTCACGTCGTCGTAGCGGAGTTCGGAGTCGTCGGTCGCCTCCTCGATCTTGCGTCTGAGGTCATCTGCGGCGGTTTCGGCGGCGAAGTCTTCAGTGGGGTCGACGCGTCGGCGGCGCTCGGCGTAGTCGGCCCCAGTGGGGATGAACGCGACGGCGACGACATCCTCGTCAAGCGCTCCAGCGTAGGTGACGGCGCGGTCGAGTGCGGCATCTGCAAGCGGTGACCCATCGAAGGGAACAAGAAATACCATATCGGCGCTATCGGGTCCAGCCTTATGAAACGCGGCGATGGCGGCAGGCTGTGTCACTGCGTCCCAAAACAGAGGCTATTACCGCATGCTGTGCGGTATGTTATTAGGTATCATATAAACCCGTCGCCCTGCGTCTTGGCCGCCGGTAGCATAAAGCATATCTCCGGGGCTACCCGAGTTCGTTGTAAGCAGGCTCTACTATGAACGAAGTCCAATTGGAAGTGGCGAAGGCGTACCCGAACGACTCGGGGCGCGGCATCGCCCGACTCGACCCCGACACGCTGCTGCATCTCAAGCTTTCCCCCGGCGACATCATCGAGATAGAAGGGAGCGATACGACCGCGGCCAAGGTGTGGCGCGCCGACCGGCAGGACTGGAACACCGACACCGTCCGCATCGACGGCTTCACGCGCCAGAACGCAGACGTGGGCATCGGCGAGCGCGTCACCATCCGCAAGGCCGAGGCCGAGAAGGCCGACAAGCTCGTGCTCGCCCCGCCCGAGGAGGCGTCGGTCCAGTTCGGCTCCGACGCCGCCGGCATGGTCAAACGCCAGATTCTCAAACGGCCGGTCGTCGAGCGCGACATCGTCCCCGTGATGTCCTCGACGAACCACCCGTTCATGCGCTCGCCCGGACAGGCCATCCCGCTCATCGCAGTCGAGACCGAGCCGGAGGGCGTCTGTCTCATCACTGAGGACACCGAGGTCGAACTCCGCGAGGAACCCATCTCCGGGTTCGAGAAGACCGGCGGCGGCATCACCTACGAGGACATCGGCGGCCTCCAAAACGAGATTCAGCGGGTCCGTGAGATGGTCGAGCTGCCGATGAAACACCCCCAGATATTCAAGAAGCTCGGCATCGAGCCGCCACAGGGGGTCCTGCTCCACGGGCCGCCCGGTACCGGGAAGACGCTGCTCGCGAAGGCCGTCGCCAACGAGACCTCCGCCAGTTTCTTCTCTATCGCCGGCCCCGAGATAATCTCGAAGTACTACGGCGAATCCGAACAGCAGTTACGCGAGATATTCGAGGACGCGAGCGAGGAGTCGCCCTCGATAATCTTCATCGACGAACTGGACTCTATCGCGCCAAAGCGCGAGGACGTGACCGGCGAGGTCGAGCGCCGCGTCGTCGCCCAACTGCTGACGATGATGGACGGCCTCGAATCGCGGGGCCAGGTCATCGTCATCGCCGCGACCAACCGCGTCGACAGCGTGGACCCGGCGCTGCGCCGCCCCGGCCGCTTCGACCGCGAAATCGAGATCGGCGTGCCCGACGAGGTCGGCCGCGAGGAAATCCTCCAGATTCACACCCGCGGCATGCCGCTGTCTGACGACGTGAACCTCGCCAAACTGGCGACGGACACGCACGGCTTCGTCGGAGCCGACATCGAGAGTCTGACCAAGGAGGCCGCGATGAAGGCGCTCCGGCGCTACCTCCCCGAAATCGACTTGGACGAGGAGGACATCCCGCCGAGCCTCATCGACCGCATGATAATCAAGCGCGACGACTTCAAGGGCGCGCTCAACGAGGTGAGTCCGTCGGCGATGCGGGAAGTGCTGGTGGAACTCCCGAAGGTGTCCTGGGACAGCGTCGGCGGCCTCAGCGAGCCCAAAGAGCAGGTCCAGGAGGCCGTCGAGTGGCCGATGAACTCCCCGGAAAAGTTCGAGCGCATGGGCGTGACGCCGCCGTCGGGCGTGTTGCTGTACGGTCCGCCCGGCACCGGAAAGACGCTCATGGCGAAAGCTGTCGCCAACGAGACGGACGCGAACTTCATCTCGGTCCGCGGGCCGCAACTACTCAGCAAGTGGGTCGGCGAGAGCGAGAAGGCCATCCGCCAGACGTTCCGGAAGGCTCGCCAGGTCGCCCCGACCATCATCTTCTTCGACGAACTCGACTCGCTGGCACCGGGTCGGGGCGGCGAGATGGGGTCGAACGTCTCCGAACGCGTCGTCAACCAGCTCCTGACCGAACTCGACGGGCTCGAAGAGATGGAGGACGTGATGGTCATCGGCGCGACCAACCGCCCGGACATGATCGACCCGGCCCTCATCCGCTCGGGCCGGTTCGACCGGCTGGTGATGATCGGCGAGCCCGACATTGAGGGCCGCGAGCAGATCCTGAAGATCCACACGGACGAAACGCCGCTGTCGCCCGATGTGAGCCTGCGTGAACTGGCCGAAGTCAGCGAGGGCTTCGTCGGCTCGGACCTCGAATCCATTGCCCGTGAGGCCGCTATCGAGGCGCTCCGTGAGGACGACGACGCGGAGGAAGTCGAGATGCGCCACTTCCGGCAGGCGATGGACAGCGTGCGCCCGACCATCACCGACGACATCCGCGAGTACTACGAGCAGATGGAAGAGGAGTTCAGAGGGGGTTCCAGCCCACAGCGTCAGGCTGGAACCGGCGGCCGGATCGGCTTCCAGTAACGCCGGCGACCTCGATACTGCTTCTCGCTGGATTTGAACGCGTTTTCCGCTTCACCGCTCCCGATCAGCGATGCATCCCTCGTGGCTGCACAATACCCGTGGATAATTATTAGATAAACTATAAAACCGGTGCTTGTTTCTCCTTTCGAAGCCCCCTTTCAAGTCGCAAGTGTATGAGGGGTGATGTCGAACACAAACCGCGTTTACCGGCTGGCGAAGCGCCCCGAAGGGACGCCCGACCACGATACGTTCGAGCTTTCCGAGGAAGAGATCCCGGACCCGGGGCCCGGCGAGGTACTCATCAAGACGCTGTACCTCTCTGTCGACCCGTATATGCGTGACCGGATGCGAGACAGCGAATCATATGCGGACCCGTGGGACGTGGGCGACGCGCTCAAGGGTGCTGTCGTCGGTGAGGTTGTCGAGTCCAACGGTGCACGTTTTGACGAGGGCGATGTCGTCACCGGCGAGCTAGAGTGGGCGGAGTACGCCACAGCGCCCGGACCGGTGCTCACAGAAGTCAATCCGGAGCTCGCACCCATTTCGACAGCGCTCGGCGTCTTAGGGATGCCGGGCCTGACAGCGTACTTCGGCACACGGGAAGTCGCGCAGCCTGCGGCCGGCGACACGTTCGTCGTCACCGGCGCTGCGGGCGCCGTCGGCTCCGTGGCGGGTCAGCTCGCCAAGCTCCAGGGCGCACGCGTCGTCGGTTTCGCCGGCTCCGACGAGAAAGTCTCGTTCCTCGAAGACGACCTCGGCTTCGACGCTGGCATCAACTACAAAACGACCGACGACTACCGGGCCGCGCTGGACGAGGCCGCGCCGGACGGCGTCGACGCCTACTTCGACAACGTCGGCGGCCCGATCACCGACGCGGTGTTCACGCGACTCAACACCGACGCGCGCGTCGCCGTCTGCGGACAGATCTCGCTGTACAACAGCGAGGAGGTCCCGATGGGGCCGCGCAAGCTGACTCAGGTCATCCAGTCCCGGGCAACCGTCGAAGGGCTTCTCGTCTCCGACTTCGAGCCGCGGTTCGAGGAAGCGACGAAGCAGCTCGGTCAGTGGGTCGCCTCGGGCGACATTTCCTACCGAGAAACCGTCACCGAAGGCATCGAGAACGCGCCCGACGCGTTCCTCGGGCTGTTTGAGGGCGAGAACATCGGCAAGCAGCTCGTGCAGGTCGCCGAGCGATAGAAAAAACGAGTATCCGGTTATAGCTCGCCGAGCTTACGGAGGAGCTGGCCGCGGTACTCCTCGTCGGCCTGAACGCCTTTCAGTTCGAGGACGTTGCGTTCTAGCTTGTCGAGCGCGACGTTGAAGGCGGTTTCAGCGCCGTAGCCCTCACCGGAGCCGGCCGCCTGACCCTTGTTGGTGCGCAGGCGGATCTGACACTGGATGAGCGGCGTGCCACGGAGCTTCTCCTTGTGCTCGTGGAACCGGACGTGCGCGTGCTGGACCTGCATCGCTCCGTACTTGTCCGCGACCGTCTCGATGTCGGCCCGGATATCCGCACGGGAGATGGTGTCCAGCAGTTTTATATTCGTGATCTGGACGTCCATGTGCTCTTCTTCGGTGTAGGTCAGCGCACGGAGCACGTCGGTCTTCGTGAGGATGCCGGCGACGTGGGTGTCGTCCTCTTCCGGCGTGACGACGAGCCCGGCGAAGTCGTTTTCGAGCATCCGCGCGACGGCGTTCTCGACGGAGTCGCCGAGCTTTGCCGTCTCCACCGGACTGCTCATTACGTCGTAGACCGGCATGTCGAGCACGCGCTCGACTTCGCCGGAGCGGTCGCCCCGCGTCGTCTTGTTCATGTCCCGGACGACCACGTCGACGATGTCGTGACGCGTGACCATCCCAGTCAGGCCGTCGTCGTCACCGAGTACCGGAAGCCGGGAGATGCCGTGTTTCCGGAGGAGGTTGACGACTTGCCCGACGTTGGTGTCCTCAGAGACTGTGATGACGTCCTGCGTGTAGATGTCCTCGACGCGCAGTGCGTCGAGGTTGTCGAGAACCGCGTCGAGGATATCGTCCTCGGTGACGATACCCCAGAGCTCGCCCGCCTCGAACACCGGCGCGAGCTTGACACCACCCTCGACGAGGACGCGCGCGACCTCGCGCACGTCGTCGGTGCGCTCGACTTTCGGCGCCGAGCGCGTCATCGCCCCCGCTTTCGCGTTGTCCTCGACATGGGACTGGACCAGCTGTTTCTGCGTGATAACGCCAGCGTAGTCACCGTCTTCCGTGACGATGATACCCTTGGGGTTCTCGCGTTCGAAGATAGACCGGACTTTCCCCAAGCGCTTGTTGGCGTCAACCTCGACAAATTCTCTGGTGGCGATATCAGCAATATCCATCGTTCTTCACAATTCGTAGATTCGACGTGTGGGGTTATCAAGGTTGGTTTAGTCCCCGGAAACCGAGAGACGAACTAAGCTTTAGGCCCGTAGATCTAAGGTCGGTGTATGCTGCCTGACATCGGGGTCTTCGGCCCCTACACCTACCTAGTGACCGAGGTGATCTGGGGGAGTATCGCTCTCGTGTTGCTCTGGCGCGCGAACGCCCTCCGGATGGCGGCCAAGACCATCGTCGCGCTCTATCCGATCGCATACGTCTGGGACTGGTACACACTGACCGTTGGTGTCTTCGAAATCAAACTCCGGACCGGTGTCGACCTGCTCGGGATTCCCATCGAAGAACATATTTTCATGATCGTCGTTCCCGCGCTCATTCTCGGTATCCACGAGAATCTCCACGGTCTTTCGTCCGGGTCGAACAGCGAATAGTAAGAAATCCGATATCGCTTTCAGCTGTTAACTACTTCCAAATTTGCGTTACAACTGGAATCGGACCGCTCACAGACACTGCTGATTTCGCGCGTATCTCGTCCTGAAAAGGCCATCTGTACTATGCAGACATCTCTCACAGTATCTATATGTGTCAGCCGGGAGTGCTGTCGGATAGCCATGAGTGATACTAACCCGACACCTCATATTGAACTGTATGTCCGGTCGATGCTGCCCGACGGCGCACACGAACGACAGGAAGCGGTCATCGACCGGCTTCAGACGCTCGACGAGAACGACCACATCGACGGGTTCAACGTCATCGTCTGGGGCAAACAGATCGCACCGCAGTCGGCCGCCGCACTGACGGAGGAAGGCAAGTACATCCTGAACCGGGTCGCCGAGTTCAAGCAGTGGGCACTGAGCAACAATGTCTCGCTGGACTCGTTCTATCAGGACACAACCGTTGATTCAGAAGTAGCGGAGTCGGCGTACGACGCTATGGCGTTGCCAGTCATGGGGCTGGCTGAATACGACGGCAGCGAACTCGTCCACGTCGCACCCTGTACGAAAGACGATGTCGTCCACACGATTATGGACCGCCTTGACCGTCTCGAAGTGGGCCAACCACCCGCTCTCGATCAAGAGGGTGGCGACGTGAGTGTCGTCTAACGGGTACCTACGAGGACCGCACCGTTTCGATATACGACTTGAATTCGTCCGTCGTCGACAGCGCTTCGAGCACTTCGTCCGGGTCTCCAGCCAGTCCGTATCCCGGCCGCCCTTTCCCCGTGGGTGACTCCGTCTTTTCGTTGCTCAGCAGTCCCTTCTCGGCGAGTTGTCCCAGCACCGAGATGACCTTCTGGCGCTCGACGCCGCCGAAGGGCTGTCGGTCGATATCTGCGAGGTGCGCTTTCATTGTCTGCGTCACATGATAGGAGTGGACTGGCGTTTCACCGGCGGTTTCGAGTTCCACAACGGCCAGCAGCACGAACTGTTCGAACGCGTCCGCCGACTGGACCTGATCTCTCATATAGATGACTCTAACGCGGTTGGGGCAAGAAACTATGGGACGGTTCTGCCGGCCGATCGGTCTGCTTCCGGCTTCGTCGGAGTGCGCCAGTGTCGTACTCATTCCCGACGACAACGGGAGTGGACTCGGGAGGATTGTGGTCCACGTCGAGACGGGTGCGTTTGCACAGACTCGGCGAACCAACGCCAGCAATCGCTGCAGACTTGCTTCACTCGCCGGCAGAAATAGTAGAAATGGGTTCGGGCGGATTTGAACCGCCGGCCTCCTCCATGTCAAGGAGGTGTCATAACCGACCTAGACCACGAACCCTCACTGCGAGGTACACCACACTGTTTCCGGCGGGTGTAATTGAAGGTTTCGAATTCCGTATCGCTACGTTGTCTGTTGATTGTCCACACGTATCCGTCAACGGGCAAAGTCCCGATAGGCTTAAGTCAATGTACGGATTTGTACATCACAACACGAAAGAGTCCATTGGTGAATACAATGAAAGAGTATATTGAACGCGTCACCGACGGTGAAGACCTGACACAGGACGAGGCTCGGACCGTCGCGACGACTGTCTTCGAGGATGCGACCGAGGCACAGATCGGAGCGCTCCTGACGGCACTGCGGGCAAAGGGGGAGACAGAGGCCGAGATCGCTGGCTTCGCGGAGGGGATGCGAGACGCCGCACGGACCATTCGGCCCGACCGCGAGGGGCTTGTCGACACCTGCGGGACCGGTGGCGACGACTACAACACAATCAACGTCTCGACGACGAGCGCCATTGTCGCGGCCGGGGCTGGCGTCCCGGTTGCCAAACACGGCAACTACTCTGTCTCTTCATCGTCTGGGAGCGCCGACGTGCTCGAAGAGGTCGGCGTCGACATCGAGGCTGAACCGCCGGCTGTCGAGGAGACGATTGAACGAGACGGGATCGGCTTCATGCTCGCACCCGTGTTCCACCCGGCGATGAAGGCCGTTATCGGCCCGCGCCAGGAACTCGGGATGCGGACTGTGTTCAATATTCTCGGCCCGCTGACGAACCCTGCCGATGCGGACGCACAGGTGCTTGGCGTCTACGACCCGGACCTCGTGCCCGTGATGGCCGAAGCGCTGGCTCGACTGGATGTCGAGCGGGCGCTGGTCGTCCACGGCGACGGCCTCGACGAGATTGCAGTCCACGGCGAGACGGTTGTCGCGGAAGTAACCGGCGACCGGATCGCGGAGTACACCATCTCCCCGGAAGACATGGGGCTTGAGACACATGACATCGAGGCCATGGCGGGCGGCGAGCCCGCGGAGAACGCCGCCGACCTTCGTGGCATCGTCTCCGGAGAGATCACCGGGGCGAAGCGGGACATCATCCTCGCTAACGCTGGCGCAGCCATCTACGTCGCCGGTGTCGCCGACACGCACGAGGCGGGGGTCGAACAGGCCCGGCAGGCTATCGAGTCGGGCGCGGCGGCCGACAAACTCGACGATCTGATCGGGGCATGACGCGCGTGAAGATCTGTGGCGTGACGGACAGCACGGACCGCGATGCCGTCGTTACGACCGGCGCTGACGCGGTCGGCGTCATCCACGGCGTCCCGGTCGACACACCACGGGAAGTCGATGCGGCCACTGCCGAGAAGCTCGCCGACGGCGTCCCGCCGTTCGTGACGAGCGTACTGGTGACGATGCCGACGACGGTTCAGGAGGCCGTCAGGCGCGTCGACAGGATCGAACCCGACGCAGTGCAGGTCCACGACGGACTCTCACCGGCAGAACTCGGGGCCCTCGACAGCCGCATCACCCAGGATATCGTCGCCGTCGTCGAGGCGGACGCGCCAGCCATCGAGAGCTATGCCACCCACGCCGACGCCTTGCTCGTGGACTCAGTCGACGCCGACGGCGGCGGCGGCACGGGCGAGACACACGACTGGGAGCGCACGCGCGACCTCGTCGACTCGCTGGATGTGCCCATCGTGCTGGCCGGCGGACTGACCCCTGAGAACGTGGCCGACGCCGTCGAGACGGTCGAACCGTTCGCCGTCGACGTGGCGAGCGGCGTGGAGTCCGCTGGCGGCACGAAAGACCACGACGCGGTCAGCCGGTTCGTCCGGAACGCCAAGCAAGCAGCGGAGGGCGCGGTATGACCCTCGATATCTCCCGCGAGGCGTTCGTCGAACACGCCAAGGCCGACCGCCCGGTCGTCGTCCGCGCGGCCGCAGAACTCGACGTGGATGTGGAACCGCTGACCGCGTACGCAGCGCTGACCGGCCGCACGAGTGACGTAGCCGCAAACGATTACACGTTCCTGCTGGAAAGCGCCGAGAAGGTCGCCTCCAGCGACCCCGACGGCGCGTTCGCGCCGGAGACCGACGACCGCCACGCCCGCTTCTCCTTCGTCGGCTACGACCCGCGCGCTGTCGTTACCGTGACCGGCGACGAGAGCGAGGTCGAGGCGTTCGACAACCGCTACGCCGACCTCGTGACGACCGACGGCGGCGACGTGGTTGATGACCTCCGGGCAGCGATGCCTGACGTGGCGCTGCGGAACTTCCCGGCGATGGACCGCCAGCACCTCGAAGGCGGCCTCGTCGGCTTCCTCTCCTATGACGCCGTCTACGACCTCTGGCTCGACGAGGTGGGCTTAGACCGCCCCGACTCGCGGTTCCCGGACGCGCAGTTCGTCCTCACGACGTCGACGGTCCGATTCGACCACGTCGAGGATACTGTCTCGCTCGTGTTCACACCTGTTGTCAGGCAAGGCGAGGACGCCGGCGAGCGCTACGACGAACTGGTCGCCGAGGCCGAACGGGTCGAGGCCGTGCTGACGGACCTCGCCCCGCTGGAGACTGGCGGCTTCCGCCGCGAGGACGAAGTTGCTGGTCCGCAAGACGAGTACGAGGACGCCGTCGAACGCGCCAAGGAGTACGTCCTCTCGGGGGACATTTACCAGGGCGTCATCTCGCGGACCCGCGAGCTGTACGGCGAGGTCGACCCGCTGGGCTTCTACGAGGCGCTCCGGGCGGTGAACCCCTCGCCGTACATGTATCTGCTGGGCTACGACGACCTGACCATCGTCGGCGCGAGCCCGGAGACGCTGGTCTCGGTCGCTGGCGACCACGTCGTCTCGAACCCCATCGCGGGGACGTGCCAGCGCGGAAACTCCCCCGTCGAGGACCGCCGCCTCGCCGGCGAGATGCTCGCCGACGGGAAGGAGCGGGCCGAACACACCATGCTGGTCGACCTGGCGCGCAACGACGTGCGCCGCGTCGCCGAGGCCGGGAGCGTCCGCGTTCCTGAGTTCATGAACGTCCTCAAGTACAGCCACGTCCAGCACATCGAATCCACGGTCACTGGCCGGCTCGCCGCGGACAAGGACGCCTTCGACGCCGCCCGCGCGACGTTCCCAGCGGGGACCCTCTCCGGCGCGCCGAAGATCCGCGCCATGGAGATAATCGACGAACTCGAACGCTCGCCGCGTGGCCCCTACGGCGGCGGCGTCGGCTACTTCGACTGGGACGGGGACACCGACTTCGCCATCGTCATCCGCTCGGCCACGGTCGAGGACGAGGGTGACCGGGACCGCATCACGGTCCAGGCCGGAGCCGGCATCGTCGCGGATTCGGACCCCGAAAGCGAGTACGTCGAGACCGAGCAGAAAATGGACGGCGTGCTGACGGCGCTGGAGGAAATCGAAGGGGAACCGGTCGACACGACTGTGGGTGCCGACGACACCGAGGCTGCGAGCGGAGCCGACTGCCCCGAGGAGGTAACCCGATGAGTGCGTCACAGCCCGCTGGTGTGGACGCTGTCAGGGATGACCTCCGGGTGCTGTTCGTCGACAACTTCGACTCCTTTACCTACAACCTCGTGGAGTACGTCTCCGAACACGCCGAGACCGAAGTCGTCCGCAACACCGCGACGCTCGACGAGGTCAAGGCGTTCGACCCCGACGCCATCATCCTGTCGCCGGGGCCGGGCCATCCGAAGAACGAGCGGGATGTCGGTGTCACGCTGGCGGTCCTCCGCGAGGTCAGCCCTGACGTGCCGACGCTCGGGGTCTGTCTGGGCCTCGAATCGGCGGTGTACGCCTACGGCGGTAGCATCGGTCGTGCGCCGGAGCCGATCCACGGCAAGGCGTTCCCTATCGACCACGACGAGACGGGGGTCTTCGAGGGCCTGGAACAGGGGTTTCAGGGCGGGCGGTATCACTCGCTCATCGCCGAGGACGTGCCCGACGAGTTCGTCGTCAGCGCGACCACGGAGACCGAGGACGGGACAGAGCTGGTGATGGGTGTCCGCCACCGCGAATATCCCATCGAGGCCGTCCAGTTCCATCCGGAGTCGGTCCTGACTGCGGTCGGCCACGACGTGATTCGGAACTTCCTCGCCGGCCTCTAGATGACCTGAAAGCCCAGCAGTCCGAGTATCCAGAGGACGGCGACGGCGATGAGAGCGATGATAACGAGCCGCCACGCCACCTTCATCACGAGCCGACCGACCAGCAGGACCACGGCGATAGCCAGCAAGCCGACGAGTATCGCTGGCAGCGATGGCAGCGCTCCAAGCTGAAGGAGTGGCAACATACTACAGATAGGAATAGCCACGGGGAAATACTTCGTGGCCGGCGGGGACTGTCCCGGCACGGGTTGCTGAACCACTGCACGCTCACACCGCCAAAGATTCAAACGGCCAGCTGTGCTACCCACTATCATGAGCGTCGCCGGACTGTGTGAACTCTGTGAGCGCCCCGACGTGGACCACACCTGCGACAGGTGCGGGCGACTCGTCTGTGATCGCCACTGGGACGACGACACCGGGATGTGCGTCGAGTGTGGCGCAGAGGTCGGTCGGCCGGGCGACCGCGTCTCGCCGGAAGACATGCCTGACGGCGTGGACACGTTCCGCTTCTGATACTGTCGTCTGTAATCACGTACCGAATGTTGCCACCTCGAACTGGCGAATATCTCCACGAAAGTACGGCTACCATACGAGCTACCGGAACTGATTCAATCGCTCTTTGAGCTGTCGTGCTGACTGGCCGGCGGCCTTGAAAAACGCGTCACCAGAGTCATCGCGCCGCGCGTCAGCGTCCTCGCCGGCGAAGATGATACCCCGCGAGGAGTTGACGAGGCCGACGCCGTCGGCGAGGCCGTGCTCGACGGCGGCCTCGGCGTCGCCGCCCTGCGCGCCGACGCCGGGGACGAGAAACGGAATGTTTGGAACCAGTTCGCGGATTTCCTCGAGTTCGTCGGGGTTTGTCGCGCCGACGACCAGTCCGACGTTACCGTTGCCGTTCCAGAGGTCAGCGAGGTGGACGACGCGCTCGTACAGCTTTTCCCCGGAGGCCAGTTCGAGGTCCTGTAAGTCCTCGCCGCCGGGGTTCGAGGTGCGCCCGAGAACGAACACCCCTTTGTCCGCGCACTGGAGGAACGGCTCCAGCGAGTCCCGTCCGAGAAAGGGGTTGACCGTGATGGCGTCGGCGGCGGGGCCTGCCTCGTCGTCGAGAATCTGGGCGTACTGCCGTGCGGTGTTGCCGATGTCGCCCCGCTTGGCGTCCAGCAAGACCGGCACGTCTTTGCCGTGTGCGTAGGCGATGGTTTCTTCGAGGGCGCGCCAGCCGTCGGGGTCCTCGTAGAAGGCGGCGTTTGGCTTGTAGCACGCGGCGTGCTCGTGGGTCGCGTCGATAATCCGGCGATTGAACTGCCAGCGCGGGAGGTCGGCGTCCAGCACGCTGTCTGGGAGGCGGTCGGGGTCCGGGTCGAGACCGACCGATACCACGCTGTCGGCGGTCGCGATGCGGTCCGCGAGGCGGTCGAAGAAGTGCATAGATACCGCGGCGGTTGGCAGCGATACAAGCGTTTCCTTCTCGTGTCGCCCCCTGCTTCGGTGGAATCAGATTTGATATTTCTTCCGCTGTCTATTTTACACCGGAGGGAGAAGCCTGCGTATGGATCGTTTCGTGGATGTCGGTCACGTGGCCGAGACCCTCCCAGACCTGAGCGAAGCCCTGGATGACCCACGGCTGCGGCAGTTCGGACTCGTCGGCGGTGTCGTGCTCGTGGCCCTCGGCGCGCTTCTGTCGCTCGCGCCCGCGTCCGAGCAGTGGCTGTTCTGGTCGTACGCCGTCGCCGCGACGCTGGTGTTTATCGGCGTCCCACTGCTGTGTCTCGGCCTCGCCGCCCCCGACCCGGAACCCGGGTCGCTGCTCCATCTCGGTATCGAACTGACGACGACACAGCGCCGGGCCGTCGCGCTGGGCTCGCTCTGTATCACAGTGACACCGATTGTCATCGCCCTCGGGACGCCGCTTGGCCTTCCAACGCTGGTGCTTGCTATCGCTGCCGTGACAGCTATACTCGGCTCCGTGCTCATCCTGACCGGATTCGTCGCATGGACGTCGGCAGCTATCGCTGAGCCGAGCCGTCACTGAGTGCAGTTCAGTCGGTGTCCAACCGTTTCCGTCCTCCAAAAGACCGTCTACCCCGAGAGAGTCTGCTCTAGCACGTCGACCGTGGCTTTCACCGCCGCGCCGCTGTGAACAACAACGGTCCCCCCGTCGGCTGTGATATCGTTACGCTCTGGGACGGTTACGGGCTCCGCGTTCAGGACCAGTCGGGCCGTCTCCGGCGTCACCTCGACAACCGCCACTTCAGTGTCGTCGGCCGTCACACGGTAGGCGAAAGCCCCGTCAGGCGTCGGCTCCACGTCTCTGTCCGCATCAACGACGGAAATGTCCGCGAACGGGCCGCGCTGGAGACCGGTCAACTCCGAGGCGAGCAACTGCCCGATCCGCCGGCCGTCAGTGATTCTGTCCTTGACCATCAGAGTTCCTCCCGAACGTCCGCCGCGATAGCTTCGACATCGACACTCTCACTTCGCGCATACACGACAGCCGCGGCCTCAAGCGTAACGCCGATGTCGGACTGAAGCGCGTTGATGCCGGCGACGGCGGTTTGCTTTTCGATGCCGGCCTCGACGACAGCGTCGAGCACCCGCTCGAACGTCGACCGCGACTGCAGGATTTCCTCGCCGGGCGTGAACCCATCCGGGATGTCGGTGTGCGTGGCGTCGAAGCCGACGACGAGGTCGTCGTCGTCCCGTTCGACTAACCCCTCGCTTGCGGCCACATCGACCAGTGTCTTGGCCTGGTCGGGCGAGAACCAGTTCCGGTCCAGCGAGAGCGCGACGACGAACTCGCTTTCTGCCATCCGGTCGGTTCCACGCTGGCGGAACGGCGCGGCGACGGCCGTCTTCAGACTCATCGTCAGAGCAACCGCTCGGCACGGGGGTAACGATTACGATGGCGAGTCGGCATCGAACGGTTCAAGTAGCCGCTGGGTCTTCCTTCCCCTATGAAAGACCAGGGACGCTCCCCTCGCAAGCGGACAGGCGGACGCCGACGACCGAACCACAAAAAGAAGAAACACGAGCTCGGGAAGGACACCGTCGAGACGCAGGTCGGCGAGCAGCGACTGAAGACCGTTGACTCCCGCGGCAACACCCAGAAGGTCCGTGCGGTCAAGACCGACGTTGCGAGCATCGCTGACGGCGCGGAAACCATCGAGGCGACCATCGAGAACGTCGTGGAGAACCCGTCGAACCCGAACTACGCCCGGCGAAACATCATCACGAAAGGCGCAATCCTCGAAACCACCGAGGGACAGGCCCGCGTGACCTCCCGTCCCGGGCAGCACGGGCAGGTCAACGCCGTGCTTGTCGAGTAATCCGGCGCGCAATCAGCGTTTTTAGCTGGCCACAGGTTCGGAGCGACAGCTACGGCCGTGGCGCAGCCTTCTGGAGTGCGCTTTCGGCGATATTGCCACCGTAGTCTGCAGTCCGGGACAGCGAGTCAACCACGCGACCAAGTAGTTGTGCGCTCTGTGGATCTAGCTCCCTGACTTTTCCGTCGACCTCGCGGGCGGTCTCATCGACTTCGGGAATGCGGGACCGAGCCTCGTTTGCCAGCTCGACGGCCTCGTCGTTGTCGTCAGCTAACAGCGCATCCAGCGCGGTTTCGGGGACCGCAATGGCTTCGGTCTCCAGCTGGTCGAGAAGGTCGGCGGTTTCCGGTATCGCCTCGTCGTTCATCCTCGCTATCTCGCGGGCCATCGGCGAGACGATGGCTGTCGTACTGGCCGCGGGGTCGCAGCCGCCGGATATACCGCCCGTCCAGCAGGCCTTCGGCATCCCGTACGTGGCACCGGCTGACGTGATCGGGCTCTTTACCGAGAGCTCTGCGACAATGACCGTCGCGATGGTCAACATCGCACAGGGGGACATCTCCGGCGGGTCGACCGCGTACCAGTCACTGTTCGCTATCGGGCTCACGCTGTTCGTCATCACGCTGGTGATGAACGTCGTCAGCGACCTCGTGGCGAGTCGCTACCGGGAGGTTTACGAGTAAATGGCCACGACATCACCGACCGAGACCGAGTTCGGCGAGGTCAGCCGAATCAAAGGCATCGTCTTCAAGTACATCTCGTTTGCTGCGTCTATCGTCGGTATCCTCGCGCTCGGCGTGTTGCTCGCGTACGTGTTCTGGGACGCGCTGGGCCTAGAGAGCGCTGGCACCGGCTGGTACCTCGCGTACACGGGCACGCTGCTCGTCCCGCTGCTCGCGTTCTTCGCCTACGCCCGGACACGGCCCGCCGTCGTCGCGGGGACGTTCGAACTGTTCAGCATGACGCTGGCCGGCGTCCTGCTGACCGGCGCGGGCGTCATCATCCTCTCGATTATCGCCAGCCCCGGGGTGTGGTTCGCGTACTTCCTGACCGTCGTCGGGCCCATCGTCGGCCTGTACGTCTACGGCCAGTACGACCGCGAGGCGACCTGGGTCGGCCTGGCGATGCTCGGGGTGGTACTGCTCGGCCCGGTCGTCGGGACGCTCGGGCTGGGCCCGCTGACCGCGGTCGGCGCGTTGCTCGGCTCGCCCGGCATCTACTTCCTGTCGCTCGTGGTCCCCGCGGCCGCCGTCGCCGCGTACCTCTCGGCGGAACGGCTGGATTTCTCCCGCCGGCGGAGCCTGGGTATCGGTGTGGGCCTTCCGGTTCTGGCTATCGCCGCCGTCCCGCTGGTCGACACCGTGCCGGCCATCTCGCGGTCGGTCTGGCTCATCGGGCTCGTGTTGCTCGGCCTCCCGGCCGGGTTCGCGGTCGCGAACACGGCCCGAACCCGCGAGCGGTGGCCGGCGTTTGCCTTCCCCGCAATCGTCGCTCTCGGGTTCCTCGCGGGCGAGGCCGTCGTCACCGCCATCGGCGCGACGCCGCCGACCCCGTGGCTCGACTGGCAGTACGTCACCAGCGGCCCGTCCCAGACCGCGGCGGAGGCGGGACTGTACCCCGCTATCATCGGGTCGATATTCCTCATCGTGCTGGTGAGCGTGTTCACCTTCGTCTTCGGCGTCGGCGCGGCCATCTACCTTGAAGAGTACGCGCCCGGCAGCGGCCCGCTGGCCGCCATCACGCGGATTATCAAGGTGAACATCTCGAATCTCGCCGGCGTCCCGTCGGTCGTCTACGGCCTGCTGGGACTGGGCATCTTCGTCAACATCGAGTCCCAGCTCGGCCCGTTCACCTACGCCGGCTTCGGCGTCGGGACGGTGCTGACCGCCGCGATGACCCTGTCCCTGCTCATCCTGCCCATCGTCATCATCTCCGCGCAGGAGGCGATTCGGTCCGTGCCGGACTCGCTGCGGCAGGCGTCTTACGGGATGGGCGCGACCCGATGGCAGACGATTCGGAACGTCGTCCTGCCGCGTTCGCTGCCGGGCATTCTGACCGGGACGATTCTCGCGCTCGGGCGGGCTATCGGGGAGACCGCACCGCTCATCATGGTCGGCGCGGCGACGACGAAGTTCTCCCCGCCGAGTGGACTGTTCGGTAAGCTCACCGCGATGCCGATGCAGATATTCGCCTGGGCGTTCGAACCGAGCGACGAATTCCGGTACGGCGTCGTCGCGGCCGGCGTTGTGACGCTGCTCATCGTCATGCTGACGATGAATTCAGTTGCGATTCTCGTACGGAACAAATATCAACAGGAGGCAAACCAATGACTTCACAGGACATGGCCAGCGACACCGACGTTGAGACCGACGACGACTCCCTCGTGACGACCGACCCCGGCAAAGGCGGTCTGGAAGAGAACGCCGACCGCGGCTCGGTCGGGCAAAGCGGGGCAGGGACCGTCATTGAGTCCCGCAGTCTCGACGTGTTCTACGGCGAGACCCAGGCGCTCCAGGACATCGACCTGGCCATTCCGGAGAACCAGGTGACGGCGATGACCGGCCCCTCGGGCTGTGGCAAATCGACGTTCCTGCGGTGTATCAACCGCATGAGCCTCCTCATCGACATCGCCCGCATCGATGGGGAGCTCATGTTCAAGGGAAAAACGTCTACGACACTGACGTGGATCCGGTGGCTCTCCGACGCCGAATCGGAATGGTGTTCCAGCACCCGAACCCGTTCCCGAAGAGCATCTACGACAACGTCGCCTACGGGCTCCGCATTCAGGACAAGACCGACAACATAGACGAGTGGTAGAGCAGTCTTTGAAGAAAGCGGCGCTGTGGGACGAGGTCAAAGACCGGCTCGACGAGTCGGCCCTCGATCTCTCTGGCGGGCAACAGCAGCGACTGTGCATCGCCCGCGCCATCGCCGTCGACCCCGAGGTCATCCTGATGGACGAACCGGCCTCGGCGCTTGACCCCATCGCCACCTCACAGATTGAGGACCTCATCGAGGAACTGGCCGAGGAGTACACTGTCGTCATCGTGACTCACAACATGCAGCAGGCGGCCCGCATCTCCGATAAGACGGCCGTCTTCCTCACCGGCGGCGAACTCGTCGAGTTCGACGACACGGACAAGATCTTCGAGAACCTCGAGAGCCAGCGCGTCGAGGACTACATCACTGGGAAGTTCGGATAGCCGTCGCCTGCGGACCGGCCGTTTTCGTCGCCTCTTACTGTTCTAGCGTCGCTTCGGTGTCAATACCGTACACCGCCTTCGGTGTCTCGACGTGTGCCGTTCTGACCGCGTCCTCGTGTCCCTCTTCGAGTAGCCAGCGGACGCGCCGTGGGACGGTTTTCGGTCCAAGTACCGCACCGGGGCGGTCCGGGTCGTCGATGTAGTCGGTCTCCATCAGGAACGGCTCGTCTGTCTCGACGGCGATTTCCAGTTCGTCCTTGTCGGCCAGCACCGACTTAACCGGCCCCTGGAGCCGGCCCCCGGAGTAGTGTTTGACGACCTGCGTGCGGTCGAGGCCGCGTTCTTCGGCCCAGCGGGCGACTTCTTCGAAGTCTTCGCCGCCCTCGGTGTGAAGCTGTATCGCACAGCCCACGTCGGCGGCGCGTTCGAACCCGTGGCACATCACCTCGTTCGAGGCCTCCCAGACCGCGTCGTCAACGTCGTAGTGCGGGCGGCCGGATTTCATCGCGAGTGCGTCACCGGTATCGACATACTCTGCCGCCACGTCGAGGCCGGTCTGCATGATGTCCCGCGCTTCCGATGGCGTGTGGCCGTCGTCGACGAGCTTCGAAACCAGCGCCGGGTGAACACCGAGGACGGGCCAAGTCCGGCCGTCGAGTACGTCCGACGCGTCGGCGGCCGCTTCGACAGTCAGGTCGAACACTTCCCGGAAGGTGGCCTCGTCGGTGGCCATCTCGACTAAATGCCAGGACGGCTTGTTGAGCACCAGCAGGTGTGTGCCGCCCTGTGCTGCGAACTCCTCGGCTGCCGCGACGTTCCGGCCGTTGACCGGGTCGAGATGCAGGTGGTTGTCCAGTATCGGCGTGTTGTCGATATTCATACGTGCTCACTAGCACTGGCGGAAAAAACAGTTGGCGTCATGAGATTCGAACCTTAGAGCGTTACTGCGTCCTCAGCCGCGTTGCGTAACGCATCAGAGCGGCCATACTCTCCCGGCGCGATGGCGACCGTTCTGACCCCTTCCCGTGCAGCCACTTCCAGCGCCGGCTTGAAATCCGTGTCTCGCGAGGCAACGGCCAGTACGTCGATCTGTCCAGCAACGGCGGCGTCTGTCGCGTCAACAGCTAGCCGGACATCGACGTCACCGCTGGTGGTTCGAACCTCGAAGCCGCGGGCCTCGGCGGCCTGAATAAGCCCCGGCGAGGCGTTCTGGTCGACGTAAAGACGAGTGACCGCCAGCGGACCGTATTCGGCTGCGATATCCCGGACCTCATCTAGATCGACATCGAATTCAGACCTGAGCACGTTCGGGCCGTCGACGAATAGTCCGACGCGCTGTGGTGAGTCTTTCTGCTCGAATAGCCAACGGAACAGCTTCATGCACCTCCTTCCCTGCCCGGTCTGCTTATGCGTGCCGCTTCGGTCGGTAAACTCTTTCTCGCTATATAGAATGACACGGCACAAAGTTTAGTATGATACCTTTCTCACGCTATGTATGCATTTCCGTCCGGAGTCGGCCAGCAACAGTGCGTGGACATTGACATATGAGTGAAGAACGCCTTCACGACCAAGACGTACTAAACGGGCTCTGTGAGATTATTTCTGATCCGGCTATTGTTCTAGACGCCGACGGCGCCTTTGTCGATGTTATCCACAACGCCCACAACGGGGCATTGTTTTTCAAAGATCCAGAGACACTACTTGGAGCAGATCTCTGGGATATTTTCTCTACAGCACAGGCAGACCAGTTCTACGCGATTATAGAGGATGCTTTACAAAGTGGTGAACAGCAGGATATCGAGTACCAGTTATCGCTCGATCACGGAGAGCGATACTTCGAGGCTCGTGTCACGCCGGTCGGCGGTGATAACATGGAGCGCGTGCTATGGCTGGCGGAGGATATCACACAGCGCAAGCGGCGGCGAAAAAAGCAGGCCCTCATTGAGCGGGTCTTCGAGGTCAGTCCGGTCGGCATCGTCGTCGTAGAACGATCTGGAAGAATTTCGCTGGCTAACGATCGTGCCGAGGAACTGCTCGGTCTCGAACGCGAGAAGATCACTCAGAGACAATACACCCAACCGGAGTGGAATATTTACTACGAAGACCGGACGCCAATCCCCAACTCAGAACACCCGGTTACGCAGGTACTCGAATCGGGCGAACCGGTGTTCGGGTTCGAGCACTGGATCGAACTCGCTGACGGCAGCGAGCGGTGGCTTTCGAGCAATGCCGCGCCGATACTGGGCGAGGACGGGACTGTCGAACGCGTCGTCGTTGGTCTGGACGACGCCACGGGATTGAAACAGCGCGAAGAACAACTGGAGTGGCTTGTCGGGACCGAAACGTTGGCCGACATTGGCGGGTGGGAACTCGATCTGGAGACGGGTACGATAGAGGGAACGACTGGAATGAAGCGCCTCTACGGAACGTCAGAGTACAATCCGACGCTTGAGGAGGCTATCGAGCAGTACCATCCCGACGATAGAGCGGCCATTCGCGACGCCATCAAGGCCTGTTGTGAGACCGGCGAACCGATGGAACTAGAGGCACGCCGCCAGACCGCGTCCGAAACCGAGCGGTGGTTCCGACTTCGGGCCGAAAAAACGGTCCGGAACGGGACGCCGAAACTGCGAGGCATCGTTCGCGACATCACACAAGACAAAGAGCGAGAGCAGCGGCTCATGGTCATGAGCCGGGTTCTCCGGCACAACATCCGGAACAAGCTGACCGTGATACGGGGTAATTCGAGACTTCTCAAGGAAGAACTCGATTCGCCTGGTTTCACTGTTGACGCTGCTAGCGGACACATCGACAGAATCGAAAACGCCTCGGAAGAGCTTGACTCGCTGGCTGAGCGCGTACGGACGTTCGACCGGGCTATTGAGCGTGACCTCCGGAGTGGGACATTTCACCTCCAGCAGGCGCTCACTGCTGTCCAGAGCGACCTCACAGAACAATATTCCGAGGTGACTATTAAGGTAGCGCCGACTGACGCGGAGGTATCAGGCGACAGGATGGCTATCGACCTGATACTGGAGATTCTCGTCGAGAACGTGCTGGAATACAGCGACCTGACCGACCCGACAATTGAGCTTACCGCTGAGGAGACACCGTCGGGACAGGTGACAGTTGAGGTCGACACCGATGGCTCCGCAATCCCCGATATGGAACGCGACGTTCTGACTTCGGAGACTGAGGGGCCAGTGGCACACAGCCGTGGGCTCGGACTATGGGCAGTCATGTGGCTTGTCCGACGACTCGGTGGGTCCGTGACGATGGACGAAGGTCACGGCGACGGAACCCGAGTTGAACTCGTGTTCCCGCAGGCGCGAAACGAGTAACGAAGACGCTGCTTGTTTTCTCTCTCTCAATTCGCCGTGTGCCTGCCACGATTGCCGATTTGATATCGCCGTATATGATTTATCAGCAGCCCGCAGGCGGCGGAGGGCCAAACGGTAAGACCACACGGTACGAGAGGTCCGCGTATGACACTGCGGGCACCACCGCTCTCTGCGGTTCACCAGCGAGCCGACGCTTCGTTCACCGATTTCGGCGGGTGGGAGATGCCGGTCGAGTTCGAGTCGATTCGCACGGAACACGAGGCAGTTCGGAGCGAGGCCGGGAAGTTCGACGTTTCGCACATGGGACAGATAACCGTGGCCGGGCCGGACGCGGCAACGCTGACACAGCGGCTGACCACCAACGACGTGACCGTGCTGGACCCGGGTGAGGCCCAGTACGGAGCCATCACAGACGAGGATGGGATCATGCTGGACGACACCGTCGTCTACCGGCTGCCGGAAGGCGCGGCCGATGAGTTCCTGTTCATCCCGAACGCCGGTCACGACGGGGAGATGACCGAGCGGTGGCTCTCTGAGCGGGACGAACGGGGGCTTGACGCGACAGTGACGAACCGGACCGAGGAGTACGCGATGATCGCCGTTCAGGGGCCTGACGCGCCGGACCTGCTGTCGGCCGAGACAGAGGTTTCGCTCGCTGGCCTGTCGCGGTTCGAGGTGACTGACGGGCCTGTCGCTGGCGTTGACTCTCTGATTGCCCGGACGGGATACACGGGCGAACCGGGCTTCGAAATCCTCTGTCCGCCAGACGATGCCGAAGCGGTCTGGGGCGCGCTTGAGTGCCAGCCCTGTGGGCTCGGCGCGCGCGACACCCTCCGCTTGGAAATGGGCTTTCTACTCTCCGGCCAGGAGTTCCATCCAGTTGACGAGCCCAGGACGCCCTACGAGGCCGGAATCGGCTGGACGGTCAAGCTCGATACAGAGTTCGTCGGTCGGGACACACTGGAGGGCGTTGCCGCGGACGGTCCCAAAGAGAAGCTCATCGGCATCGAACTCATCGACCGTGGTGTCCCGCGCCACGGGTACGACGTGACGACGCCTGACGGAGAGCCAATCGGCCACATCACCAGCGGAACGATGAGTCCGACGCTGGGAGCGCCGATTGCCCTCGCCTACGTCCCGGCGGCGTACGCCGAACCGGGTACATCTATCCGCGTTGTCGTCCGTGGTGAACCGAAGAAAGCACGTACCAGGAGCACGCCATTCCTCGATAGATGAGCTTCGACGTTCCCGACGACCTGCGATATCTGGAGTCACACGAATGGGTACGCGTCGCCGGCGATACCGCAGAGGTCGGCATCACGGCGTTCGCACAGGACGAGCTCGGCGACGTGGTGTTCGTCGAGCTGCCCGAGGAAGGGGCGGAGTTGACCGCCGCCGAGGACTTCGGCGTCGTGGAGTCGATCAAGGCCGTGTCCGACGTGTACGCCCCCGTCTCCGGCACCGTCACAGCAGTTAACGACCGACTCCGCGACGAGCCGGAACTGCTGAACGAGGACCCGTTCGGTGACGGCTGGATGCTCAAGGTCGAAGTGGTCGACGAGAGCGAAGTCGACGACTTGCTCTCACCCGACGCGTACCGCGACCAGATCGAGTAACCCGGTGGCAGTGGTCCCCTGCAGGGGTGAAAGGAGTAACCTAATGTGGACACGGTCGCTAGCTGTCGGTATCATGTCACCCCGGCGCTACTGGGTGGTTCTCCAATGAATGATAGTGATTCACACGCGACAGGCAGTCCGTACGCACCGCAAACGGCTGCAGAGACCGCGGCGATGCTCGACGCGGTCGGGGCCGACGACCTCGAATCGCTGTTCGACGTTCCCGAGTCCGTTGCTTTCGACGGCGAGTTCGGCATCAATGCCCGGAGCGAGCGGGCGACCCGCCGAGAAGTCGCCGGCCTCCTGAGCCGCAACGCCGACCTTACCGAGTTCCTTGGCCGCGGCCACTACGACCATTACGTCCCGAGCGTCGTCGACGACCTCGCAAGCCGGTCTGAGTTTTTGACCTCCTACACGCAGTATCAGCCCGAGGTCGCACAGGGGTTCCTGCAGGCCCTCTTCGAGTTCCAGTCGATACTGGTGGAACTCACGGGGCTGGGCGTTGCTAACTGCTCTATGTACGACGATGCGACGGCGCTGGGTGAGGCGGCGACGCTCTCCCAGCGCGTCCGCTCGGTGTCTGGCGACCGGATTCTGGTCCCTGAACACCTTCGGGAGAGCAAACGAGCCGTGCTGTCGAATTACGCCGATGGACCGGCTCTCACGATCGAGTCCTACCCGATGACCGACGGGGCCGTCGACGTACCGGCGCTGTCTGACCAACTCGGCGACGACACCGCGATGGTGTACGCCGAGTCGCCGACGGTCCGCGGCGTTATCGAGGAACGGCTCGGCGCAATCGGCGACCTGGCTCACGACCACGAGGCGCTGTTTTGCCTCGGCTCGGACCCGCTCGCGCTGTCCCTGCTTGAGCGCCCGGTCGATGTCGGGGCAGACGTGGTCGTCGGCGACGCCGCGTCGCTGGGGACCGGGACCGCCTACGGCTTTGGACTGGGGATGTTTGTCACCCGCGAGGAGTACCTGCGGCAGGTCCCCGGTCGGCTGGTCGGGGCCAGCGAAGACGCCGCTGACCGCCGCGCGTACACGCTGACACTCCAGACACGAGAGCAGCACATCCGCAAGGAGCGAGCCACCTCCAACATCTGTACGAACCAGGCGTGGGTCGCGCTCCGAACCGCGATGCACGCCGCGTGGCTCGGCCCGGACGGGCTGGTCGACCTCGCCGAGGACTGTGTGACCCGCGCTCGTGACCTGGCCGACCGCCTCGACGACATCGTCGGCGTGAAAGCGCCGATTCACGGCCGCCATCACTTCCGGGAGTTCCTCGCACGTACGGACCAGCCCGCAAGCGCCATCGTTGCCGATCTCGCAGCAGAGGGCTTCGCGGTCCACGCGGTCGATGACCATCTGGTACAGGTGTGTACGACCGAGACCACTGCCGACGCCACAGACGAGTTCGTCGCGGCGTTCCGAGAGGTGGCGAAATGACACTCGCCGCACTGCGTTCGGCGACCCACCGTGGGACAAGCCACGCCCCACGAGCGTCACGCTCGACACGGGGGTGTCTCGCGTGAAATACGATCAAGCGCGCTGGACTGACGACAGCGAGGACCTGTACGAGCCGCTGCTCTCGGAGAAAGCGAACAAGACGGTCGCGGTTGAGGACTCGCCGCTACCCGATGACCTGACGCGAGACAGTCTCTCACTGCCGGACCCAGCCGAGCCCGAACTGGCCCGGCACTACACGCGCCTCTCGCAGATGAACTACGGCGTCGAGAGCGGGCCGTTCCCACTCGGTTCGTGTACGATGAAGTACAACCCCTCCTTTACAGAGGATGTCGCTGGACGAGCCGATGCTGCCATCCACCCGGACCGACCCGATTCGACGGTCCAGGGGACGCTGGCACTGTGTCATCGCCTGCAGGACTATCTTGGCCGCATCGGTGGCATGGACGCCGTGACGCTGCAGCCACCCGCCGGCGCAGCCGGCGAGTTCACCGGAATACAGATCGCAAAGGCGTACCACGAACACAACGACGACGAGCGCCCGGAGGTCGTCATCCCGGACTCGGCACACGGCACGAACTTCGCGACAGCGGCGATGGCCGGGTACGAGGTCGTCGAGCTCCCGAGCGGCGACGACGGTCGCGTCGACATCGAGGCACTGGAGGCGGCTGTCGGCGACGATACCGCCGCGCTGATGCTCACGAATCCCAACACGCTGGGGCTGTTCGAGCGCGACATCGAGCGCATCGCCGACATCGTCCACGACGCCGGTGGCCTGCTGTACTACGACGGCGCGAACCTCAACGCGCTGCTGGGGCGCGCTCGCCCCGGCGACATGGGCTTTGACGTGATGCACTACAACGTCCACAAGACGTTCGCGACGCCCCACGGCGGCGGTGGCCCCGGTGCTGGTCCGGTCGGCGTCCGCGAGGGACTGGCCCAGTTCCTCCCGAACCCACACGTCAGAGAGCGCGGCGGGAACTACGAACACTACGAGCCGTCGAACTCCGTCGGGAAGGTGCATGGCTTCTATGGCAACTGGCCGGTACTGCTCAAGACCTTCGCGTACATCGCCAGATTGGGCGACGAGGGACTCCGCGACGCCAGCGCGAAAGCTGTGCTGAACGCGAACTACCTCGCCGAGCAGATCGAGTACGACGTTCCCTTTGGCCCGTTCCACCACGAATTTGTCGCCAGCGCGGGCGAGCAGGACGCCGCCGACGCGGCCAAGCGGATGCTCGATTACGGCGTCCATCCGCCGACGACGAAGTGGCCCGAAATCGTCGACGAGGCGCTGATGACCGAGCCCACGGAGAGCGAAACCAAGCGCTCGCTGGACCAGCTCGCGGCCGCGTTCAACGCTGTGGCCGGTGACTCGGACGCCGAACTGGCCGACGCACCGTCGCGTCCGACGGCGAAACGCATCGACCAGGCGACTGCGGCCCGGACCCCGCGGCTCTCCTGGCAGGCGCTTGACGACACGTAGCCGCTCGTTTCGACATTTGATACTCTCGCCCGAGCGTATATGCCACCCCGTTGTATAGCATTTACAACGGAACGCTATGTCCGATATGCCGCATTTGTTGTACGTAGGCTCTGCTGGCGATGACGCGGACACGGCCATGCCCGGCACGCCGGCTTCAGTCACGTCAGTCACCGGCGTGGCGGACGCACTGTCGGAGCTGGCCGAGCACGCCTACGACGCCGTCGTCTGTGAACAGCACCTGTCGGGAGGGGAAACTGGGCTGGAGGCACTGGCAGCGATACGTGAGCAGTACGACGCGCTCCCGGTCGTGCTCTGCACGGCCGAGCCGGACGGCTCGGTCGCCGCTCGCGCGACACGACTCGATGTGACCGAGTACGTCCCTCGCAGCGACGTGTCGCTGACGGACCGAGTGTACGACATCGTGACGCAGGGGCGCGAACCAGCGGGCCGGGGCAACGAGAGTCGCTCATCGGCTGCTCTCGATGACGGGCCGACCCGGCTCCCACCGGAACTCGCTGACTCCTTTGACGCCATCGCTGGCAGTATCTCCGACGCCGTCGTCACAATCGATGCCGACAGCGAAGTCGTGTACGCCAACGACGAGGCCGCTGAGCTAACTGGCTATGACCGCGAGACGCTGGTCGGTGACGATTTCGCGAAAGTGATTCCCGAACATCTGCGAAGCTCCCACTTCGACGGCGTGGACCGCTACCGCCGGACCGGCGACCGGAACGTCGACTGGGACTACCTCGAACTGCCGCTCGTAACCGCTGCCGGAGAACAGCTGACCGTTGCGGTGTCGTTCGGTGATTTCGAGCGAAACGGGCAGTGGTTCTGTACGGGCGTTCTCAGGGATATCTCTGACCGGAAAGAGCGCGAGCGGGCGCTCGAAGAGACGAACCGCCGCCTCGACCTGGCGCTGGACGGAACGGATACCGGCGTCTACGAGTGGAATCTGGGCACCGGCGAGATGGTCTGGGACGAAGCGACCGCGGAACTCTTCGGAACGACGCCAGCGGCCTTCGAAGGCACCGTCTCCGCGTTCTATGAGCGCGTCCATCCCGATGACCGGCAGTCGCTCGAAGCGGCGTTCGAGCGGGTGTCCGAGAGCGACGAGCGGGTCGACGCCGAGTTCCGTACCGATGTCGACGGAGAGACGCGATGGCTCCGGACGAGCGGCGTTATCGAGGACCGCGACGCACAGGCCCCACGCCTTGTCGCCATCGCCACGGATATCACGGAGCGTAAGGAGCGCGAACAGATGCTGCGTGCCAACAACGACTCGCTGCAGGAGCTGACACAGCTTGCAACCGGGAACGGACTCGACAAGGCCGAAACTGTCGGCCGAGTTATCGAAATCGGGCTGGACCGGCTCGACATGGCGTTTGGCTACCTGAGCCGTATCGAAGACGGGGTCCACGAAATCCAGCTGGTCACCGGGGACACCCCCCTCGAATCCGGGACACAGACGCCGCTTGAAGACACGTACTGCCAGCGAGTGCTCGAATCCGGCGACCTCTACGCAATTACCGATGCCACCACCGAGGATGGGCACGTGGGTGACGTGTATCGAAACAGCGGCGTCGCGTGCTACGCCGGTGGGCTCATCACAGTCGACGGTGAGCCCTACGGAACGCTCTGCTTCGGCGACGAACAGGCCCGGTCGGAGTCATTCTCCGACAGCGAGGAGGCGTTCATGAAACTGCTCGTCGAGTGGGTGAACCACGAACTCCAACGCCGCCACCGCGAGGACGAACTCGAACGGTACGAGAACATCATCGAGGCGGTCGACGACGGCGTGTACGCCCTCGACTCCGAGGGGTACTTCCAGTTCGTCAATCAGGCGATGACCGACCTCACGGGCTACTCCGAGTCTGAACTGCTTGGCTCGTACACCGGTTTCATCAAGAACGATGGCGTCGTCGAGCGGGCCGAATCCATCGTTCAGGAGATGATATTCGAGGACCGCGACGACGAGGAGACGTTCGAACTGGCGATTCAGCAGGCGTCGGGTGGGTCGTTTCCCGCGCAGGACCACATGACGCTGCTGTACGACGACGACGGACGGTTCGCCGGGACCGCAGGCGTCATCCGGGACATCACGGAGCAAAAACGGCGTGACGAGGCACTGTCCGGACTGCTTGATACGACCCGGTCGCTCATGCAGGCACAGACGCCGCAGGAGGTCGCCGAAACAGTCATCGAAGCGATCCAGTCGGACCTCGGGTTCGACCACGCGCTCGTACGGCTGTACGACGAGGCAACGGACACCCTCAGACCCGCCGCCGCCAGCGATAAGATCCCGGAACGGCCGGTGTACGATGCCGACGAGGGGTTCCCCGGCGACGCGTTCCAGCGCGGCGACCCGCTGGTCATCGACGAGTTCGACCGGGTGGACAACTACGACTCCGATGCCCTGTCGGCAACGATGTACCTCCCGATGGGTGATCACGGGGCCGTGAGCATCGGCGCACAAGACGGGATGGAGCTGACCGACTCGGACATCTCCGTGGCAGAAATTCTTGCCTCCAACGCGGCCGCCGCGTTCGACCGCGTCGAGCGCGAGCGGAGCCTGTTGCGGTACGAGTCGGTCGTCGAGAACGTCCGCGACATGATGTACGTCCTCGACGACGAAGGCCGGGTCCAGCTGGTCACTGAACCGCTCGCGGAGTGGCTCGGCTACGAGCGGGCGACGCTTCTCGGCCAGCATCCGAGCGTGGTCCTCGAACAGGATGCTGTCGACGAGTTCGCCCGCCGCATCGCCGACCTCCGTCAGCGGGACGGGACCGGCGGTATCCAACTCGAAACGACACTTGAGACGGCCGCCGGGGAGCGGCGGCCGGTCGAAATCGACGTGTCGCTGCTCGATGCGGAGCAGTTCCGTGGCACCGTCGGCGTCGTCCGTGACCTGACCGAACTCAAACAGGCGCGGGCGGAGCTGGAAGACGAACGCGACCGGTTCTCGTACCTGTTTAACACGCTTCCAGACGCCGTCATCGAGACGGAGACAGTTGCAGGCGACCCGGTCGTCAGGTCAGTCAACCCTGCCTTTTCCGACGTGTTCGGGTATGGTCAGGAGACAGCCGTCGACAGTCCTCTGTCCGACCTCCTCCGCCCACCGGACACCAGTCGCGATGAACTACCTCGGTTCGACGGCAAGCAGCCGAACGGCGACCCCTTCCAGACCGAACTCCGACTGATGACCGAGACGGGGTTCCGTGACTTCCTCTTCCGGGGCGTGCCGTACAGCCGGGACGGCGACAGCGTCCGTGGATTCGGAATCTACACTGATATCACCGACCAGCGGGAGCGCGAGCGTCGGTTGAAACTGCTCAACCGCGTCCTCCGGCACAACCTCCGGAACGACCTGACTGTCGTCCTTGGCATGGCTGATGCACTGGAAGACCGAATCGACGACGCCGAGCGCGCCGCCATTCTCGACAGACTCCAGCGAAAGGCCGAAGAGATGGCATCACTGAGCGAGCGGGCACGAGACATGGAGCGGTCCGTTCGCCGCGACCAGTTCGGCACGGACCCGGTCGACGTGTCCGCGGCTGTCACGGATATCGTCTCATCATATCGCGACACGCACGCCGGCAGAATCGAAACAGACCTTCCGGATACGTCGGTGACAGCGGGCGATGGACGGTTACATCGAATCCTGGGCGAACTCATCGAAAACAGCCTCGAACACTCCGGCGACGACCCGTCGGTCCGCATCGAGGTGACGACAGACCAGCGAACCGTCTCGATCACGGTCGCCGACGACGGTCCGGGAATTCCACAGCACGAACTCGATGTCGTGACCGGTGATGAGCCGATTACGCAACTGCGCCACGGAACTGGACTCGGCCTGTGGCTGGTCGTCTGGGTAGCCGAAACCTACGGCGGCACAGTGAACTTTGGTAGCGGTCCGGACGGTGGGGCGGTCGTCACGCTGGAACTGCCAAAGATAGACCGCTAGATGGTGTTTCGAATCCGGTCGGCGAGCACGCCGTACTGCTCCGTGCCCGTTCCTTTCTGGACCACGGCAGTGACGCCGTTTTCGGTGGCGGCATCTGCGACATCGTCGTGTTCGCGCGCCGTGAACAGCAGGAACGGAATGTCAACACCGTTTTCGCGGAGCGCGGCGCACAACTCGATTCCGTCGAGCCGGGGCATCTTGTAGTCACTGACGACGGCGTCGAAACCACCGTCAGTTGCCAGGTCCAGTGCCGCTTCCGGATCGGCCTCCGTCGTTATCTCGAACCCGTCTTCCTGTCCCAGAAACGTCCCGACAATTTCCAGAACGTCTACGTCTTCGTCTACCAGTAGAACCTCGATGCTCATCGGTTCTAGGTCCGTGGTTCCCCGGTAAAAACTCTCGGTCACCGCATCGCATCGAGACCGACGACGACCGACTTATCCACGGTCATCCACGTCGACAGCTTGGCGACGCCGGAGAGCCCCCGCGGTGACACGGTGCACCGGTCCGGTTCACTGGTGTACTCAACCACGGTCATCGACAGTTCGTGCGGGGCCTGCGGTCGCTCGGTGGCTGCGCTCCCTGCACCGTCCGGGTTGAGGCTCATCGGTAACAGATGCTTCTCGGTGACAGTGTAAAACGGCTGCTAAGAGGTCTCTATACCGCTCCGGAGAGCTATGCCGCCTGTCCGGTGTCGACTTCGCCGTCGATGCGGACGAACCCGTAGTCACACTCCGGGCAGTGCCACTTGACCTTGGTCCCCAGATGCATCGTCGTGCTCGCGACCTTCCAGAAATCGCGGTACTCTTCGCATTCAGGACAGTAGTGTTCGAGTTCGAGGCTCATACTGAGTTGTTTCCATGGGGGTACAGTTGAATTTCCCGGTTCCACACGGGGCGTCGAAGCAGGCAAACCGCTCGAAGCCCTGTCTTCAAGTATGACTCCGAGTGCGTACGAGCCAACCCATCCCACAGCACTGGCTGTCGATGCCGAGGCACCGGGGCCGGCGGCGACAGCATCAGCGACGTTCGGTATGGGCTGTTTCTGGGGCCCGGACGCCCGCTTCGGCGCGATGCCGGGGGTGGTCAGGACGCGAGTGGGCTACGCCGGTGGAACCGAGCCGGAGCCCAGCTACTACTCGCTGGGCGACCACACAGAGGTCGTGCAGGTCGAGTACGACCCGGAAACGGTGAGCTACGAGGGCCTGCTGAACGTGTTCTGGGCGAACCATGCGCCGTTCTCCGCGCCCCTGAAGCGCCAGTATCGCGGTGTGGTGTTAGCCCACGACGACCAGCAGCGCGAAACCGCAGCGCGGACGCGTGAGGAACTGGAATCGCAGACCGGGAAGTCCGTCGAGACGGCAATCGAAACCCTCGACCGGTTCTATCTGGCGGAGGGGTACCACCAGAAGTACGAACTCCGCTCGACGCCAGTGGTCGCCGACGAACTCGAAGACACATACGGCGACGCGTTTGTCGATTCGACGGTCGCCGCCCGGCTCAACGGCTTCGTCGCCGGCCACGGGGACGACGACGAACGTGAGGCGCTGTTTGCCCAGCTGGATATCTCTCCGGCTGCGCTCTCTGAGGTCCGCCGCCGGCTCTAAGCGCGGGGCTGAGAGCCCAGAGTCGGCACATGGCTCGGCCGCCCACGCTCCCAAAGGATTCGCCCACGGCTATAAGACGCTGGCAGTGCCAGATTAAGCTATGACTATCTACACCGGTCGCGGCGATCAGGGCCAGACAGATCTCCGGAACATGGAGCGGGTATCGAAGGACAGCCGCCGTATCGAGGCGTACGGCACTGTCGACGAGGTGAACGCGCTGGTCGGTGTCGTCAGGCCGACCGGCCACGACGATATCGATGAAAAGCTCCGGGTCATCCAGAACCACCTCCACATCGTTCAGGCCGACTTCGCCAACCCCAGCCCAGAGGAGGACGACCCGCGGATACAGGAGTCCCACGTCGAGACGCTCGAAGATCTCATCGACGAGGCCGATTCGGAGCTGGACCCGCTCGAATCGTTCATCCTCCCCTCCGGGTCGGAGCCGGGGGCGAAGCTTCACCACGCCCGCGCGGTCTGTCGCCGCGCCGAGCGCCGCTGCGTCTCCTTTGCCGCCGAGGAGGCTGGCGTCAACGAGACGGCTATCATCTACCTGAACCGCCTCTCTGACGCCCTGTTCACGCTCGCTCGCCTCGTCAACAAGCGCGAGGGCATCCGCGAGGAGAACCCCGAGTACTGACGCCGTTTGCCGACCGCGCCGGCGCCGGCGGTTCGCAATAGCAAAGTGACCGGCCCGGAAGGGTGAGATATGAAAGCGACCGCGAAGGCACATCCGATTCAGGGGCTGGTCAAGTATCACGGGATGCGCGACGAGGAACTGCGACTGCCGTACCACGACAGCATCTCCGTCTGTACCGCACCGAGCCACTCGAAGACGACGGCCGCCTTCGACCCGGACCGTGAGGAAGACGTGTACGTCATCGACGGCGAGGAGGTCACTGGCCGCGGAGCCGAACGTATCGACGCCGTCGTGGACCACGTCCGCGACCTCGCCGGCATCGACCACGGTGTCCGCTTCGAGTCGGCGAACAACTTCCCGACGAACATCGGGTTTGGCTCCTCCTCGTCGGGCTTTGCCGCCGCGGCGATGGCTCTCGTCGAGGCGGCAGGCCTCGACATGACGCGGCCTGAGATTTCGACGGTCGCGCGCCGCGGGTCCTCGTCGGCCGCGCGTGCCGTGACCGGCGCGTTCTCGCACCTCCGGACCGGGATGAACGACAAAGACTGCCGGAGCGAGCGCATCGAGACGGACCTGGAAGACGACCTGCGGATCGTCGCCGGGATGGTTCCCTCCTACAAGGAAACCGAGGAAGCCCACAAAGAGGCTGCCGAGAGCCACATGTTCGAGTCGCGGATGGCCCACATCCACGGCCAGATTTCGGATATGCGCGACGCGCTGTACAACGGCGATTTCGACGCCGTCTTCGACCTCGCCGAGAAGGACTCGCTCTCGCTGGCCGCCGCGACGATGACCGGACCGGCCGGCTGGGTGTACTGGCAGCCCCGCACCATCGAGATATTCAACGCCGTCCGGGAACTCCGGAATGCCGAGGACGTGCCGGTGTACTTCTCCGTCGACACCGGCGCGAGCGTCTACATCAATACGACTGATGAGTATGTCGGCCGCGTCGAAGAGGCGGTCGCCGACTGTGGCGTCGACACCCGCGTCTGGGAGGTCGGCGGCCCCACACAGATTCTCGACGAGGACGAGGCGCTGTTCTGAGTCAGTCGACTGGCCGCCGGAGGCGGATCTCGACTTCGGTCCCGCCGAACCGGCTCTCCGAAACCGAGATCGACCCATCAGACTCCCGGACGATCCACTGCGTGAGCCACAGCCCCGTGCCCGTGCTGTGCGCGAGCGGTGTCTCTGTTCCAGTTGTGAGGACCGACTGCTCCGTATCAGGAAGCCCCGGACCGTTGTCAGCTATCCGGAAGATGACGCGGTCGCTTCCGCTCGCTGGCTCGGCAGTCACATCGATACGGGGCGTCTCAGCGTCGTTGTGTTCCACTGCGTTGTCGAGGACGTTGTCGAGCGCATACGGGAGCAGTTCGTGACCGACAACGCGGCCCGTGACGCGCACGTCTTGCCGAAGGGCAAGGGTCGCTTGCTCGGTCCGCAGACGGCCGATCCGGTCACAGAGCAGTGCGCTCGGGTCGAAGGTTCGCCGTTCCGTCTCGTCGCTGTGTTGCAGTTGCTCAATCTGCTGTGCGGCCTCGCTCAGACTACGGATATCTTCGATACGGTCCGCGATGATATCGATATGTTCACTCTGGCGTTCGTCGCTGAGCAGGTCCAGATGCCCGCGGATGACGGTCACGTCGTTACGGATGTTATGCCGAAACAGGCGGTTGAGGACCATGAGCCGCTGCTCGCGTTGTTTCTGCTCCGAGATGTCGGTGACAAACAACGACGCACCGTCTGTACTCTCGCCGGCGAGCGGCGCTCCCCACAACTGCACGTCGAGCGTCGACCCGTTGGCGTGCCGGTGGGAGGATTCAACGCCGGTGAGCGACTCTCCGGAGACGAGAGAGGATAGCAGGTCGTCGAGTGTCGCCGGCGACTCCGCAAGCGTCTCGGCGTACGAACGGCCGGTCACCCGACTCTCGTTCCAGCCGAACAGTCGCTCGGCACCGTCGCTCCAGAACTGAATCGACCTGTCCGCGTCGATTACGACCACCGCGGCAGGGATTGACTGCACGATAGCTGAAAACCGTTCTACCAGCGAGCCGACCGAGTTCGCCAGTATCTCGACCTCCGCATCGCGGTCGAGTCGGGCGTCTAACAGCGCCAGTAGTTCAGACAGCAACGTCCGCGAAAGCGCTTCCCGCTCCCGGACCGCGCTGTCTTGGTACACTTCCAGCAACGCTTCACGTGTCTCTGTCCGCCCCTCCTCAGCAAGGGACGCAAACAGTTCGCCGACAAGTAACTCGGCACCGTCGTCCATTTTAGGCTAGCCTAATCGGAAGGGTGCATTAATATAAATGGTACGATGATCGCTCGCCTGTCTGTCCCATGGAGGCAGGCCTTTCAGCGTCTAGCTCCAAGCGAACGGCATGCGTGTCGCCGTTCTCGGAGCCGGGTACGCCGGGCTCACGCTCGCCAGAAAGCTCCAACAGATACTCCCCGATAGCGTCTCGCTGGTCGTCGTCGACGAACAGTCCGAGCATCTCGTTCAGCACGAACTCCACCGGGTCGTCCGGCGGCCGTCGCTGGCCGAGGAAATTACCGTCGACCTCGACGCCGTTCTGGACTGTGAAATCCGACAGGCGACGGTCACCGATGTCGACCCTGATGCCGGCGTTGCGACGCTGGACGAGTCGGAGACGCTGTCCTACGACGTGGGGGCGGTGTGTCTCGGCGCGCAGACGGCGTTCTATGACCTCCCGGGCGTGCGCGAGCACGCGACGCCGCTGAAGCGCCTCGATGACGCGCGCGCGATCCGCGAGCGGTTCCACACCCTCAGTGACGGCGACCGCGTGGTCGTCGGCGGCGCTGGCCTGTCGGGCGTGCAGGTGGCCGGCGAACTGGCCGAGATGCGCGAGGACAGTGATATCGAGATCCGCTTGCTCGAGCAGGAAGACGCCGTGGCACCGTCGTTCCCGCCGTCGTTTCAGTCGGCGGTCCACGACGCGCTGGTCGACGCCGGCGTGACAGTCATGACCGGGACCGGCGTGGCTGGAGCCGACGCCGACGCCATTTCGCTCGCGGACGGCTCGGACCTGCCGATGGACCAGTTCGTCTGGACCGGCGGTATCGAGGGGTCACCGGCGCTCGATTCCGACCGGCCCGTCGTCCGGGCGGACCTCCGACTCGGCGAGTCCACCTTCGCGGTCGGCGACGCGGCCCGGGTCGTCGACAGCGACGGCGAGGCCGTGCCGGCGAGCGCGGCGGCGGCCATCCGCGAGGCCCGCGTCGCCGCTGACAACATCGGAACACTCGTCGAACGGTCACAGGGTGGCCACGGCGAGTTCCAGCCCCGGCTGACCCAGTACCAGTTCAACGTGCCGGGCTGGCTCGTCTCGGTCGGCGACGACGCCGTGGCGAAGGTCGGCCCCTCTGTCCTCACCGGCGGGGCCGCGCTGGCGCTCAAGACGACCGTGGGCGCAGGCTATCTCGGGACGGTGGGTGCCATCCAGAACGCGGTCGATCTCGTCAGCGAAGAACTGGACCTCCACGGCGAGAAGCCGGACAGTGAGTAAGGGGCGGGAAAACGGCCCGGATACCCCTCTCAAAGACGCGAGATTTTCACGGCCGTCAGCATGAGCGGGTACCTGAAACCCACGGGGGAGCGGAAGTTAACACATATATCCGACACCCGTGTATTCCGACGTTATATGCAATTCTGTGACGAGTGTGGCTCGGTAATGCACACGGAGGGCGACACCTGGGTGTGTCGCTCCTGTGAAAACGAGGAACCCCGGGACTCGCAAGCAGAAGCGGCGATGGCGACCCAGGATGCACAGCGGGACGACGGGGCACCTGCCGTGGCCGACGCGACGCAGGACGCTACCGATACGATGCAGGAGCCCTGTCCGGCGGACGACTGCGACAGCGACCAGGCCTACTACGAGATGCTGCCGAAACCGGGTGGCTCTTACGAGGTTCGGCTGTTCACCTGCGTCGACTGCGGCCAGAAGTGGCGCGAGTCCTGACGGCGCATCTCTCGAACCCCGTTCTTGTCGGTCAGTGAGTAGCCGATTCAAGATCTCCGACATGAGAAGCGGAGCCGCTGTGCTGGGCGGACTCTCTCTGCGGTCCGGCAGCTATTCCGTCATGAGGGGATGCAATCAAGCTGAAAACAGTAGCGTCAGTCCTCGCCGTCCGCGGTTGCGTTCCCGAGAACGTCGTCGGGTTCGATCCAGATGACGAACTCGTCCTCGTCGTCACGGTCGACGACGCCGTTGATGTACTCGCCGTCGACCGGGGCGGTGTTCACTTCGGACTCGGCGACGGGGACGACCTGCCGGACCTCGTCGACGATCCAGCCCATCGCACCCTGTTCCTCGAACACGCCTGCGTCGAAGACGACGATGAGATTCTCGGTCCCGTCGCTGTCGATGTCCATCATCACCTTGGGGTTGAGAATCGTCGTAATCTGGCCCCGGAGGTCGACGACGCCCTCGACGTAGTCCTCGGTATTTGGGACGCGAGTGACCGTTTCGCGCTTGACGATCTCCTCGACGTAGTCGATGTCGAGACAGTAGTACTCGTCACCGAGCGCGAACTCGAGTACCCGGACCAGCTCTTCTGTCTGGGTCGCGTCGTCATCGATAGCCGCGGCGCGAGCGCCACCTTCGGTCGTGGCGGTGTTGTCCGACGCCATCGCCTCCTCGATGAGTTCCTGGTCCGGCAACTCAACGCCGGTCGGCCCCTGCATCGGGCTGGCCGAGGCCGAAAGGTCGTCCGTCGGCTGGTCGGTAACACCGGCGTCGACGTTCTCACCGGTCATCTGTGCGGAGGCCTCGGCCGCTCGCTGTGCGGCGGCCATCGCGTCAGTATCGGTCTGGGCAGTGGTTGCGCCGTCGGCGTTCGTGTCGCTGCCGTTGTCGTCAGGAGTCTGTCCATCGGCCGCCGCTTCCTCAGGCGCGTCGTCGCTCTGGGCGGCCGACGGTTCCGCGTCACCGGCCCTGACCGGCGTCTCCTCGTTTCCGCTGTCGTCGGAGTGGTCACTGGACCCATCCGCGGAGGCATCGTCCGTCTCCTCGGTGTCGTCGGTAGTCTCTGCTTTGTTCCCCTCGCGCATCTGTCGGATGCGCTCCGCTCTGTCCATACGTTCGTCGTCACTCATGCTGGTACCTCTGTGTCGGTAAAGCCGAACTGCTTGTCGAGTTCTGCGGCGATGTCCTCGAAGACAGCCGCCATATCACACGATTCCTCTGTCGCGAAAATCGATTGGCCGGCGCTGAACGCGCGCTGGAGCGCGACCCGCTTGCGGACCTCCCAGACGGGACTGTCCGGGAATGCCATGTTGAACCATTCGAGCATCGTCTCGTCCTCGGATGTCGTTTCGACCCGGTTGGCGACGACGCCGAGCGTGTTGATCGACGCGTCGGTCTGGCGCTCCATCGCGGCCATCTGGTCCATCAGCAGTTCGATGGCTCGCTCGGAGGTCGCTTCAGTCAGCGCGGGAATGAGGACGTTCTGTGCGGCGTACATACCGGTGTCGGTCAGCTTCCCGTAGAACGGAGGGCAATCGATGATAACGTAGTCGTACTCGGCGTCGAGCGTCGACAGCGCCCGGTCGAGCGTGTCGAGCGCGTGTGACCCGGTAACCATCTCTGGCGTGATGTTGATAGCGAACGAGGCCAGCGCGGCCTGGTCGATATCCCCGCCCTGGGTGTTGACCCGGGCGATGAGGTCGGCGATGGTCAGTTCGTGCTCGGCCTGAAGCATATCGATGCTGGAGGGGATCACGTCCATCTCCTCACCCTCGCAGATGAGGTCACCCAGCGCCGATGGGTCACCAGTCAGTGCGTCGAACAGCGTCGGCGGGTCGGCGTCGTACGCCTCAACGAGACCGACGCCTTCCGTGGCGTTGCCCTGTGGGTCGAGGTCGATAAAGAGGACGTCCCGGCCGCGGTCGTTCAGTGCACCGGCTACGTTGATAGCAACTGTCGTCTTTCCGGTCCCGCCTTTCGCGTTGGTCACACAGAAGCGGGCTGGACCGGTTTCTGATTGCCGGTTCATCATCCAAGTATCCACAGGTCGACTCCGAGCCACTATAAAAATGTGGTCCCGATTATCAACCTCGCAACTGGGGGACGGAACGCGGACGAGACCGAAATGCCCGCGAGCGTGTGCATGACGGCCGTCTGACGGTGTGCAAGATTTATGATTGTGTAGATTGAAGGGTCAGTATCATGACCATCAACCCGCGTGATTACGACCTCGACGAGTTACGGAAGATGGCTCGTCAGCGGGGCAACGGGATGGGCGACGAGGACGTTCCGGACCCGACAGACCTCGACATGGGGCTCGACGACTCCGACGAAGAGGTGCTTGCGGGGAGTTCGTTCCGTTCCGGGCTCTACCGTGAACTCCTGCCGTTCCTCGGTGGTGACGCACAGGAGAAACCCTATCTCGAAGCGCTGCCCGAGACCTACGCCGCAGAGTTCGTGGTCTTCGAGTGGCTGGAGTTCCTGCTGATGCACTCCGGGTATCAGGGGGCCGACGAAGCGCTCGATTACTACCGCTCTATCGACTGGATCACCGAGGACGTACAGGACGACCTCTCGGACTATCTGCTCGGCATCGACGAGTCGGCGACCAACGACGACAACGAGCTGAGCGTCGACGACCACATGCTGAGCCTCGTCTACATCGCGAAGCTCACCGCGATGACATAACGCTCGTTTTCAGCAGCAGTTCTTTCCATCACATTCCTGATATCGAGGGTGCTGCAGTATCAGTCACCCGAGGGGACAGCTATCAGTCCTGAATACTAGGGAGAGGATATATATCGGGCGGTCGACAAGGACGACCGTATATGAGTGACGAGGATGCGGACGACGACACCGGGTCCGAATCAGACGCCGGTGTGTCGTCAAGCGGCGCTGCCGCTGTTCCGGTCGGGGTCAAGCTCGGGAGTACCCGGACTGTCATTGCCCTGCCGGGCGAACACGGCACGGAGAACCGGATCATCAAGACACTGACGTGCATGGCGACGTACGAAGACGCCCTGACCGGCGAGGAGAAAATCCTCTACGGCGAGGAAGCGGCTCGCGAGTATCCGGACCGTGTCGAGTACATGCTCCGGTCGGGACTGCCAGAGGACGCCGACCGGGCCGAGATGACCAAGACGTTCTTCGAGGCGATCATCGAGGAACACGACATCCCGGCAAACAGCGGCGTCGTGTACGCTATTCCGACCATCGACAATCCGACTGGGCTGGAGAACCTCCAGAACGTCATCGAGAACTCCTCGATCGGGCTGGAACTCGTCGAGAGCTATCCAGAGTCACTGTGTGGCTCCATCCCGGCCTTCGGCGACGACCTCGAAGCCATCGACGAGATATTCGTCGCTGTCAACATGGGGTCGACGAACCTCGAAGCCTCTGCGTACCGCCGCGGCGAACAACTTTCGCCGTTCACGACGGGCGCAGTGACCGGGAACGAGGTCGACCGGATGATCGCCAACTACGTCGAAGAAGAGACCCAGGGCCGTGTCAACATAGACAACCAGACTGCTCGCGAATACAAGGAGGAGCACGCCGACTTCGTCGATTTCGAGCCGTTCACGGACATCATCCAGCAGCCCGGCGGCGGCTCACACGAGTTCACCATCGAGCGCTCTGTGATGGACGCGGTCAACGAGTACCTCGACGACGCCGTCGACGAACTGGCGAACACGTTCCTGCCGGAGCTGGCAAACGACTACATGAAAGTGTACCAGCTAGCACTGGACCGGCCAATCGCCATCACCGGCGGCATGGCCTGCATTCCCGGTATCGTCGACGAGTTCGAGGAGCGACTCAGTGCGGAACTGAACCGCGATATCGAAGTCATCGCCGCCGACGAACCGGACATCGCACCGACTATCGGCGCACAGCGGATCGCGGCGCGTCTCGTCGAGACCAACTAGGGATTCCGCCAGCAGTCCAGCCACTGTGCGATTCTGGGCTCGGACTGTGCCATTTTGTGACCGCGACCAGTCGAGAGCAGTTCGAATACGTCAGTGTCGATTCCGAGGCCGGTCGCGTCAGTTGCGAGGTCACCACCCCGTCGCTTCTGAGACGGACTCCCGCTGAGACGAGTACGTGGCATATGCTCGGCTATGCGAGCATGATACCTAAAGTCAAGTCAGACAGCCGTCTGCCGGCTGACGGACGGCGTGGCGAGATACGCGGGATATCGACGGCCGCGGCCTGACGGGAACGCGACAGCGCAATTCAGGTGAAGACTGCAGTAATTTACTACACCAGTATCAGAATTCATAAGTCAAACTCAAGTCTTCAGGTGTATTTTGCTCCGGTAATGGGAAAAATTATCAAATTAAATAATTTGGAGGATCCACCTGATATCCTCACCCGCACCGGTCCGGGCGGGCTCTTCTCGACCGGCTATCTCCACGACGAGCCAGCACTGGCAGCCGTCGACGACGACGAGACCCCACGGTTCGCTCTCACCAGCCGCAAACACGGCGTCGAACTCGGTACGTCGGAGTCTGGCGAGACGGTGCAGCCGAGCAGCAACTACCGCATGATCGGCGTCGTGACGGACAGGCGACTCATCGTGCTAGTGGGAAACGACGACGGCGACAGGCGGTTCGCCGTCCCACACGTCGATATCGATCAGGTCGCGGGAGACCACTCGCTGGGCCACGGTCAGATCACGCTCCGGCGGTGTGGTGGGACGGAGTGGCGGGTTCACTGTGGCAAACAGGGAATCGTCGACCTGACCGCGTATCTTTCCCATGCGTCACAGGCGTGGGTTCGCGTCGAGAATATCTTGGACGAGGTCAAGCGGATGCTCGTGAGAGCAACAGAACAGCGCGATCAAGGGGACTACGAGCAGGCACTGTCGACGGTGCTGGAAGCCGGGGACCGCCTTGACGTGGCCGGTGAAACGGCCACGGAGTTCGGGCCGTCCGACGATGCGAACGCGCTCGAAGACCGCGTTACCACGGTGCGAGAACGCCACACTGCGACACTCGCGGAGGTCCGTCGCAGCCGCGCTCGACGGGCAGTCGACACCGGTGAGCAGCGCTGGCGAGGGCGCGAATTCGAGGCGGCGTACGACGCCTACGAGGTGGCGCGAGCGGAGTATGACGAGATTCTCTCACTTCCGACCGAGGGCGTTCCAGAACTTGCCGACATCCGTGCCGAGCGTGACCGACTCGAAACAGTCATCGATGACCTCGAACAGTCGCCGCTGCGCACTGCGGCTGCAGCCGACAACGAGGCTGTCGCGGCGCAGGACCCCGCTGTTGCCGCCAAACACTGGGCCGAGGCGCTCGAAGCCTACCGAAATGTCCTCGAGCTCGACTGGGGGGCGGATGAACGCCGGTTCGCTGGCGACCCTGAGCGGGTCCGGGACCGACGGGGGACCGTCGCGGAGCACCTCGTCACCGCGCGACGGGCGGTTGCGACGGACGCGATGGAGGCAGGGGACTGGTACGCCGACGCCAGCCAGCCCGACGCCGCGTTAGCGGAGTACAAGACGGCAAAAGCGGCGTTCGAAACTGCCCTCGCAGACGCCAGAGACTGTTATCCGGACGCCATCGACCACCTGGAAGCGGAACTCGATGCCGTGGAACAGCGGCTTTCGAGGGCGAAAGCCAGACTCGATGGCGACCCCGGCGACGTGGACGACCGCTTCGTCGGGACTGAGACGACGCCGGATCCGGACATAACGACCGCTGACGAGCGCTCGCTGTCGCCGACTGACACGACCGACCGCTCGGATATCGAGGACGGTAGCACCGACCCGAAAATCGACCCGACGGGACACGGCGGGTCGTAGTCCCAGCCAGCCACGCGCTCTCAGCTACCCGTCGATTGTCTGTTCGCTCTGGAGAACTGTGTCGCGGTGGCGCTGTCGACACAGACGGGAGCTTCTGATCCGATCCATGTGAGGAGATAGCACAATTCAGCCGTGTCAGGCCGTCTCCCGCCCGGGCCGACCATGTGCAGGAGAAAATTTATATCCCATAGTAGAATATATACAATTATAATGGATTGCACCAACTGTGGCACGCGGATGTCATACAACGATCAGACGACAAAGCTCACCGAGTTCGTCTGTCCCAGTTGTCATGAAACCGTCATCGACTGGAAGGCCGAGGCCCGCAACGCTCGCGTCCACTGACCGGCTCTGCTCGCTTTTTCATCGATAGTCCGCTGTCAGCTACTGCTCTGGCTGTTAGCCCTCCCTGACTGTCTCTGTACACTGTCGCTGAGCGGGGTGAGGCTACGCTGTAGGCAGCCAGTGGGCTGCCGGATGGGTGCTGCCCACAGCAACGCCGCAATACACAATATCGTGCACATTCACTCAAAAACGATTGCCGAATGTTTTTATATTTCAGGCAGGGATAACGGGCAATGGCAGATTCGCCACGCATCGGCTGCCTCTACGCCGACACCTGTACGGACGAGCAGGCGTCGGCCTACGACTGGTGTCAGGAGACACTCGACGATGCCGAGCGGTGCGCACTCTCCTCTGTCGAACCCACCGAGTACGATGTCCTCTGGTGGCACCGGGACGAACTGTTCGACGGGCGAGCCCTTGCGGACGCGCCAGCGCTAGCCGCGTACGTCCGCGACGGCGGCTCGCTCCTGCTGACGCTGAGCGCGCTCTCGGCCGTCGAACCACTGGGATTCGAGGCGGTTGCGCCAGATGCGACCGGCTGGGAGGAGATCCCCGAGCCGACCGGCCACCTCTGGCAGGCCCTGTATGCCGACCACCCGATCCACGCGGACTACGACACCCTGCGCGTCCACACCCGCGGCCCGGGCGTGACGATTCCGTACGCGCGATACGAGTCCATCGCGCCACAGTCCGGGGACGTCCTCGCCAGCACGGTCCGGGGCGACACCGACGTGGTCAAACAGATGGCGGCCATCTCTTGGGAGCCCGGCGACGGGCAGGTGCTCGGGGTGGGCTCTTCGGTGGCGTTCGCCCAGCCGACCCACGACGTGTGTCGGGGCAACCGCGAGACGCTCATCGAGAACGCGCTGAGATTTCTGGCGACCGACGACCGGCATCCGCTGACTGGCCGTCCGAAGGATGCCGACACGTTTGGGCAGTTACGCAAGCGCCTCGACGACGACCCGTGCCGGCCGTCCTATCACGTCACCCCGCCCGCGAACTGGCTCAACGACCCGAACGGCCTCATCCACTGGAACGGTCGCTACCACCTGTTCTACCAGTACAACCCCGTCGGCCCGTTCCACAACACCATCCACTGGGGCCACGCGGTCAGCGACGACCTCGTCCACTGGGAGGACCGTCCGGTCGCGCTCACGCCCTCGCCCGACGGGCCTGACCGGGACGGCTGTTGGTCGGGCTGTGCGGTCGACGACGGCGGCGTCCCGACCGTGCTGTACACCGGCGGTCGGGACAAGCGCCAGCTCCCCTGTATCGCCACCGCCGCGGACGACGACCTCACGGCCTGGGACAAGGACCCGGACAACCCCATCATCGAGGAGCTGCCGGCCGAGCCGGAGGTGCTCCGCACCGAGCACTGGGAAGGGGAGTTCCGGGACCACTGCGTCTGGCGCGAGGACGGGACCTGGTATCAGCTCATCGGGGCCGGCATGGAGGGCGGCGGCGGCGCGGCCCTGCTGTACGAGTCCGCTGACCTCCGGGACTGGGAGTATCAGGGCCCGATCCTCACCGGCGACCGCGACACCGCCGGCACCGTCTGGGAGTGCCCGGAACTGCTGGATTTCGGCGACCGCCAGCTCCTCCACATCTCGAACTACGAGGACGTGGTGTACTTCCTGGGCACCTACGCGGACGGCGAGTTCGAGGTCGACCGCCGGGACAAGCTCGACCACGGCGACTTCTACGCCCCGCAGTCGATGTGGACCGACGACGGCCGCATCCTGACTTGGGGGTGGCTCCCCGAGGCCCGGGACGTGAGCGGGCAGTGGGACGCCGGCTGGTCGGGCGCGATGTCGCTGCCCCGGGAGCTGTCCCTGGCCGACGACGGCGGCCTCTGCCAGCGGCCGGCCCCGGAACTCACCGAGCTACGGGGCGAGCACACCGGCTACGACGCCGTTCGCCTCGGCCCCGTCGACACCGAGGCGTTGCCGGTCGAGAGCCGGTCGTTCGAGCTTCGCGCCACGGTCCGTCTGGAGGACGCCGAAGCCGTCGAGCTGTCCGTCCTCGAATCGCCGGACGGCGAGGAGCGGACGCCAATCCGGTACACCTACGAGAGCGAGGTCGCCGTCGACCGGTCGGCCTCGAGCACCGACCCGCAGGCGACCGGCGACACCCAGACGATGCGGGTCCGACCGTACGACGCGCCGCTGTCGCTGCGCGTCTTCGTCGACGGCTCTGTCGTCGAGGTGTTCGCCAACGAACGGCACTGCCTGACCAGCCGCGTGTACCCGACCCGCGAGGACGCGACCGGTATCTCGCTGTCTGCCGAGGGCGGGCGCGCGACCGTCGCGTCGCTGGACGTCTGGGAACTTGACTCTGTCTGGTAAGCGGTATCCGCGAAAACGCCGCTGTGTCGGTTACTCTGACCCCGTCCGCGCGCCGTAGCTCCCGGTGCCGGCGTCGGCCCGTTGCCCGCGGCGAATCAGTTCCCGGTCCGTCGGCGGCAGTCCCTCGCCGTCCAGCGGGATGTGCCAGTGCCCGAGCGTTCCGATGATGCGCGTTCGGCTCCCCTCGACATCGAGCCGGAGCGTCGGGCCGAGCGAGCCGCCGAACCGGCGCATCTGCTCGGATTCGGACAGATGAGCGATTTCGTCCAGCGTCTCGCCGTCGAAGTCGTAGTAGTTGAAGAAGCTCTGGACAAGCACCTCGCCGTCGTGGGGAAACGCCATCCACGAGTATGACTGGAACGGCGCGTTTTCGGGGTTCGTGGCGACGAGCCCCGACTCGTTCATCGGGACGTAGTCACCGTGGAGATTCTCTGCGACGAAGCCGTACAGCGCGTCGAATCCCTCCAGTCCCGGCGCGAACGTGTGGAGGTGACTGGAGATGAACAGGTAGTACAGGCCGTCCCGATACACGATGTGTGGCCGTTCGAGTTCCTGATTGACGCCCACAGCGTCCAGCAGGGGGTCTTCGAGCTCCCACGAAAGCGGGTCGCCCGTCGGCGAGCGGGCGATGCCCACGCTCCCGTTGAACTCCTGTAACGCGTCGTCGCCACCACAGACGTCGCTCCCCTCCGGAACTAGTGTGTTCGCCTCGAACAGGAGCCACGTCTCGCCCGTCTCCGGGTCCTCGAAGAACCACGGGTCGCGGAAGGTGTATATCATCCCGCGGGACTGGTCTTCGCGCTCGTAGCGTTCGCCGTCGGGCTGTAGCAGTTCGTGGTGGGTCCACGGACCCGAGAGTTCGAACCCGTCTGTCGTGTCGATGCTGCCGCCACCTGCACCGACAATACGCTGGGTGTATGTCAGGTCTTCGGCCCTCTCCTCGCCGGCCGCAGTGTAGAACAGATAGACGCTGCCGTCGTCATCATACAGGGCGGACCCGGCCCACTGGCGCTGCCCCAGTGCGTCCTCGAACACCGGGCCAGCGTTGTGCCAGTTGCGACCGTCGTCAGAGTAGAAACAGCGGATGGTCGCCACGTCGTGGCGCTTGCCGGGTAGCAAGTCGGACGGAGCCGTCAGGGAAAAACAGACCCGGTAGCCGTCGACTGTCGCCAGCGTGCCGTCGCGGTTGCGGAGGAACCAGGTGTCCCAGATATGAACCTCGGGAATCTGTTCGGTTTCCGGCGGATAGACGATGGGGGCAACGGTGTCGTCGGTGCGCGCGATCCGACTCGCCTGCTCGCGTGTCCACCCGGCGCGTCCCCTCGTTCCGGGACGGCTCTCGCCGAGTGCCTCGTTTGTCATATCTCACGTTGGGCCGACCACGGCTATAAATGTTGTCAGGCGGGTACCACGGGTGTTGTATGAGAATTTTCCAATACGTGTGTTTCCGGGAGAAGACATGGCGAAAAAAACTGCTAGTGTGTAGTCAGGGAGCCGAACAGCACGTCACTCGCTTGAGTCCTCACTCCCGCTAACGCCCTCTGGGCCGGTGATATCGAGCGGCCGGACCCACTCGTACCAGATGAAGACGACGCCGAGGCCGTACCCCAGCGCCCAGACAGCGCTCCCGACCCAGGGGTAGCCAAGTGTGCTGAAGCCCCAGTTTGCGAGTCCCGGGAGGATAATCGCAGCAACGACCGTCAGCACCAACACTGCTGTATCCCGATTGTTCACGGTCGCAGCCCCCACGTTGCTGTGCCGTTCATACGTCGAGTTAGGCTCGGACACTCCTGAGTCTGTCGGAACACCGACCCGTGACCGGGTCGAGACTGACACCGTAGCCGTCCCATTTTTATCATCGTATGCCCTACCCCGGATGTCGGGAATGTCTCAGAACCACACAGACCGGTCGTCTTCGGAAGACATCGAGTGGTGCTACGATGCCGTCCATCGTGTGTCGCGGACGTTTAGTCTCACAATTTCGGAACTCAACGAACCGATGGCCCGGGACATCTGTCTGGGCTACCTCCTCTGTCGTGTGGCTGACACTATCGAGGACGCCGGTCATCTCCCTCCAGCGGTACAGACCGAACTCCTGCAGACGTACAGCCGCTCGCTCGAACCATCGAGCGGGACGACCGTGTCGTCGTTCCACGACGCTGTCGAAGAGTGGATCCCCACGACGACGAACGCCGACTGGGAAGTCGTCGAGAACGCGGGCCGCATCGTCGACGTGTTTCACACGCTCGACGACCACTCCACGCGGACGATCCGCGGGCCGGTCCGGGAACTCGTCGATGGGATGGCGATGTTCGTCGACCGCTACGCCGAGGCCGGCGGGCTTCGAATCAAGACGCTCGACGAACTCGAAGAGTACTGCTGGTACGCCGCGGGCACCGTCGGCACGCTGGTGACCGGACTGGTTTCCCACGAAGCCACCGACGAGCAGATCGCCCAGATGGAGGAAAACGCCCGGTCGTTCGCCCTGCTACTCCAGCTCGTCAACGTCGCCAAGGACGCCGCGACGGACATGGAAGAGGAGAACAACGTCTACCTCCCGCTGGAGTTGCTCCACGAGCAAGGACTCGATCACAGCGACGTGAGCAACACGGACAACGTCGACTCGCTGGTCCCCGTCATCGAGCAGGTAACCGAGCGAGCGGAGGGCTACCTCGACGACGCACAGGCGTGGCTCGAGGCCATGCCCGAAACCCGCGGCAACACGCTCTCTGCGTGGGCCATTCCGTTCCTGCTCGCGGTCGGCACGATTCGTGAGCTCCGTGAGCGACCTGCCGACGTTATCGAGCAGGGCAACGTCAAGATCTCCCGCGAGGAGGTCCACTCGGTGACACAGCAGTTCGGCGGCGACGGCGATCCCTCTATTGGGGAGTTGCGAGCCAAGATCCGCCAGCAGCCGCTCCACCAGTACTGACGACCGACAGAGACATTCCTCTTTTGCGGTCGCATCCGCAGGCCCCTGTCGGACGCGAACAGGCAGCCACTACCCTACCTATGTCCGTTGGTCTCTCCCTCACGCGCGTCGTACTTCTGGACGAGTTCGCGGAGCCACCAGAGCTTCAATCCCCCCATCGCAACCGTTGCGACTGCAGCGCTGACCGGCCGACGACGCCAGGCAGCGTACAGGGCGATAATCGACGCCAGCGCGCCGGCAGTGTTACAGACGTTCGGATAATCGAGGCCCATCGTTCCGCTGTCCTGCTCCCTGAGCCACCACCGCTCTGCCAGCACAGCACGGGTCATCCAGGCGTCCTCAGTCTCGGGCGGCGCGAATATGACTGGGTTGACCAGCGTCCACAGGAAGGCCGCAGCCAGGAGCCGCCAGTCCCGTTGATACACGGCGTACACGATGACAGCGCCGGTCGGCACACGCGACCAGCCGCTCTTGGGATTCGAATGCCGCGCCCAGAACCGGTCCTGCACGCTGTCTGGAAGTGGGACAGTCATATCATCCCCTTATCGTATCAGATGATAACAGTACTGCCGGTGAGACCCAGAACAGGGGCTTCGAACGGGGACAGAACACTCATGTCCGCCCTGTGCGAACGCCGTCTATGGCCACAGCGGCGTCGGGACTCTCCGAGCCACAGGTACTCGCCCGGACGAAAGAGAGGCTATTTACCGACCGCGAGGACGCCTACGTCGTCGCGGACACGCAGTTCGCACAGCAGCGCTGGCTGGACGACACACCTATCGAGGCGTCCGTACAGGCGACGCTCGCGCCGTTCAACCACGTCCGGGTCGGGACCGGCTATCCCGACCTCGTTGGCGTACAGACGCTCTCGACGGACCTGCTGTCCGTCGACCGACTCGGTGATCGGCCGCCGCTCATCGCCGTCGAGGCGAAGGGCTACACCGGTGACGGTGCCGTCGACGCCGAGCGCGGGGTCGTGCAGGCACACGACCGGCTCAACGAGGCCAACGTGGCCTTCCTGGCTGCGCCTCAGAGCGGTATCTCAACCGCCGCCCGGACGATGGCCCGCGAGCTAAACGTCGGTGTGCTGGGCGTCAGATCCGGCGGCTCAGTCGCGGTTCTGGAACGGCCACGCGTGGTCGGCCACGGGTCGATGGATGCCGCTTCGGCGGTCCGGTTTCAGGCCAGTGCCCAGGGTGTCGCCGATCAGAACTTCGGACTCAACCATCCGAAGAACTACATCGCGGTGCCGTTGACGGTCTACCACGACGATGACACACGGGACCTGCTTGCGTCCCACGTCGTCGGTGCCGTCGACGGGGCTATCGCCGGAGCGGCGTTTCTGAATCTGATCGAGACCGGTCAGGGCACACTCACGCTGACACCGCTGGGGCGGGAGGTGGTCAGGTTCGCGCTCCGGACGGTCGGCGACATCGACGCCGCTCTACAGCGGTTCGAGGACTGGCAGCGGTCCCGCCGGCGCTTCATCGATATCGCCCCACAGTGGGGGCAGCTTGTTCGCCGCGTCGTCTCCGACTACCCCGCCACGGAACTCCTGGTTGACGGGCTCTATGCCTGCCATCGAGATGGTTACGAGGCCCCGACGCTCGTCGAGTTCGTCGAGTACCTCCACGCGCTCCACCCGGAGTTCACCGTCGAACTGTTCCTCCGCGGCGACGAGGCGGTCCGCCAGCGGGTGCTGACCGGCGACGGGGACCTCCGCCGCGCAGAGCTGACCGACGGCAGCGTCTATCACTCACCCACCGTGTTCCAACTGAAGGCGATGTACTACCACGCTGGCATCGTGACAGCCCGCGGCGCGGAACCATCGAACCTCGACCCAGAGGCGGACGAGTGGGCGCTGTGCGACCCGATCACGTAGCGGTGTCGGTTCGCGCACAACGCTGAAACGTCGGTAGCTCCTATGTGAGCGTGATGGCCCGGACCCTGGAGCTCCCCAACGGCGACGTCGTCTCGGCGGACGACGTGTTCTGCTACAATGACTACCCCTACCGGCTCGTCTGGCTGGAGGACGATACCCACGAGTTCGCGCTCTCCCCGCTATACTGGGGCGACAGCGGCATGGACATCCCGTTCCGTGACCGGGAGGCGCTGGTCGACCAGTGGGAGGTCGATTCACAGGGGCAGATGACGGCTGAGGAGTGGGCGGACTGGCTCGACGACGCGACGGCGGACCCACGATTCAGCGACGACGAGGTCGCCTCGCTCGCGGCAGAGCTACCAACAGAGTGGGACTCAGAGAGCGGGGACTCTGATTCCAGCGGCGGAATCCTGGACCGTCTCGGACTGTAACGCTGTCGCCGGAGTCTGAAAGGTATTAATCCGTCCGTCCTGCAACGCTTGGCATGGAACCGACCTGGCTCGTCGCCGGCGGGGTGGCCCTCGCTGTGGGCCTCGTGCTGGCGTTCGCGATCACCCGTCGCTCAGAGAGCAGCGCATCGAAACGCGCTCACGAGGCCGCACAGGAGCGAGAACCACCTGTAGAGATCGGTGAGACCTACGAGTTTGGCATCAGCGAATTCAGCGACCACCACTCCGGCGACCGCGTCGCCGTCGGGAAAGTCGAGGGATTCGTCCTGTTCACGGAGGACGTGCCGTCGTCGGTGTCTGCTGGGGACGTGATCCGGGCGAAGGTGCTGTCGTTCAACCGGGGCCACACCTCCGCCGACGCTCGGTTCGTCGAACGTGCGTGAGCAGCGGCGGACACTCCCGGTGGTGCGGTGGAGCACGCGTCGGTCTGACGCTGGCTCAGCAATCCCGCCGGATGGAGAAACCGATATGTGCCTACCACGATAAAACAGGGCATGAGCGAATCGGACGGGCAGAGCACGCCACAGGACACCCGAGAGGTCATCATGGAGGCAACCTTTCGGGCGCTGAGCAAGCACGGCTACAAGGACTTGCGGGTCCGGGATATCGGCGAGGAAATGGAGATGTCCCGGCAGGTGATCCACTACCATTTCGACGGCAAGTACGACCTGATTTCGTCGTTTTTGGAGTATATTATCGACCAGTACGAGGGCAGCGTCGAGGTTGACGACGAAACCGACCCCCGGACGGAGCTTGATGTCCGCATCGACCGATGTCTGTTCGGTCCGGAGTTTGAGGACTTCTCGCACTGGGACCGGATGAAGGTGTACCACGAACTGTACGCCTACGCGCAAAACGACGCGGAGCACCGAGCGCTGTTCAACGAGCACTACGACCGCCTTCGAGAAAGCATCTCGACTGTCATCGAAGACGGAGTTGAGCAGGGCGCGTTTCGCGATGTCGATGCTGACTTGATGGGCCAGCTCATCACGGACGTGATTCACGCGGCCCGCGGCCGACGGATCGCGCTCGGCCACGAGGACGCACCCGACGAAGCCAAGCGGGCCGTCAACGACTTCATTCTCGACTCACTGTACCCGTCTCAGTAGATTGGGCCGAACAGCCAGCGTCAGAGAGGGCTGATGCCGACGCTGAGCGCCCATGTTCCGGTTGCTGACGCGGCGACGACGAGTGCCCCGCCCGCGAGTGTCACGTTCTTCAGGAAACTGTTCAGTTCGTCCTGTCGGTCCTCGTCGGGCACGGCCCAGAAGTCGTGCATCGCGACCGCCGAGACGATGAGGAACGCGGCGAGACAGACCGCCGCGACGACTGGGAAGACGCCCACGGTTACACCGAGCCCACCGAGGATGAGGAGCCCACCTGACGCGAGGACGGAGAGTCGCGGCGCTGGGAGCCCCTTGTACTCGGCGTAACCGGCCATCTGTTCGGTCTGCGTGAAGTGACTCAGGCCAGTAAAGGCGAGGAGGCCGCCGAAGAGGACACGACCGACAACGAGCAACACGACGTTAAGTTCGGGTGTCATCAGGCGCTCACCACCGACGGCACGCGAGCGTTTCCAACAGTGCGATTTGGGATAGTAGCGGCATTCATTGTGGGAGCCGAATCTGACTGCATCATTAGAGTTCCGGCACGTCTGACGGCATATCGAAGTCGTGGTAGTACTCGCCTTTCTCTTTCGAGAGAATGTCGAGGACGGCGGCCGCGCCGTCACCGGCTGCGATGACCGCTTGCCACTTCTCCGCTCGGCCCATCGCACCGGTCGCGTAGACGTTCTCGACGGACGTTTCCATGTCGACGGTCACGTCGACGACGTCCTCGTCGGTGAACGCACAGCCGAGGTCCTCGGCGAGGCTCCGGTCGCCGCCGGTCGCCAGGACAACGTACTCCGCGGTGTACTCGTCCTCGTCCGTCGTCAGGACGAACCCGTCGTCGGTCTGCCCGATGCCGGTGACCTCCGTCTCGTGGAGCGTCGCACCCCGGTCGCGGGCCTGCCCGCGGGCGATGGTGAGGAACTCCTCGCCGCTAATGGACCGGACGGCGGGGTAATTGAACAGGTGCGCTTTGTGCATCCACGACTCGTCCGTATCGAAGGCGATCGTTTCGAGGTCGTTTTTTGCAGCGTACTGTGCCGCACTCAGACCGGCGGGACCACCGCCGACAACTGCAACATCTGCCATATGTCACGGCAGGGGTCGCCCGCAAAAGAGTTTTACCATTTGGTAAAACATATCCAGCCTCGAACGGACACCCGCTCTCGGCCGTCAGCGAGTCACCACGGCGGCTCTCACAGGACGAACGGACCACGCTGTCGAATCGGCTCCCCGTGCGGGCGGCCCGAGACGGCGACGGCCCGGAGCGACTCGTCGCTCCGCAGCGTCACCGACCGCGCGTCAGTGACCGGCAGGATGTCACCGGCGGCGAGGGGCCGTCCCTCGACCGTCCCGCTGCCGTCGACGCCGTAGACGAACCCGGCCCACTCGTCGGGCACCGACCACGTCCACGCGCCGGCGACGGTCACGTCCAGGTACTCCATCGGCGTCTGGAGACCGATGGGCGAGCCGTCGCCGACGACCGTCGTGACCGTCGCGCCGTCCCGCTGGGCCGTCGGCAGCTCCTCGGCCCTCGCGTCGACGTAGTCCGGGTCGACCTCCTTCTGCGCCCGCGGCAGGTTCACCCAGAGCTGGAGGCCCGTACAGGCCCGCCCGTCCGCGGGGAACTCGGAGTGGCGTATCCCGCTCCCGGTCGTGATTCGCATCGCGTCGTTCTCGTATGCGGTGTTCGTGACCCCGAGAGAGTCCTCATGTTCCATGCCGCCCTCAATCATGTACGAGACGATCTCGAAGCCGCGGTGTGGGTGCATCGGGAACCCCTCGTCGGGGTCGATGTAGAACTGCTCGAACAGGACGAACGGGTCGAGGTTGTGCGGATACCCCTCCGTCGGGAACGCGCGGTTCGAATTCACGCTCGTCCCGTGGCGAACCGTCTCCCCGGCGACGGGGCCGTCGGCCGACGCGTGGGACTCGCTGCTGGTCATATCCTCTATAGTTTACCGAGCGGTAAAAGGGGTCGGGTACGCTCCGCTCGTCGGTGTGAGTTACTATCGCCGGCGGATATCCGACAGTCTGTGCGGCGGCAGGTTGGGATTCACGTGGACGTCGCTGTGGCAGGACCTGCTTCGAGAGGACTGGTCTCGGTCAAAAGTGTGAAGCGAACGGATGGGTTGGGGCGGATTCGAACCGCCGCGTCACGGCCTCTCGCTGCCGCTCTCGGCCGTTCCGACCGCACCGCATGACCTTCCACAGTCACGGTGGAGGTGGACTAACCACCTCAACAATTACCACTTCATGCGTCTACCACCCCTCCACGTTCGACCCTTTCAGGGCGCGGTTCGGAACTCCAATGAGTCGAAACATGACCCCCGAACGCGCTGTTGAACGGTATCTCAAAGAACGCAAGCCCGAGGTTTCAGAGTCCACCCACCGGAACCACAAGTACGCGCTCAAACGGTTCGTAGAGTGGTCGAACGAATCCGGTCTTGGCGACATCTCAAATCTTGACGGCTTCCACATCCACGACTTCAAGATTCACCGCCGCGAGAACGGCGGTATTAACGAGGTCACGCTCTACAACAATCTCTGTGCGCTCCGTGTCTTCGTCCGGTGGCTGGAAAGCATGGAAGTCGTGGGCTCCGACGTGGCGGAGAACATGATTCTCCCGAACCCCGACGATGACATCCGTGACGACAAGATTGACCCGGAGACTGCCGAGGCGGTTCTGGAGTATCTGGAAAAGTTCGAGTACGCTACCCTGCGGCACGCTCTCTTTGCCCTTTTGTGGGACACCGGCTTCCGTCTCGGAACAGTCCGAACTCTCGACCTCGGAGACTACCACTCCGATGAACAGTACGTCGAAGTCTACCATCGCCCCGAGAAGGGCACGCCGCTAAAGAACAAAGGGAAAGCTGAGCGGGAAGTGAACATCCACGGTTGGGTCTCTGAGGTTCTGGACGACTACGTAGAGATGCACAGAGACAACGTGACGGACGACTACGGACGTGAGCCGTTGTTGACCACTTCGTATGGCCGTCCGGTAGGTTCTAATCTCCGTGCGAACATCAACGCACTCACTCGACCCTGTCACTACTCTGAGGATTGCCCACACGGTCGAGACATAGAGACGTGCGAAGCCACGACGATGGAACAGGCCCAGCGGTGTCCCTCATCGGTTCCACCGCACGCGCTTCGACGGAGTGCGATTACTGCATGGTTGAACGACGGTCACAGCAAGGAACTACTCTCCGACCGGATGAACGTCAGCACGAAGACGCTCGAAAAGCACTACGACGCCCGAACACCGGGTGAAAAGCGAGAACTACGAGCCGAAGCCTTCGAGATGGATACCGACTAATCTCTCAGTAGCACCGTTAGGAAATGTCTGGACTCGATAAGCCCGTATACGCTCCGGCGGGGCCATATCACTGAGGGGTGCAGGACAAACCGAAGCAGCGACTACAGATAGGGGGACAGACTCACGATTTTCTGGAGAGTCATTACGACAGAGCGACAAACAACAACCGGGTGGACCGTCAGAAGGACCGCGTAGAACCAAGACGCACCCAAGTTCGAGAAGGAGCGAGATAAGATTACCTGACACTTTCCGAATCTATCAACCATGATATGCGAGTAGAAAGAACCTAATTCTGCCGGAGTCGAAACCCATCCAGAAATCAGATTAGGATGAATATTGGACCATTTAGGCCTGAGAGTCCGTACTTCACTTTCACTCCGGTGGCGATTCGTTTAAGTATATCCCTATCGAAATTGCAGGTGGAATTCATGTCTGAAACAGCAAGATTCCGATTCGGTAAGATTGACCTTCCTGAAAACGAGCGACCAGACCCTGAAGAACTTCACACTGCGATTGATGATACATTCCGAGTGCGAAGTGAACGGGTGGTTGTTGAAGGGGAAGACCCCGTAGAACTGGAGGAAAAAGGGTCGAATCCCTATCTCAGTACCGACCATGATGAATTCTCTTTCTGCTACTTCTACTACATTTCTGACAAAGAAGATAGTCAAACCGTGCGGGATGGTGATGAACTGACGGAACGACGCAGTGAGGAAGTCGTTCAACCCCGAGTATTCTACTTCCAGAACGGAATGTTCGCATATGAGTCCGAACAGGGCTTAGTGAAGCACTGGATTCCAAACTACATCGGTGAACGAACTGAGGTTGAAGTCGCCGGGAACTACGACTTCTACGACTTCCCACAGGAGATGATGAAGGACTTCTACGACAGTCGAGACCACATCTCTGTGTTCCGATTCGGCGCACCAGAGGATGGTGAGTTCGAAGGGGATTCCCCACTCGCTCAAGCCCTCAATGAACTCACAGAAGATGTGGAGAGTCAGGAATTCAGTGGTGGTAACTCTGAGAGAAATCTCAAAGGAGTTTCAATAGTGGATGAGGCGGCAGAGAAAATGAAAATCGAGAAACTACATGGGTCCATTGACGATGGGTACACCAACCAAATACTGGCTTCAGGAGTCTATGTCCCTGTCTGGAGTGAGAAAGAATGGCCCTCTGATGTAGGTGCAGACCGGCGAGCCGAAACCATCTTCCGAAAATTAGGTTCGACTCTACGGAAGTTAGAGTAAGGTAACCCCGTTGGTCTGCTTGTTCGGTGTTTCAATAATCGTTTCAATCAAAACTATAAAAATGAGCGACATTCGTAAGGCGGTGACGGCAGTGTGCTTGATAATAGCGTCCCTCCTGGCATACAACTCCTACATTGCCATTATGAACGGTAACTTTGAGAAGGGGCTTGTTCCTTGGTGGACTGACTTTGCAATTGCAAATCCTATGTTGTTTGCATTGATACTGGTTGGTGGGACGGCTCTCCTTGGTGCGCCATTCCGCGCAATCTTCGAGTAGAGTACAGTAGTCCAACGTGACTGAAGATGTGTAGACACTAAGTAGACAAGTCAAAAAAGTGGACTTAACACGAAAACCCCCCAGTCCAATGACGGATTTGATTTCAGCATAGACTGAATTCACAGCATGGTTATCCCTATCATCCGAGAATGTAAAAAAGGGATAAGGCGGGCCGGGCAGATTGTCTGAATCAAAACACTGCCTACGGCTCAACCCCCTGACTTCGTGTGGAACGTTGACGCGGAGTCGAAACTGGTCAGGTCGTCAATCCGCTGTTCCAGTTCCTCGATTTCCTGCTGAAGCTCGTCGGTATCTTCGTCTGTTGCCGCCAACCTATCTTTCAACCCTTGGAGTCGAGACTCTTTCTCGTCTTCGTCAACCTCGGCCTTGCGTACGTATTCACTCTCTTCAATCTCGTATACGTCCGACTCAGCGAGTTCTGTGACCTCAAGGGCTTCATCGACCTTGCTGGAGTCTACACTGGTCACACGCTCGCGGTCAATACCCTCCTCGTCCAGTATCTCCAGCACTTCCTCTTCATCTCTTAGCGAACGATTCCGCCGAGACGTGCGCTGGACCGACCCGTACTGTCCCGAGACTGGCTGGTCGTGGTGGAGACGGTCGAGGAGAACGCTCCGCACGTCTTGGCGCAGGTCATTGGCGTTCCGTTGCACGTCAGAGAGGAGCGTGTAGAGGTTCACCAGCGCGGGCGTCTCCATTCCTTCGAGGTCGGTCGGGTCGTGGCGTTCCAGTGCGTCAATCAACAGGAGCGTGTCAGCATAGACGGGGATGTCCGGCTCTTCGCGCTTGCCCTTCTCGGTGTCTACCTCGTGGGCGTCAACCAACGGGGAACTCGTCGGCATTTCAGTTTCGCTCAGCGTTCCCTCTTGGTCGTCCAACTCGAACCGTGGATGCAGACTCATTACTGTCGCGTATGGTTCGGCATCGGGAGGGAGACGGTCGAGGTCGAACCCCTGCCGACTGTCTTCGACCCGCTGGAACAGCGTCTCGAACTGCTCGCGCTGAAGTGGGACTGTTCCGTCATCATCGCGGAAGGAGATGAGGATACGATGTTCCTGTGTATCGGTCACCCGGAACGGCTTGCGAGACAGCGGCGTGAGGAGTGTTGCATCAGAGGGTAATTCCTCCACATTATCGAAAAGATTGTTCCACGTCATGCTGAACGACATATCTGACCTTCCTCGGGATAGGTCAAAAGCCCACGGACGGCAAATCGGGGGCGAACTCGATAAGCGCGCCGTCAGTCCTTCCGGTGGTATTTAACACATATGACGGACAAGGCAGGGGTAATGTCGGCTACTGCGCTCAAAGACCTCCACGAGGCTTTTGTTACTATCCACGAAGAGGTCAGACAGGAAGGGAGCGAGTTCGATTTCCGGTACAGTCTGGTTGACCACCTATTCACCGATGCACTCGGTTGGTCGCGCACGGTCGGAGAGGGTCACGTCAACTTCGAAGACGAGCGGAAGGACGTGCTGTGTTACGATGATAGTGACCCACCGTTCCCGGTCATAGTCTGTGAGACGAAGCGGCCTTCCCACGACCTCGGTCTTGATGACGTAGAGCAGCTGGAAACGTACATGAACGGGGTCGGGAGCGCCGACTACGGAATCCTAACCAATGGTCACATTCGTTCTAGTTTAGTGGCGGTCAAAGCCGAACTCACCTCGTTCAACCTGCTCACGTAACCGATCTCTGTGTGGATTTGGATTTCGTGATGCCCACAGCAACAGCTCGTCCAAATCCGGCAGTTC
>NZ_QXIK01000012.1:0-97919 GCF_003666065.1 Haloarcula sp. Atlit-7R | reverse complement strand
GAACTGCCGGATTTGGACGAGCTGTTGCTGTGGGCATCACGAAATCCAAATCCACACAGAGATCGGTTACGTGAGCAGGTTGAACGAGGTGAGTTCGGCTTTGACCGCCACTAAACTAGAACGAATGCGTCCTGGGCGACAGTTTGGACGAGTTCGTAGACGGCCTGATCGAGCGTATTGATTGGTTGGCAGTTGATATCGATAACGCCGAACCGTTCGCCTTTGGATTGACAGAGTTCGATGATCTGTTGCGTGACGGCCCCGATGATGAGTGACTTACCTGTCCCTGCGGGACCGTACAGCAGCATATTCGGCGGCCGATTTCCTTGGAGAGTCGGTTTCAAAAACGAGACGACGGACTCGAGCTGGTCGTCACGGCCGACGATTCGCTCCTCGTCGATAATCGTGTCAGGCTCGACGAGGTCCCGGTTGACGAAAACTGATGCCTCCCCCTCATCATCGAGCATATCACGAATCGACCGCTGAGGGCTCTCTTCAGTCGATTCGTGATTTTGACTTGAGTCTCCGGCAGCATCCTCACGGGCGGATTCTAACTGCTGTCCATCCGATGTAGAACTAGTTCCTTCATCAAGGGTGGATTGATCCGCCCCTTCTTGATCACTACCGGCCATATGTCTGCTGTACGCCGGAACACTAAAAAGATTAACCCCCGTCGATGTTTATTCGCCCGTTGTATACAATATTTCCCGTGAATTCAGCTATTTCACGGCTCGTCAGTAAGAACCATCACCGAAGTACATCTGGTGGAAGACCCCCCGTCATCGATGTGTAACGCAAAATCGGCGGCCCTCATATGAATTTGCGTATCTGTGATTGGACTTAGTTGTTCCACCCCCCATCATCGAAGTGCAAGCCACACGTCTGACACCCCCCGTCATCGAAGTGTAAACGCAGGGTCGACCATCCCCCCGTCATCGAAGTGAAAATCGGTTCAGTCTCCGGTTCTCTTGATGTTCACCGTTCGAATTTCATTTTGCACACGGGGTGTTCCCGCTCGACTTGTTACTCAATTCATCTCTTACACGGAGTCCAGTACGTCTGTGTCATCCCACGGATTGTAGGCCATACTCAATATACAAAACCAGCCTAATAACTCTCTATCGTCGGAATACGGCACATTTACACTCTGCACACGGGGTGTGTGATGAGAACCTATCAGTGGATACACTCGTGATCAGGGGTGTGGTCTGTCTCAAATAGAAAAACTATGCTTCAACTGTGGAACCCTGTTCGACTGTTCGTGCCTAAAAACGGCTTTATCGACTATTAACGGCTTAATCTAATCTAAAATTCTTTCTCGTTCCTACTGTTTTCACTCTTGACGAGGGGTGTGTAGTCACCACTTTTCCAAGTGCACCAAAATCAAATAGCACACGGGGTGTGGGAAATCGATAATCGGATGTATTGACCCCCTCATTCGTCCGGATTGACTGGCCCTTTATATTTGGACGTGACCTTGTCCCCCTCTCTCCACTGCCAGTAGTAGTAGCGGTTGTCGTTAATCTCCTTGATCGTGATCGTGGCCTTCGCCGGGACATCGTCCGGCAGATCGTCGGGACGTTCTTCGATTTCGCTTTCATCTGAGTCCTCTTCGAGACGTGCCTCGCGAGCTTTGTGCTCAGCTAGCTCTTCAGCGTAGCGGGCAACGTACTGGAGCTGCTCCGAAGAGGACTCGTTGAGCGTATTGACGAGGTCTGTCGGGAGTTCCGCCGGCGGCGTCGGTGGCTCGTAGGACATCAGCGGTCGCCTCGTGTTAACCAACAAAGACCGCATCGGCATAGATTTGTTGGTTAATCAGATTTCGTCCCGTCACGGGCTGAAGAGTATGAATAGTAAACTATTCACAAATAGCAACTGGGGGCGCTGTCGATGTCAAACCGGTGGCAATCAAAGAAACCTCACCGTAGCGGGGGTCGATAACTCAATTGGTGCTGTGAAACTCACGACTATTCTCTCTCTCTGACTCACGGTAGGAAACGTCGAGATCGAGATCGTCGTACATACGATCGAGCATAGCAAGTGCCGACTGAAACGTCGCATAATGCTCCCGCATGAACGCTATCGTCTCGTGCCGAGAGATGACTGGGTATCCTTCGACGTGGTCGGGGTTGAGCACCGAACGCTCGTTATGGACGACTTGGAGAGGACCTTCAAACGAGTCCTCCGGTCGACGCTCAAATCCTGTCGGGATTCCAAACCGTTCGAAAAAAACGCTGCCAGGCGTCGATGTCCTTCTCAAGGACGGCAAGAAAGAGCGGGTAGTCTCCGGGCTCGCGACCAACCTGATAGCCCCCTTGGGTCCACACGTAGACGGCGTCCACCTGTGTAAAGGCGAAGGGCCAGTCACCGAACTGTGGGAGTACGTACGCCTCTTCGATTGACGGTGGATTCACGGCGGCACCCGTGGCCAGCAGGTCTCGTGCCGCCTTCCGGACGCGATCGTCGGTCACGAACAGTCCGTCATCATATCGAAGATACCCTGCATCCTCTAGTTGATTGACTGCTTGTCGAACCGTTTCGTAGGGGGTGTGGAGATGTTGGGCTACCGTTCGGATTGAATCTCCAGGATTGACTGCGAGCAACACTCTAGCAGCAGTCTCATCAAACGGTTCGTACATCTAATAATTACCAATATCATGGTAACAGTCAAATAGATTACTACACTTTCGGCTATGCCGTTCTGAACGGCCTATGCAATCCGTCTGACTGACTCAAGTCCCGAGACACCAGCCAGTCTGTCTCTGACTTCCTCCTCGCCAGTCGCCGTAGCCCACCGGACCGTAATTTCGACGGTGATGAGTGTGGCCGACAGCTGTGGCTCGATACTATCCAATTCGTCAATCGTGACGTCATCGATAGTTTCGGGCCGCGAGAGACGCTTCTCAGCGTCAGTGACGAGGTCCCCATCCGCGCCGCAGGGGATTCGAATCGTCACGACGGCAATTGTCGTCGATTCTGGGTCGGTGGTATTGGATACTGCCATATTATCATCTCCGTTGAGGCGCGTCTCACGGGCCAGATGTTCGACAACTGTACTCCGAGTGCGCGAGGGACGATTCGAACGCCCGTCTCAGTCGTGGCACGACCGCGTGTTTCCGAACTCCACCACTCGCGCATCTTCAAACAAAAATACGGACAGGGCTAGGTCGGCTCGAACGCCTCGATCTCATCGATAATCTGCTTCGGCTTCTCGGCGTGTTCGATGAACGAGAGGACGTTCTCCGACCACCCCGAGATGTTGTAGACGTTCTCGTAGCCTTCTGGCGTCACCAGGTCGCCGTAGGCCGCGAGATCGACGAGATACAGCGCGGTGTCCGAAGACACCGCGTCCCGATACGCATCGAACGTGTCTTTGACCGTCTGGGAATCGCGGGCCGTGAACGGCGTGTTGTCCCAGATCTGCATATCGGTGAAGACGACGATGCGTTCAACAGCATCCCCTCGGTCGTGGAGGTGCTTGATCGCCTTCCAGCCGTTCGTCGAGTTCCCGACGTCCTCGTCGATCGCCAACACCGCCGCATGGCGCTGCAGGACTGGCGTGTCGACGTGCATCGGAACGGTCTGGAAGTCGTCGCCGAACCCGCCGACGTCAGCACCCTGGTCGGCCAGGATCGCACCGAACAACGCACCGATCTCCTTCAGTCGGAGCGTGCTGTTCGCGGACAGCGGCTGATCCATCGACCCTGACAGGTCGACCGCGACAAAGGTATCGCCGAATCCGCCAGGCACCGTCTCGACCGCGACATCAATTGCGTCTTCGAGCCACTGCTCGACCGTCGGTGCCTGGACATCCGCGTCTTGCAGCGCGGTGTAGGCCTGGTAGTACCGGAACGGGTACAGCGGCGCGTGTCGGACGGCCTCCAGGTCGAGGTGATCTACGACGGTGTCCTCCGGCACGCCGGCTTCGAGCATATTCCGGAGGTTCCGGATCGACGCGAAGATGGGCAGCGTGTACTCGTCGTCCTCGATGAGCAGTTCCCAGGCGGCTTGGGTGTTGCCGCGCTCGGAGATAACCGTCTCCCACGTTTTCGGCGCCGGCAACGGGTCGACGTCGGGATAGTCGTCAAGGCCACCACGCATGAACCGCTCGAAGAGCGCTTCCTGCTCGGCGTCGACGGGCGTGGGGTGGACGCGGTTGAAGACGTCGTGCAGCGTCACCTCGCGCCGCGACAGCTCGTACTTGCCCAGCGTGTAGGCGTCGGCCATCTCCACCAGCGCATCCTCGATCCCGCGTCGAAGCGGCCACGGCGCAGTCCCGCCGAACAGCTGGTCGTGGACAGCGAGGGCGGTCGCCGTCTCGTCCATCCGCTGGATGATCGCTGGTGCCCATTCACGGATGAGCGACTCAGGGGAGTCGTCCTTGAACCGGTCGTCGTTGGCTGCCAGCACGAGCAGGACCTGGGGGATGTCCCGCAGGTAGAGTTCCTGACGCGCGTACGCAGCGAGCTTCAGGACGAACTCCGGGTCCTCGTTTGCGGCGGCATCGAACTGGCGAACGACAGCAGCGAGCTGTTCGTCATCGGTCTCGTAGAACGAGCCCTCCAGCAGCTGGTTGATCGTGCGCTTGTACAGTGCGAGTCGGGGGTCGGCAGGCTCGAACGCTTCCCCACCTTCGTAGTTGGTGGTCCGCGTTGCCTCCGCGACCGTTTGCTTTGGCGTGTTGAATTCCATACTCTCACCCGGAGCCGCAACAGGCGACTCCGATCGTGGCTGCCCACACGCTCTGTGAGCAACGAGTCTCGGGAGCAAAACGTCCCGAACCAGCCTCGCATCGCTCGGCTGGACGTTCCCGGCACGATTCGAACGTGCGACACCCGGCTTCGAAGGCCGGTGCTCTGTCCTAACTGAGCTACGGGAACACGAGTGGCCGGACAATTTCTGGAGCGAACGACGGGATTCGAACCCGTAATGTGCCATCGACGTAGCGCTCCAGATCGACGGCCACTGGCGACACGGCGACCGGAAAACTGTCAGAGCGGAACCGGTGTCGAGCGTCCTCTCGTACGCTCTTTGTCCGGGATGTTCTCGATGGACTGCGCCACCGACAGGATTTGAACCTGCGAGTACCTGGCGAAGCAACGCTCCGACTCGACGGTCGCCACGTGCGATCGGGCAACCGGTGGTGCGACGGGCTATGACTCCCGTTGGTGTGCTTTGCGGGCGAAGAAACGCACCACCTGGACGACCACACGCTTGGGGAAAGCCGACCGTGACGGCGTCACGGATCCGTGGCTGCCCGCTATGTCAGCCACGGAAAAACGCTGTCAGGGCCAGTCTCCCCGAGTGCTCCCGAGGGGAATCGAACCCCTGGCCTCCACCTTGAAGAGGTGGCGTCTCTCGCCAACGGAGACTCCGGGAGCGCGGTAGGGACGAAATCAAGCGCTGAGGTGCGGTGGACACCCACGGATTATCGCAGGCGTTCGAAGCCCTCGAGTTGCCCGTGCGTGAACGTCACTTGATACGTGACGAGTGTATCGAGATCCTCGAAGGAGTGTTTGAGCTTAAAACGGCCGTGGTAATCGTCTCGTTCGATCCAGCCGTCGTGGACTCGGTTCCGACAGCCGGCCATGTAGAGGAGATCTTCCTCGCCGACGTCGTCACGGCTCGCGTATGGCCGGTCTTCCGGCGGGACCGCTTCGGTGTGCCACTCCTCTTCGAGGAGCCGACCGGCCGCCGTAATCCGAAATGTGGTCATAGTCGGTCGATCGATGCCTTTCGTCTGCCAGTCGACGTCCTCGGCAGGAGCAAGCCCGTCGGGGTACTCCGGTAGGTGGACGTCGTCGTAGAGTTCGACTGTATCGAATAGCCCCATTGTTGTCCTCTATTGCGGGACCAGGAGTCGAACCTGGATCTCGGGGATATGAGCCCCGTGGACTGCCATTATCCCATCCCGCAGCACACAATTCGGAACTCACTCATGGGCATCTCTCAGTTCTCCACAGCTGTCCGTCCCTCAGTCCCGTCGGCTGGAAGTGAGAGGTCTCGGACTGTTGGAGAATGCTCCAGCCCGGACTCGAACCGGGGGCCCGACCGTGAGAGCGCCGTGAGTTTGGCCGCTACTCCACTGGAGCGGGTTGCCCTCGTCTGGAACGGATCGTCCGCCAGTGGATGGATGGCGGTCACCTCGTTCCGTGGAAGTATGCACCGTCCTCGGTGACACAGATTTCCACGCTTCCAATCGTGTCGATGGACGTTGTTTCACCGAGCGGGACGTGACGGAACGCTTCCTCCTCGCAGGCAGGGCAGACATTCGTTGTCATGACGCCGCGACCCGGATTCGAACCGGGAGACCGATAGCAGACGGCCACGGCATAGCAGACCGCTGGGTTCCCCAATACCCAGTCACGGCACAGTGAGCCGACGCGGATTCGAACCTCGGTCCTGTGCGCCCAAGGCACAGATCATCGTCCGCTGGACCATCGGCTCACGGGACTGCCGAGCGTTCGGCAGCTGATTATCTATCTGTACGATTTTCCAACTGCGCAACCGCGACCGAGTAGTCGTGGTTGCGCGTCTCATCGCGGGGGCGTACTTCGGGTGCTCCCGGGAATACCACACCGGCTCATGTAGGTTGCAGACCCTGCTGGGCCCAGCATCGTGGGAACGATCCAGCTGATCGCACCAACGCGCTGCCTACCTCGATGGGTATCCCCACGTGGCCACGCCACACATCCACGCCGACGCCGGGATTTGAACCCGGATCACGGCCGTGACAGGACCGTATGCTCGCCGGATTACACCACGTCGGCATGCAGTCGCCCCGGCCGGAATCGAACCGGCGACCTCCGGATTCAAAGTCCGGCGTCCCTCGCCAGCGGAGACTCCGGGGCTCGACGTAGCCGCAGCTCTCGCTGCGGAGTTGTTGGCTAACGACTTCCGTACGCTCAGCGCGGACGGAGTCCGCTCGCTCCTGTATCGAAACGAACGGAAACCAATCAGCCGCGAGCCTGGCATCCCGCACTCGCATCAGTCTGTGTCCTGAGCGAGTACTGGGCACAGGCAGGCGGCAATCCCGTGTTCCCCGACCCGTGACGGGTAGTCCGTATGGGGGCCGAGTTATGCGGGTGAGAGTGTCCGGCCGTCGCCGGAGTGCGTCGAACTCTCGTATTCGAAGTCGACGTGGATCCGGCGGTTTGCGCCCGGGCTCTTCGCACGCTGATCTTGTAGGCACTCGCCGAACACGGGACTCGCGGCTAAGCGAGAACGAGCACGCCGCGGGGTGAGGCGAGTGATGATCATCGTGTTGAACTCTCTCGGTTTGAGGGGTGTATCGGACGTCAGGCTGGAATATCGTGGCAATTGTATTAAAATTAGTCAGGGTGTGTTACCCACAGGCACGGCAGTCACACTTCAACAAGCGGTTGCACACGACGTTTATTGCTCTAATATCGGCTGTCGTCGCTAGCCGGACGCTGACCGGTGTTCTCGGTTGGACCCACAGAAACTATTTACAGGCTATCGAGGCGAATGCCCCGGGGCTGAATCTGACACTCCGCGACACTAACAATCAAGTACCAACACAGCGATAATCACGTACAGCGATGTGGTATGACTACCGCTTCCGCGCCTATCCTGACCGAACAGGCGTGACTGCGGAAGTGCAACGCCACATTGACATCCACCGCCAAGCTTACAACCACACCCGCTACGAATACAACGCCCTCGACACCGACGAAGACAACATCGGTTCGGCGTACCAACACCAGAAACGCCTCACCGAGTGGAAAGACGAATGGCTCGTATTCTCCGAAGTCCACTCGAAAGCGCTGCAGAAAACCGTCGAACGCTTCTACGACAACCTCTCAACCCTCTCCGAGAAGAAGCAGAACGGGCACAAGGTTGGGTGGCTCAAGTGGAAGTCACCGCGAGAGTATCAGAGTATGACGTACTCGCAGTCTGGTTTCGAACTCAAAAACACGAGTGGTCGGACTGCAACGCTCTGGCTCTCCAAAATCGGTGACATCCCCATTCGCTACCACCACGAAATCCCCGATAACGCCACTATCAAAGAAGTCACGTTGAAAAAGGAGACGACTGGTGAGTGGTACGTCACGTTCGGCCTCGAAGTCGAAGACACTCCACTCCTCGAGAAACCCGACGTAGACGACTTGGATGCAGAGGGTTGCGTTGGCATCGACCTCGGCATCAACAACTACATGTACACGAGCGATGGCAACAGCGTAGGCTGGCTCGACCTTTCCGACGAGTACGAACGCCTACGTCGGGAACAACGCAATCTCTCCCAGAAAGAACACGGGAGTAACAACTGGGAGAAACAACGCCGTGAGGTCGCCAAGGTCAAGCGTCGAATCAAACGGAAGGTCGAGGACTTCCAGCACAAGCTCACGACGTGGCTCGTCAAGACGTATGACGCCGTGCTTGTGGAGGATTTGAACGTCGCGGGGATGCTCCAAAGCGACGGAAATTCACGGAACAAGCAGGACGCCGCGTGGCGCGGATTCATCGAGATGCTGGAGTACAAGGGCGACCTGTACGGCACGCACGTCGTCCAAGTGAACCCTGCGGGGACGACCAAGGAGTGTGCGGAGTGTGGTGTTGAGACGGAGAAGCCGTTGTGGGTTCGGGAACACAGTTGTCCGAGTTGTGGGTTTGAGGCGGACAGGGACGCGAATGCGTCGTACAACATTCTTTCTCGTGGGCTTCAGGAGTTAGGTTTGGGACAGGCCGAAGTCACGCCCGTGGAGACTGCGACCGCTGTGGAAACCGATGGAGGTCAGTCTTCGTCGGTTCCTGCAAGTCGTGTCGTTGAAACGGGAAGCCTCGGGGCTTGACCCCGAGACGGTTCACAGCCCAGCGTTCGGATCCACTCCCGATTGAATACGACATTCAGAATGACGTGACGTACCACGAGATCGAGTGGCTCGATGAGTATCGGCGCCTGTTCACGTCACCTCTCGAGTAGTTTGACTCGCAGATCGAATTGTCTCTCCGAAATACGTTTGTGCAAACGCCTCACCATTTGACGACCCACACTGAGCGTCCGGTATCTGTATTCCATCCCCACCGATATGGTTATAAACACATCGGTGGAATTGGAATATATGAGAGAAGCGGAGCTACGGGTAATCGACTGTTTGCGGGATCAGTCCTACTCTGTTGGCGAATTAGCCGATGCAATCGATAACAGTCAGAGCTGGACGTCGGAGGTTGTTGGCGACCTCGAAAACGCCCATCTTGTAGACCGAACTGACGGCGTCCAACTGGCCCCCACATACGAAGCATCACTGCTTGCCGAGCTCCTCGACCGCTACGCACTCGAGAACGTGCTGATAGGGACGAAAGAGGACATCTTGGGTGCGCTGCTCGACGGTCCGAAGACGATTTCGGAGTTACAAACACAGGGCTTCGCCAAGTCCACGCTCTACAAGCATTTGAACGAGATCCAGGAGACGGGTGCGATCGCACACACGGACGACGGGTATGCTATCACCGATGACACGCTTCGGTCGTTCCTCGAAGCGAGAACCCGAACGACACCGTTCGAAACCGAATATCGCGCGAACGGCGACCGACTGGTCGCAACGAGCAAGGACACCGTCGATGGGACGCCGACTGCGTTCTCGGCGTTCACTCGCTACGGTGTTGACTATCACCCAGCGAAGACCTACGTCTATCAAGGTGATCGGTCGCTGGGACTCGAGGAGGTTCTGATCCATGCGGTGACCGTCGCTGAGAACAAGAAACAGATGGCGATGGCTGGCGTATTCTATCTGACCCACCGCGCGAGCCTCGACGCCAGCGACCTGTGGCGGCTCGCAAACAGGTGGGAGTGCGTCGAGAAATGGGCAGATCTCTTTGCATACATCGACCAGCGGGAGGTCCACCACGATGAGCTCTTTCTCCCGTGGGAGGAATTCATCGATCTCGCGAACGATTATGGGGTCTATCCGCGCGGCCAACATCCGGAAGATAGCCTTCGACGGGGGCTCGAAGAGCTTAGCGACCACCTGGAGACGCCTGTCGACGTGTATCTTCTCGGAGGCGGCAACCTCATTCTGCGTGGGTTGAAAGATTCGACGAAAGACGTCGACATCGTCGTTGAGGACGGACAGACGTTCTTTGCAATCGCCGAAGCGCTTCAGGACCTGGGATACGAGGAGCGTAGTGACTTGGAAGCGGCATACAACCAGCTTGATCCCAGTATTGTGCTGGAGAAGGAAGGGTTTCCGCGCTGGGATATTTTCGTGGAGGCGGTCGCCGGCCAGCTCCAGTTGACGCCGGCGATGATCGAGCGGTGCGACCAATCATTCGAGTACGGCGATCTTCACGTACATCTGCTCTCGCTGACCGATATCTTCGTGTTCAAATCGATTACGGAACGCGAAGGCGATCTCGAAGATGCCGCACTGATCGCCAGACAAGCCGACCTCGACTGGGAGAGCATCTTCCGAGAGATCAAGACCCAGGAAGATCGCACTGGCCAATTCTTCTCGTTTGCTGTGCTCGATACGCTCGATGTCCTCGACGAGCGACACAATATTGTCGCGCCAATCACGGACCGGCTCGTCTCGTACTGTCTCGAGAACGCGCTACTCGTCTCGTTGGACGCCCCGAAAACAATCGAAGACCTCCGAGAAGAGCTAGATTTCCCCGATCATCAGATCTATAACAAACTCCGGAAGCTCGAAGAGGAAGGACAGATCATCGTCGATCGTAGCGGTCGGCTCAATACGTACCAGCGAGTTAAATCAACTGACCGGTAACGCTACACCAAGAGTGAACTACCCCACCCTACTCGCTCACGGCTACCGCCGTTCGCTCCTTGAGGGTGGGGCTTCCTGTTTCAACGACGCACTTTGCGTCCACGATGTTGGACGACCCACCAGTCGTGGACGTAGGGAGTGCAGTCTCCGCAGGCGTCACTTCGGCGTGTCCCAAACCTAGCTCCTGAAGACCACGTTGAAGCACGTTGTACGCGGCGTTCTCGTCACGGTCAGTCTCGAACCCACAGGTCGGGCAGGAATGCTCGCGCACCCACAACTCCTTCTCAACCTCGACACCGCACTTGGCACACTCTTGGGTCGTGCCTTCAGATTCGACTTTCACGAAATGTGTGCCCTCTCGGTCGCACTTGTATTCGAGGAAGTCGATGAACGTCCGCCACGACGCCGACGCTCGGTTCCGACTGTTCAACGGCAGTTGCATCATCCCGTGAACGTCGAGGTCTTCCACCGCTACGAGGTCGTACTCCCGAGCGTAGTACGCCGACAACTTGTGCAGGAAGTCTCGACGCTTCCGTACGATGTGGGCGTGGATGCGGGCCATGCGGCGGCGTTGCTCGTGCCAGTTCTGCGAGTCTTCCTGTTTGCGGCTCAACGCTCGCTGCTCGCGTTTGAGCCGCTCGTACTCAGATTCGAGGTCAAGACTGCCGACCATCGTGCTGTCGGTGTCGTGGGCGTACTTGATGATGCCCACGTCGCTGCCGACCGAGCTTCCCGGTCGGCAGCTTCCGCAATCTCGCCTTGGTAGAGATTCTTCACGAACCCGAGACGCCGAATCCTGTGTTTGTCTTCGGCATCGCGGAGAAGCTCGTCGAGCTTCTCCTCTGAGATGTGACGCTTGATCTCTTTGCGTCGCTCGCGTCCCATTGCCAGCACATCGAACCGACCCCACAAAAGATTCCTCACCCATTAGCGCGGTGCCCTTGCCCCCTTCGACTTTCAGCCGCAGCTCTCGCAATCAACAATCTACTTCCCAAGAGCGCTGGTGCAAAGATCCCGATAGCAGCGGAATTCACACAAGCCAAGCAAGCGAATCAGGAGACTGCGATGCGCGTCACATGTGACGCGCTCGCCGTCGATACACCGATCTGGATGCTTGGAGACAGCGCCTACGATATTCTTGACTGGCACGACCACCTGCTGGCCGCAGGAGTCGTACCAGTCGCTCCGTACAACCCGCGAAACACCGATGACCCGCTGGACATCGAGTACAGAGTTGAAGACCGCATTGAGGAACACAGCAAGGACGTTCAGCTGAAACAATCTATCTTGGACGAGACGTACAACAACCGGACAGGCGTCGAACGAACCAACGACGCGGTCAAGGACTGCGGCCTCGGGCACGTCCGCGCCCGAGGCCGCGTCCACGCACGAACAGAAGTGTTCGTTGCGCTCTGCCTCCGGCTCGTTGTTGCAATCACCAACTACGAGCGAGGAAACGGTCCGGGCTGTGAGAAGCTATGAGTTGGATTCTATGACAGGCTCCTAAGAGTATCTCTTTTGATACTTGGGTCAGCAACTTTATGATACGAAATTAAGTAGATTCGATATTGTGTCCGAGATGTCGCGTATTACTGTCCTCCACGTTGATGATGAACCAGATTTCTTGGATGTGGCAGCCGAACTTCTTGAGCAGCGGTTTAGCGATTTCAATGTTATAACTGAGACAAGCGGTACTGAAGCGTTAGAACGACTCGCAGCAAGTGACGTTGATTGCATCGTCAGCGATTACCGGATGCCTGGGCAGGACGGTATTGAACTGCTTGAAGCCGTCCGCGAGAAGTATCCTGATGTACCGTTTATTCTGTTTACTGGGGAAGGGAATGAAGCAGTCGCAAGCGATGCCATTGCTGCAGGCGCAACCGATTACCTTCGAAAAGGCCACGGCACAGAGCGATACGAATTACTGGCAAATCGCATCGAAAATGCCGTTGACCAGTATCGTACTAGCCAGCAAGCTGCCGAACTTGAGCGGGTTCGTACCCTCGCAAGCAGTGTCGATCAGGCACTCATCCGAGCGGACTCGATTGCAGAAATTAAAACCCGCGTCTGTGAAATCATTAGCGAGTCCGATCCCTACCTTTTTGCGTGGATTGGCGAGCGTGATCCCACCACAGATCGGATTGAGCCCTGCGCCTATGCCGGCGTTGAAGAGTCGTACTTAGAGAACATTACTGTCACTGCTGACGATTCACCTACTGGACAGGGGCCCGCAGGTACGGCTATCCGGGAGCGACGTATCGCTGCCTCACAGAACATTCGAAACGACCCGGAATTCGAGGCTTGGCGGGACGAAGCACTTGAGCGGGGGTACAAAAGTTGTGCCGCGGTTCCACTAGAATACGATGGCACGTTGTACGGTCTTCTGAGTGTGTACTCGTCTCGCTCGTTTGCCTTTTGTGAGAGCGAGCAGGCGCTGCTCAGTGAACTTGGGGACAACATCTCCCATGCCGTGCATTCGCTGAAGATTCGTGATGAGCTGCGTGCAGAGCGGACCTTCATCGACCAAGCACTTGACTCGCTTGCGGACATCTTCTATGTTCTCGATCCTGAGGGCCGTATTCAGCGCTGTAATGAACAGTTCACGACGGTGGCCGGAGATAACAAAGAACAGAGTACGAACCCTGATGCGGTCACCTTCTTTCCGGCAGACGAACAGGATGCAGTTGCCAGCGCAATTAAGGAGGCACTCACTACGGGGCAAACAACCGTCGAAGCAGACTTGCTTACTGGAGACGGCAAGCGGATTCCGTATGAATTCACTGTCGGCCGCTTAACAGATCAAGACGGCAATCTAAGAGGACTCGTTGGCACTGGCCGCAATATCTCCGAACGCAACAAGCGTGAACGAGAGCTAGAGGATCAAAAAGAACAGCTAGAGCAGTTTGCTGCCACTGTTAGCCATGATTTACGGAACCCGCTAAACGTGATCAGCGGCCGCCTGGACCTCGTTCAGGAGGAGTGTACAACCGAGCATCTTGACGTGATCGAAACAGCGACTGACCGAATGGAGCGTATTATCGAGGACCTTCTGTGGCTGACTCGTAAGCAACGGGAGATTGGATCACAGGAACCAGTTGCGATTGAAACTGCTGCTGAGGCTGCATGGAATATTGCAGCTGATCCCATTGATGAGGCTGAGATGTATTGCGATTGTGAGGGCGATGGACAGATGCTGATCAGAGCAGACGTGGATCAATTCCAGCACCTCTTGGAAAACCTGTTCAGGAACGCAATTGACCACGCTGGCTTGGATGTTACTGTCGTCGTTGGCAAGATTTCCAGTGACAGTGCCGGGTTCTATATCGAAGATGATGGGCCTGGGATTCCTGCTGAGGAGCGTGAGAAGGTGTTTAAGCCGGGGTATTCGAGCTCTGAATCAGGCACTGGGATCGGACTCAACATCGCCAAGCGGGTCGTTGAGGCTCATGGATGGGACATTCGTGTGACTGAAAGCTCGATCGGTGGGACACGATTTGAGATTACTGGCTTAGAGACAATTGAGTGACGGGCAGTCTTCCCTGCGCATAACACACACTGCGAGAGTCCCACTCCAGTCGGCGCCCATCCATTCATGTCCAGTATCGCCCGAAATAGCCAGTACGAGTCACTGACTACTGTTCAGTCAGTTTGAACCGCGTGTACAGTATTCCGTCTTGATATAAGAGCAGCGATAACACCTGCTTCTGGATACGTCAGGTCGGCGGCATCCTGAGCGAGGGCGAACCAGCCGTCGACCGCTACTATGAGTTCCTCCGGAGCGGCTTCCGGGAGTACCCGCTGGAACTGCGGCGCGGCGCCGGCGCCGACATGGCAAGTCCCGACCCCGTCGAGTCGGTACTGTCGACCTACGACGCCTACCTCGACGAGTTCGCCGACCTGCTGTCACGGGGCCGCGTCAGTTGAGGTTTATCGCGACGGTCTTGGTCTGGCGGTACTCGTCCAACGCCTCGGCGCCGCACTCGCGGCCGATGCCCGAACGCTTGTACCCGCCAAAGGCGAGTCCTGGAGCGAACCGTGCGTAGTCGTTGACCCAGACCGTCCCGGCCTTGATGTCGGCGGCGGCCCGGTGGGCCAGCGAGAGGTCCGTCGTCGCCACGGCGGCGGCCAGCCCGTAGTCCACGTCGTTTGCCAACGCGATGGCCTCGGCGTAGTCGCCGAACTCGATAACGGCCGCGACGGGGCCGAACACCTCCTCCTGTGCGAGCCGGCTGTCGTTGTCGACGCCGTCAAAGATGGTCGGTTCGTGGAACCAACCTGGCCCGTCGAGGCCCGCGCCCCCTTGGACGAGGTCCGCGCCGCCGTCTCGGCCGATTTCGACGTAGTCGCGCACCTTCTCGTACTGCTGTTCCGACGATAGCGGCCCGACTGTTGTCCCTTCGTCGAGAGGGTCGCCGACGCTCCACTCGGCGGCCGCGTCGAGGAAGTGGTCGAGGAACTCCGCGTGGATGTCCTCGTGGACCAGCGTCCGAGAGAGTGCGTCACAGGACTGCCCGACGTTGTAGAAGATCCCCTCGGCGGCCGTCGCGGCCGCCGCCTCTACGTCGGCGTCGGGGAAGACGACAAAGGGCGACTTCCCGCCGAGTTCGAGCGTCACCGGCGTGATGTTTTCCGCCGCGGCCCCCATCACCAGCTCCCCGGTTGAGTCCTCCCCGGTGAACGAGAGCTTGTCGACGCCGGGGTGGCTCGTCAGCGCTGCCCCGGCCTCGTCGCCGAGCCCGTGGACGACGTTCAGCGCACCGTCGGGGAGGATGCCCGCCGCCAGTTGGGCCAGCCGGGTTGTCGTCAGCGGGGTCGACTCCGCAGGCTTCAACACGACGGCGTTCCCGGCCGCCAGCACCGGGCCAAGCCTCCAACTGGTCAGTAACACGGGATAGTTCCATGGGACAACGAGACCGGCGACGCCGTAGGGTTCGGCCCGGTTGTAGGCGTGGGTGTCCTCCCCGACAGGGACCCGGTCGTCGGTGTCGCCGTGCAGGAGGTAGGCATAGTACTCGATGTACCCGATGCCCTCGTCGATTTCCGCGGCCGCGAACGCCTCCGGTTTCCCAGTGTCGAGCGACTCCAGTCGCGCCAGTTCGTCCGCGTGGTCGCGGAGTTCGGCAGCCCATGCGAGCAGTCGGTCGGCGCGCTCGGTGTGATCCAGCGCGCCCCACTCGCCCTCGAACGCCCCGCGAGCGGCGTCGACGGCTGCGTCGATTTCGGACGCGCCCCCGCGGGGAACGGTCGTGATCGGCGCGTCGACCGCGGGGTCGCGCGTCGTGAGCGTGTTGCCGCTGTCGGCCGGCCGCGCCCGTCTATCCACAGCGGGAACTGTCGATCGCTTGTCGCCGCCGCGATGGCCTGTTCGTGTCGGTCGTACATCTCTGGGTTGAAGTCGTGGCTCATTCTATCCAGTAGGTCTTCGCGTTGGTGAACTCCCTGATGCCGTGGCGGGACAGTTCGAGGCCGTAGCCGGAATCCTTGACGCCGCCAAAGGGCAGCCGGGGGTCGGACTTGGACATCTCGTTCACGAAGGCCGCACCGGCGTCGATGCGCTCCGCGACGTGGCGACCCCGCTTTCGGTCCTCGGTCCACACCGACGCGCTGAGTCCGTAGTCTGTCTCGTTCGCAACTGCTACGGCCGCCGCCTCGTCCGCGACCTCGATGACGGTCGCGACGGGGCCGAACAGTTCCTCGGTCCGTGCCGGGCAATCCGCCGGGGCATCGGTCAGGACCGTCGGCGGGTAGTAGAACCCGTCCCCGTCGATCGGGTCGCCGCCGCAGCGACAGGTTGCGCCGGCCGCGACACTGGCCTCGACCTGCTCGTGTAGTTCCGAGCGCAGGTCCGCCCGCGCCTGTGGCCCGATATCCGTCTCCGGGCTGGTCGGGTCGCCGACAGTCTGCGCCTCCATGCGGTCGACGAAGCGGTCGAGGAACTCATCGTAGACGGCCGTGTGGACGAGCAGGCGCTTGGCGGCGATACACGACTGCCCGCCGTTTTGTGTGCGTGCTGTGACGGCGGTGTTGACCGCGGCGTCGAGATCGGCGTCGTCGAGAACCACGTACGGGTCGCTCCCGCCGAGTTCCAGCACGGTCTTCGTGATGTTCCGGCCGGCCGTCTCCGCGACGGCCCGGCCCGCCCGCGTGCTGCCGGTCAGCGTGACGGCCCGGATGCGGTCGTCCGCGACGACGTCCGCGACGCGCTCGGCCTCGATTCGCAACGACTGGAAAACGGCATCGGGGTAGCCGGCATCCCGGAACGCCGACTCGATGGCGGCAGCACAGCCGAACGTCGTCGGCGAGTGTTTCAACAGCGCGGTGTTGCCGGCGGTCACCGCGGGGACGGCGAACCGGAACACCTGCCAGAACGGGAAGTTCCACGGCATCACTCCCAGCACGGCACCCAGCGGCTCATAGGCGATGTACGTCTCCGCACCCGGATCGCTCCCGATACGCTCGTCGTGGAGGTACGCGGCCGCGTTCTCAGCGTAGTGGTCACACAGCCACGCGCACTTCTCGATTTCGCCGACGCCTTGGTCGACGGGCTTCCCCATCTCCTCGGCCATCAGTCGTGCGTAGCGTTTGGTCCGGTCCCGGAGGACCGTGGCCAGTTCCGCAGCCAGTTCTTGCCGGGCCTCGGCCGAGCGGGACCGCCACGTCTCGGCCGCGCTGTCGGCCGCCGAGAGGGCGGCGTCGACGGACCCGTCATCGTGTGGTTCGTAGGTGTCGATACGTTCGCCCGTCGCGGGGTTGGTGGTTTCGAATGTCATTCTGCGAACTGTCGTTCGAGGAGGGTCACGAGGAGGTACGCCGCGAGTCGCTGCGTTCCCTCACTGGGGTCGTGGCCCGGCGCGACTTCCATCAGGTCCGCCCCCGCGACAGCGTCGTGACGGCCGAGCGTCTCCATGACCGTCAGGGCCTGATTCGCCGAGAGGCCGCCGGGTTCCGGCGTCCCCGTCCCCGGGGCGACGCTGGGGTCGACGGCGTCGATATCGAACGTGACGTAGACTGCGTCCGTCTCCTCGGCCGCGGCGTCGACGGCCGACTCGATCACGGCTTCGATGCCGCGGTCCGCCACGTCGCGCATGGTGTAGAGGTTCAGTCCGCTCTCGGCGGCGAAGTCGAAGAACTCCGGCGACTCGTACCCCCGGATGCCGACTTGGCTGATGTCGGCGTAGTCACAGTACAGCGAGTCGGCCACCAGCGCCGTACTCGACCCGTGGAACTCGTCGCCGAACACCGGGCTGTCGATGCTGGTGTCGGTATGTGCGTCTATCTGGACGAGGCCGACACTGTCGTGGCCCGCTCCCTCGGCGAACCCGCGAACCGACGGAGCGGTACAGTAGTGGTCACCGCCCAACACAACCGGGAACGCCCGCTCGCTGATGGCTGCGACGTGGGCCTCAATGCTTTCGGCGGTGCGCTCGCGGTCCATTGGGAACACCGGCACGTCGCCGCAGTCGGTCACCGAGAGCTCCGAGAAGTCGACCTGTTTCCCGGTCCGCATGTTGGTTAGGCCGCCTTTGTACCCCGAGAGGTACGCCCACCACCCGCTCGCCCGGCGAACCGCCTGCGGGCCGTAGCGAGCGCCCGGGCGGTTGCTGACGGCGCCGTCGTAGGGCACGCCGATGACAGCCGCGTCGTAGCCGCCGAGTTCGTCCACATCGCGGTGGTCGGCTTTCAGGAACGTCTCAATGCCGGCGTAGGGCAGTTCGACGCCCGGCCCAATGTCGTCGGCACGCCGACCGCGTTGTCGGCTCACGGCTCGACCTCCGCCAGCGCGTTCCGGAGGCCGTTGACAGCCGTCGACAACTGCTCGCGGCTGATTGTCAGGGGCGGCTGGAAGCGGATGACGTTCTTGTGGTACCCGCCGACGCCCACAATGATGCCGTCGTCCCTGAGAATGGTCCCGACCTGTTTGGCGGCGTCGGGGTCGGGTGCGGGCGCGACGCCCATTGGTCCGGTGTCGCCGTCAGGGTCGACGAGTTCGACCCCCTGCATCAGGCCCAGCCCGCGGGTGTCGCCGACCGTGTCGAACGCCGCCGCGAGGTCGTCCAACTGCGCTGAGAGCCACGTACCCTGTTCGCGCGCGTTCTCGACGACGCCGCTGGTCAGTTCGTCGATGGTCGCGAGCGCTGCCGCGCACGCGACAGGGTTGCCGCCGAATGTCGAGAGGTGGTCGCCGGCCTCGAACGCGTCGGCGACCTCGGCGGAGGCGGTGAACGCGCCAAGCGGCATCCCGTTAGCGATGCCTTTCGCCTGCGGGAGGATGTCCGGCACCACGTGGCACTGTCTAGTTGAGTGAGTTTGAGAAGCGAGGAGGCCATAGCGAGAAGTGCTCATGCAACTCGCAGACCTCCTCAGAGAGACGTTAGATGAGGACAGCCAAGACGTTTGGGAGAACGAGCGCACCCCGACACCCGTCCGGCAATTTGGGGTGCGTCTTCACGCCGCGGGGCTGTCGATCAGGGAGACGGTTGCTATCTTAGACTTGCTGGGTGTCGACCGTTCTCACGGAGCTGTCTGGAATTGGGTTCACACGCTGTCGGAAGCACAGAGCGACCCGCGACGGCTCCGCCGTCGGCGGGTCGCGGTCGACGAGAAACAAATCGAGGTTGACGGTGAGAAAAAGTGGTTGTACGCCGCTGTCGACGTTGATTCGAAGCTGTTGCTAGAGGTCGACGTATCCAGCCGCCACGGGACTGACCCCGCGGCGGCGTTCTTGCATCGACTCACCCAGAAACACGATGTCGCCGATTCAGTGTTTCTCGTCGATGGTAGCGGCTATCTGACTGCCCTCTCACGCCACGATTTGAGCGGTCGGCTCGACTATCGAATCCGGAACCACATTGAAAAATGGTTCCAGACTGTGACCATGCGAATCGACCGCTTTCACACGTTTTGGAGGGGCAGTCAATCCAGCGCGAAACAGTGGCTAAGACGCTTCAGACACCACTATAACCACGAACGGCCCAACCAAGCACTCGACGGCAAAACGCCAGCTGAGGTTATCCAGAACTAGACAGTGCCCGATGAATATACTCATCAAGTGCCTTATCCAGCGACTGACCAATGTAGACGCGCCGCTCACGGAGGAGATCGTCCGCGTACAGGTGGCTACAGAAGCCGATAAGGAACGAACCCGCAAACACACCCGAAACGAGTAGCGGGTACGGCGCTCTCGCAGCAGCAAGAAGCGTAACGCCGGCACTGTAGAGGCCTATGGAGACGACAACGCCGGTCGGAATCTGGTGACAGAGCCCCCTGTGGTCCATTTTCTGCAAGAATTCCGGTAGCAGCAGGTACGTCCCACACCCCTGAAGCAAAGAAAGTACGACGGCAGCCTCTCCGGCGAGTGGCCCTGCCAACGGCGATGAGACGAGATTGTCAGTGAGAGTGACGAGATGCCGGAGATTCGCATGTAGAACGACGAAGGAAGCACCGATCACCAGCCAGGTCACGGCGGGCAAAAAATACCGATAGGGCTTGGAATTCGGCTCATCAAGGTCAGGAACTGCCGTTCCAGCCAGTGTCGCTGGCAGACTTCCACCGGCAGCACCGAAAAGAATGACTGGAGGGAGCCCTAATTGGGTACTGAGACCACACAGTACTACAGCGACAGCGTGGGCAGCAACACCAATCCGCATGTGTTTCTCGTATCTCATAGCCTACTGCTCTACGTCGACGAGGTAATCCTGCAAGACATCCCGACCGAGTCGGAGCTGTGTCGAGAAGTTCGACCTGTCAGTGACGCTGGCCTTGATTTCGTGTTCCTGGCTTTTGGCCACAACTGTGAGATGGATGATCTCGCGCGTATCGCTATCGGCTGTACTCGACCGGAACGTCGCCTCATCGATTGGTTGTAGAATACCGATTGACTCGGCTAGCGAGCGGTCGACACACGTCCGTTTGGCACCGGTGTCGATTCGAGCGTCGACCTCGGCGGATTCTATGGCACCGAAGAGAGTAACCGTCTCCACCGCGCCGAGAACGGGTTTCGCTGTATGAAGCGCTGTCATAGGTTCCCCCTTCCGAGATATGCAAGTACCGCCAATGCGATCTCTCGACCAACCGTCTTCCGGTGAATTTGCGAAATCCGAGGTGTGACTTCTATCTGGAGGCCGCTCTCGCCGTCCCGAGTCACCCAGTTGACGACGTTTTCGTGGCTCGCCCCCATCATCGAATGCTGGCTCAGTTCGGTGATGTAGTCATATTTCGACGGGAGCGCGTCATCGAGCCGACCAGCGACTCGGTTACGTAGGTCCGGCTCAGCCCGTCCTCCGACGAGTACCTTCGGACTCTCGTCATTGTTTGCTACATCGTGAAGGTGGAAGGAAACGGCCAAGTCGTAGTGACGGGCAGCAACCTCCCGGAGCTTCGGGAACGAACGCAGATGCATGGACGAGGACCCGACGTGCCAGCGGCCGAAGTTATCCTTCCCGTAGCCACGAGCCGTGTAGACGTCGGTGGTGATGCCGTATTCTTTGCACTTCTTGTGAAACCAGTCGGCACTCTCAGCGGTGTTTGCCTCGATGTCACCGCCGTGGTACGCCATCACGAGAATGTTGCTGCTGTAGTCATCGATATGAAGCGTTTCGGTGAACTCGTTGCGCCGTCGAGCTTCCGGGACCGTGAGAGAGTTGTCGGGCACCTGGTCACGGAGTTCAGCCTTGAAGGCCGACTCGTCGCTGATGTATTGCCGGCCATCGGTGCCCAGTTCGACGCGTTCGCCGTTCGAGTCGGTAATCGCGGCCACACGGTACGCGGCGATGGAGCGCCCGGTGCCGACACGTTGTGGTGAAGCGTTCGGGTTCGCGAGGGCGACTTGCTGGCCTTCGACGATTTCCAGTTCGGAAGCGACGCTCTGACTGACTGTAATACTATGCTTCGTATCATATGCCGGTGACGAACTGTCGGCGTCACTGGCCTGGACGCGTTTCGTGTTGTGTGTCATACTGTGGTAACTGTGAGAGAGTTCAGCGTGCAGTCTGTAGGCGTGAGTGGAGCCCCAGTGTCACTGGCCCATATCTTGATGGAGTCGGATCTGCTTCGGTTCGGTATTTCCCGAAAACGCGCGAATGCGGACAATATACTCGTTGGACTGGCGCTGCGCTTCGTAGCCGTCGTCGGTAATCGTCCACTCGTCAGGACCGGATCCTTCCTTCACACCGATGACGAAAGCCGTATTCCGCTGTGTCCGCCAGATTTTTCGGGTGAACCGCTTGTCTGCTGGACTCTGGAGCGGCCGGCCACTGACTGGATGAGAGTGAACGCCACCGGCCAGTCGGTGGTCGATATCCTTGCGCTGGTTGGCGAGGAGCCGGAGGTGCTCAAAGAAGGCGGGCGTAAACGAAATCGAATCCTGCCGGCTCTCAAGGAAGTCGGGGTGATCAATCACGTGATGGTGCCGAATCAGCCCATCCTCGTCCGCATAAACGGTCGAATAGACTTCTCGATTCGGCGTGGCGGTCGCCTGGAAGGCTAATTCGTTCAAAACGTGTTCAGCCACGTCTACGACCGTCGGATCGCTTGATGCAGGGGCTTCCCCGAACGGGACGATTCCGGGGCCATCGTCCGTATCGTAACTGGGGTCCGGTGGAGCCGAAGGAGCTTGACCTTCGTCGTCAGGAGCCCTCGGAGTGGACCCGGCACCCGATGTCGAAGAACCAGCTTCGAAACCGTTCCCTGCACCGTTGTCACCAGAGTTTGGGGTGTCTCCCGTCGGACTTGGTCGCTCGGATGTCGGCTGTGACGCGGCATCGGAACCACTGCCATCATCCTGACCCGGCTTCGAGCCCCCGCTCGCAGACGTCTGTTCTGAACTACCGGCTGTGGGAGTCTGTCCGTGACCAGTATCCGCCCCGAAGTCGACGTCGGCACCAGGCGGGGGGAGGGTCCCACCGTCATCGGAAGATCCGGATCCGCCATTTCCAGGTGAGGCTGGGGTTTCAGCGGAGTCGTTGTCGGACCCCGGCACCCCAGTATCTGTGGCCGGACTCTCGTCGCTCGATGGCTGGGGGTGGGTTACCGCTCCCCCAGAGTCAGCATCGCTGTCGTCTTCATCTGTAGATCCTCCGGATTGCGAGTCAGGTGACGTGTTCTGTTGCTCGGACGGCTGTTCGGTTGGGGAATCGTGATCGCTCTCTGGCGACGGGTCAGCGTCCTGCGTAGGCGCATCTGAGTCACCACCACCTGCAGGCGACGGGGTACTCGACCTGTTGTCGGGTCGACCACGTGTGTCGTCAGGAACAGTTGCCGCCCCGGCAGTACCACCATCATCACCAGCCCCTCCGCCGACAGTCCCGCTGGCACCTGGTTCGCCACCAGCACCGACAGGAGTGTCCGCATCAGAATCGGACGGAGTGTCGCGGTTTGGTGGCGTTAGCGTTGCGCCCTGACTATCGGATCCCGATGACGCCTCCGTACCATCATCAGCGTCCGAGGACGAGGTGTCGGGCCCGATATCGGTATCGGGTGCGCCACCGTACTGGGTTGTCCCCCCATCCGCTTCTGGTCGGTCAGCTGCGTTGGAGCCGTTATGCCCGGCACCAGACCTGGGGGGATACTCATTTCCCTTTGCCACCGGGTCCTCGTCCCCAGCAGCTGCCTGCTCGTGATCGACAATATGATCGGGCAGGTCGATTGCGTTATCGAAGACAAACCCCGCAACGTGAATCTGGTCGTCATCCCACTCGATGATGTCGATAACCGGGGCGTAGTCCGAGAGGACGGAGCGTGCTGGGCCCGTCCATTCCGGTGGTGCGGACACCGTGAGGAAATCCGGCTCAGTTCGGGCGAGGGGGTGGAGTGGTTCGCCCTTGTGACCACGGAGGTCCTTCAGCGTCGATTGACTCTCTGCTTCGGGACCTGGCGGTTCGGAGGCCGGGATGGTGAACGTCCGTGCCGATCCCAGCCCGGAGACACCGTTAGTCTGGACGAGCGCCGGGAGGTACTTCAGTACTTCCGGCAGGGCCTCCTCGTGCTGTGGGGATACGACCAGCATGGTGTCGTACACCTCTGCGAGCCGGTCAACTGTTGTCTCGTTGTAGGCGACACCGACAAGGACGGGACCAACATCTCGCCGAAGCACGGTGAGTTCCTGTGGTATCCCTTCGAGCGTGGCCGCTATCGGCCGACGAATCGGTGCTACGACACCACTCGCGTCCGGAAGCGGTTGCCTCTCCCCCTCTCGCATGAGTGTTTCGACGAGCATGCCGACGTCACGCTCTCCAGTCGGCTCCGTGACCGACATCTCGGGACGCGTGCGGGTCGCAGCCGCCTCCTCCTCAACCGTCACATCGGACTGTTTTCCGCTCACCTCCTTGAGACTGAGTTCGTCGCTCATCTCGGTGTACGCGTCTCCAGCCTTGTCGCCGTTGCTGTCGGCACTGTCCCCGAGGAATGCACGGAGACCCCCAAACAGCCACAGGATACTCGACTCGGCGATCGACGGTCCAAACAGCCCGATGCTGACTAACAGGACCCCGACCAAAACCAAGAGTGCGATTCCGGTCCGTGCGCTGATTGTCGGCTGGAGCGTTGTTTGTGTCTCCACGTTCGCCGGCTGTTCAGTTGCCTCTCCGCTGTCCTCGCGAAGGTCGAGAAGCTGGATGTCATCAACCATGATTTGCGTCCTTGAAATTACAGTATTCGGAGTTATTCCCTGTCGAGTCGCGGCTCTATGTGATCTGCCCTGAACTGTTCCCAGCGTTCGACCGGTTCTGTACTCCCGAAAGTCGCCGCGTGGGACTTCCAAACCTGGTGAAGCGGCGAACCCGGGTCTTGGATCTCGGTGTCGATGTAGTGGGCACCGGCGCATCTGACGTGCTCGTTGATCCAAGTCACGTCCAAGGGCCAGAACGCAACCACATACGCGTTTTCGACGTTACACTTGACGACACGCAAGTCCGTGTGCTGGCCTAACTCGACATCTTCCGGGACGACTGCGAATCGGTCTGCATCCGCGAGCGTCGGGACTGCTTCGTCGACGCTGATGTCGCCCGATTCAATTGACCAGGGTGCCCACTGCGTGGGCGAGAACCACGGCTCAAGCGAGTTCGCGGCTCGTTGAATCGCGGGGTTGAGGTCCATATCTGCCCGTCCCCCTCTCGGCACTGTCTCCATTGCCATCGTCCAGTAGCCGTACCCGCGGTTAGCAACGTCAGTATGTGCAACCACTCCCAACATCTTCGCGAGTTCGGGTGGCACGTCTTCCATCCCGATTTCTCCTGCACGGTGATCAACGAGGATCGCTGGCGGATCCATCATCGCACTCCCGGCACCTGCCAGGATCGAGTTCTGTGGGTACTTGTACAGGCCATCCGGCGAAGTCTTGTGGGATGGAACCACGACATCGATGGTCCCCTCAAATGCCAGATCGACATCACAGAGCTTGTACAGCGGGTACCCCGTTCCGAGCGAACTGGGGACCAGCGCGTGGTCCGCCAGACGGGAGAGCGCCAGTAGTCGTTCCTCGATGAGCGGCCTCATCATCGGGGCGACATCCTCAACGCGCAGGAGGTTCCTCCCGAGGTCGATATCCTTGACACTCTCGCTTGGGATTCGGATTCCGAGCCGCTCACCAGCTGCTTCTCGGAACCCGGCGACCGCAGTCGCAAACGAGTTGGAGGGGTAGAACTGGCCAACGTTCGTTTCTTCCAGAGACTGTCTTTGCATTCCAGCATCGGGTCCTGCGCCATCCGTCACTACTTCCTCGTCGCTGTTCGTTCCGAAGTGGTCCATCAGGTCGTTGAAGAGATTCTGTGGGGTGTTCATTTTGATACCTCGTTAGTCGCCTCGCAGCTCTCTCGTCGTTTCTTTCTCCCGTTTCTGCTTACCGGAGCCGTTCTGAGCGGCTGCCGCCTTGCCGCGACGGTAGCCGATAAACCCGGTACCGCTTCCCACCACAACCAGGACACCCGCGCTGAGGGAGACCGGCACCCACCACGGAGTCAGCCGGTTCGCCCAGTCCACGATGGTCATCGTCGGCAGCTCCGACTCTACGTCGTTGTTCAACTTCTTCGCGGCTCGATACTGGTTACGGCTAGCAGAGAGACTGGTCGAGTCCTCCTCGCGAAGCTGCTGTGCCCGTTCGCTGAACCGGGCTACTTCCGCGGTAGTGTACCCTGCTGACTGCCGCGCGTCTATGTAATCAGCCGTGGCGTTCAGATACCCATCCGACCCGCGTGCGTAGTGTCGAATGAGTGCTGCCCTGGCCTGTTCTCTGGCAATCTGCCAGTGCTTTTTAGCATCGGCGTAATTCGCCCGGCCATAGCTGATGTTGCCGTTTTCGATTCGCTTGCGAATTGACTGGAGCGTACTCTCGTCAACCGACACCATAGCATCTCCATTGAGTTTCTGCAGTTCGACCAGCCGGTCTTGGGCCTGCTCTCGCTCTTCGAGTGCGTTCTCAGGTCCGACAGCTGCCGCCTCTGCTGTACCAGGTCCCGTGACCGAAGCCACGAGAAATAGCAACACGATAGAAACACGTGGTATGTCTTTCCAGCAGCCGAGGCGGTTGGAACAGGGGCGTCCTTCCTCAGCATCTGGACTCACAAAGCTGAGCAACGCACCCAGGGACTCACCGTCTTTCTCAGTACTGCTTTGCCTCATATTGCGATTAGTACAAAGGGCCCCTTCTCACCGTGGATGTCGTTCAAAACCTCGAAAAAACAAGTGAGGGGAGAAACTGAATCAGCCCTGGAAAAAATTTAGCCGGGTTCTCTTTCATGGTGGATTTTATATTTAGTGGCTATTGGATTTACCCAGCTTGGATGGTCGAACACCCGATGTTTCATGCAACCCACCTCTGAGATCAAAACCACTGTTGAATTCTAATGCCGTGTAAGGGATTGAATTCCGATATAGTCGTAAGAGACTGTAGTTTTGTAAGTGGGACTTCTATTTCACCCCCGTCATAATTTCCAAGGGGGGGGTGATTTCCCAAGTCCTCTGCAGCGTCGGACTCCCTCAAATCTGTCAAGGGTACTTTTACTCACCTTCGTTATCTCAATTATAGAACAGCTGTCTGGGTCTTTAGTCCGAAGAAACGCCTGTGGAGACTGCGCTCCCTGCGGGAACCATTCCGATTCCTGCAAAGCGCGTCTTGGAAGTAGGAAGCCCCTGCTTCAGGGAACGAGCGATTCCGCCGCGAGTGAGTACGCAGGGGTAGTTCACAGCCCAGTGGGCAACTCCACGACTTCCCCATCAGCATACACTGTTGGCTCTCGAATAACACCATCAAGATGTATCGGTGCGCTTGTATCGCCTCCAATCGCGTGATCGTCACCAATTGCGATGTGAACAGTATTAGCAGCCTTTTCGTCTAACAAAACGGACCCAACAAGTTCTGTTACGCCTGTATTTGTACCAATACCTAATTCGGCAAGATTGTATGCTGCATCTCCGACACTCTCAGCAGCTGCTTGTACTTCGTTCTCAAGATCTTTGTCACTGATGTTCGTCACATAGCCATCCTCAACATCGATCTGAATTTGATGATTACTATCCAATAGCCCATGCGGGCGCATTGTCCCATCTACCACAAATGTTCCATCTGCGGTTTCGGGGCTCATGAAGACTTCACCAGCAGGTAAATTTGTCATTTCTCCGCCGCTTTCTACTATACCTGTATCTTGAAACCAACTTCTGTTGCCAGGTTTAAATGTAATATCAGTCCCTTTTTTCGTCGTAACAGTTATCGTTTTTGCGCCAGAAACTTGTGAATATATTCTTTCACATTCCTCCGCTATTTTAGAGTAGTCGGCAGCCAATCCAGTTATGAATACCTCCTCAGTGATCGTTGGCAAAGTCGCAACACGTGCACCAGCGCTAGTAGCAGAAGACCGAGCTTGCGTGTGACTAAGGCTATTTGCTGTCGGAGCAAATACGACATCTGCTTCTTTCATAGCGGCTGCTACTGAGGAGGGTGGCTCTTCGCTAAATTGGTTGCCTGGTGAATACCGGATTATCGATGACTCTTCCGTAACGGCTTCTGCAGCTTCATAGATTGCTTCACCAACTGACTGACACACTTCGTCAGTTACAACCAGGCAAGATTCTGTAGATTTGAGTTTCAGACATTTTTGAACAGCTGTCTCGGCCGCTTGGCGTAACTCTTCCATACAAGGTAAGTTTGCCGCTGCGACGAATAGATGTTGGGGTATACAAAAATTTAGATCAGTTACTCAGAATACTGCAGAGATATTTTGACTCATCTAATACCAAACGTATTGTTCCCTTTCCCATCTTCTATTTTGCCCTCTGGTGGCTGCTGACTCCCTTTCTTTCCATGCTTGACACAATATTCTCCTTCAGGGTCCGCACAGTACGTTTGATTTCCGATTCGCACTATTACTGCTGCTTCAGGCCCTGATTCTAGTTCAATATCTTCAAATTGAACTGCTCCCAGTTCTTCTTTATTTTTTATGACTCTCGCTACTGCTTCGTATTGTTTGGCTGAATAAGCATCACTATACTCGCTTTGTAATTTCTTTACTATTTTATTTGAGCTCATGTTTATTTTTTTATAGTATTCGTGTTGGTTTAGTGTCACTTAGTCAAACTGAGAAGTTGCCGTCACATCAGGTAATAGCCTCAATTTGTCTTCGATCTCCTTTTCTAAGTGGTCTAACGTTTCTCGAACTTCATCTAATTCTGAACCTAACTTATACATTTTTTCTTGATGTGATTGTACCGCCTCGTTTTCGTTCTGGAAGCTAAGCTGGCCTATACATTCTTGATGGGCAACTCTCTCTTTTCGAATTTCATCAATACGGTCCTCTAATTTACGCCTCTGCGCATCTAGCTCAAGCAGGTCTTCAACTATATCTTCATTATCGCCACTCCTAGCTCGCATCCGGAGCTCTTCTTGATTAGTACGAATCCATCTCAGTTCAGCCATATTTGTTAAGATGGCTGGGAATCCTTTGTGTATATGGATTGATGGTGTATCCGGTCTAAGCACTTGTACCAATTCAGGGCCAAACTTGTTCCACAAACGGGGTGCACTAACAGAAGCGGGGTTTGAATTAGAAGGGGTGTTGAATTCAAAACAACAAGACTGTAATAGCGTATGGACCTCTGACATTTGTCTATTTAGCCAAGGTCATCAGATGATGCAATCTTCAGTTATTGACTCTAATATCACTTCTATAGCTCTATCTATCATTTTCGGGTGGCGTGCTCCTTTTATTTGTATAGTACCCGTGTTGAATACCGACACATGCATATTGATTCCTGTAGCCAATCTTCCGTCATCATATTTATTCACATGAATATTATCTTCTGTTAATGTGAATCTGAGGCTATTTGATCGTTCTTCTGGGGGTTGGATTTGTTCAATTGATGATGGAAGGCGATAATATAGTTGATTTAGTCGAATTGGTCTAGCAAGAACAGCGCTGGCCGAAATATTGGACACTTTTATTCTGTCATCTGAACTTATGATTAAATCCTCTCTCTTTAACCGAAAGATGAACTCTTGAAGTGCCTTGTACGCCTTAATTGGTTCGCTCATTCCGACACAGTCAATCTTACCAGACGAATATACGCGTATAGTACACGATTGAGACACCTGGTAACTGCCTAATCCGAAACTGTTCGTCGATTCGTTTCTCTTTTTGATCCAGCTAGTCTCTTCAATTACTCTTTCAACGTTTTTAGTGAATTCAACTGTCGACTCTTGCCTCACATTCTCGATCTTAATCGTTTTGAACGGATCTCGAGGAAATTCCCCGATCTGACTACTCATCAATACGATTTATTTCAACATTTCCATTCTCACTTGTAATCTGGAGCTTATCGGCTGATTCCTTGATCACATCATACTTCGTATTGGCCCAGTTGATGATCTCTTCATTATGAGAGTCTAGTGATATTTTTAACCTACTATTATGAGTGGTAAATATAACTTTGGTATCAAATATACTGAGCATATATGGTAATGACTCCGCTACATACCACGAAACATTACCTTTGTTTGCATATTCATACATCCTTTTTTGATAGTGCGCGTTGTTATTTATGTCAGATAGAAAGTCTTCGCTAAGAATATACTCCGCTTCAAATGACTCATCAGATAGGATTTCCTCCTCTGTTTCTTGCCGCAAGCCTAATGGGAATGGTAATAGTTCTTTCAGCGAATCTGAATTTTTGAGACTCTCTTTATAATGATTTTGTACCGTTAAGTCGATATCATCTGATTCTCTCAATAATTTTGCGTCTTCGATAAAGAAGTCCAATCTTGGTATAAATTCATCATCACAATCGATATATTCAAAAAATGGTCTTACTCTGTTGTCTAATAAGAAATCATTGTAAAGATTTGAAAGTGATTCTGCAATGTGCGATCCCCTTTTAGTATGTTGAACCACTTCATCTTTTTCTTTAATTAATCCCTCTTTAATTAATTCATCTTTCTTCTCTTTTATTGTGTATTCTGTATAATTATACCTGGATCCGATATTTTCTAATTCGAGTCCATTAGATGCGTCTAATAATATTTGAAATTTTGCGGGCGAGCTAACCAAACTCTTTAATTTTTCTAACACCGCTTCCACATCTGACTCTTCCAATCTAATCATACTTCTTATAAAGGAGCTTTAGTCAAAATTCTTTTGTAATCTGAATAATTGTCCTCTTTTACGGAGAGTCGAGGAGAAAGCCCCGTGCTTTAGCGCGCGAAGGATATCAATGAAAGTACCCTTTCGCGACCCGATTGGAGATCGGATCCACTATAAGTAAACTACCCTCTCCTACTCTATGCACGGTACACGTGTAATACCTTTCAGTAGACGTGGCCTGTGTGCCTGCAACGGAACAGTGTCTGGCCAGATGATGACGGGGCTGTATCCGAGCCCTACTGCGCTACTCGGTCGCTTCGCTCCCTCCGTTGCTCGTTGAGGACGGGGCTTAGCGCCTGCATTCACCTATGGAAACGCTGCTATCTACACAAACCACCGTTTTCGACAAAATGGTTACGCCGTCCCGTGATCTACGTCTCCCCCAACCGATAGGCGGCCCAAATCGTCATGCTGTGCGGTTGCTGTCTGGCTATAGCAGTGGCTAACGGTGGGCCTCGGCCGGCCACTGAGGGCCGCCAGGGGCGGCCCTCAGTTCCCTCGTCTCGACGATCACATAGGCTGCCTTCACTGCCGGGCTGGCTATCTTGTGACTCGGGACGCCAACGCGTGAGGCAGATATTCACCTATTCGGGCTTTCCCGGATGCCGCCCGCGGCATCCGGGCTGTAGCGCCCATGATTCGGCTTCTTTCGCGCATGGACCAGTCAGCACGACGTGCTCTAAGGCACTGAATACAGGTCGGTCTCTTGCGTCCCATGCTTACCTCACGCTCTCCAGGGATAGCAGCGTTTCCATCGAATCAGCTAATCTAGTCTCTCTATTGCTTCCATTCCAGACAAATTCCACTTTTTATTATGCTTATGTAACCATAGTGCTCGGTCGATATCTATAAACGAGATTCCGGCCGTTTCTGACAGGTCTTTACAAATCTGGCGCACCTGTAAGTAAGTTTCTGGCGTTGGTCGACCTGGAAGGCGGTCCGCATCCATTAATCTTACATCAATTAATCCTTTTAGAACAGTGCTATCGCATATTACATGCCTATCTGGCTGAATAAAGTGTAGGATAGAACTCGCAAGTGGTACACTAATACCATCTAATTCAATTAACGTCTCTATTTGTTTTTCCAAATCGGATTGATTGATTGCCCTATCTACTGTGGATTTGACACTATGGAGGTCATTCTGTGAAAAGAAAAAGAGATCTTCAATTGCTGAATCCTGATACCCTCGCTCTAGCTCTTCAGCCCATAACAGAATCTGAAATAAATCATTGATTCCATATCGACCCTCCGGAAACTTCTCCGGAAATTTGTTGAATGCATGTTTTTCCCATTCTATGAAGTCGTACTGGAGGTGATCAAAATACTCACCAGCAATTGTCTCTGAATCCAGCTCCATAGTACATTCGTTGACCTTCTTGCTCATATTCTTACGGGATGCATCCTTGGCCACAGTGACTATCGCTAATATAGCACACTAACGACGTATTCGAAACGATAGTCTATCATTCGGTTAAGCTCCGGATAGGCGTCCGCAGATTTGAAAAATAAAGGCTAGCGGTCGATTAGACGGGCTATTATATTAGTAAAATAACAATAAAACAAATATACGACAAGTTGTAATAAGGCAGCTATGCATATCGAGGGCAGTCCGAACTGTGGCAGTAACAATGTAGAGACTACCTTGATCAGCAATATAGTGCAGATGGACTACACTCGTATGAGATTTTAGTGTGTAACGACTGCGGTGCAGAAGAAACAATTGGAGAATATCTCGATTAAGCGATCTCCAATCAGCAATTAATAAGATGCTCTATCGATTCACCATCCCGGGCTAACTCGGACTGCTTGGGCGAGCCGTCTGTGACGGTTAGAGGATGACTCCGGTGAGACTAGTGCATCGCCTTGAGCTTCGGCCGAAGTTGGCTGCTCGTCAAGCGGAGTCCAAGATTGTCTCAACAAGAGACCTCACTGAATGTCATACCGAGTTCCACCCGCAATATCTCAAGTACTGCATCGATAAGTGAGTCAATATCTGCTCCAGTAACTGTTGCCGATCCTGCGGTGTCGTGTCCACCACCATCGCCACCGAATTCGTCAGCAAGCGTTGGGAGCAGTGTGGCTCCGAGACTGACTTGCTGAGCCATTTGATCAGACGCTCTTGCTGTTACCCGAATCTTATCGCCTTGCTTGGAACAAATAACTGCGAGATCAACTCCAGCAGACCGGAGGCGCGTAGCTGTTGTTCCCTCGTGTGCCCCAACCTCGGAGAACGACACGAACAAATCACCGGCCCGGTACCCATGGGATCGGAGGACACCGGTCGCACTGGCAATTCGTTCGTCCCGCCCGACCGAATTGTCTAGTAACTCTGGGAGTTGAGACTACAGTGGGCTTAGCGGGGCTGTGATGCGTAGTTTCAGCTGAATCGACGAGCGGAACCTGCTGCAGATCCCTCTCTAAACGGGAATTATTGTTGAATTAGAAACTAATTCGGAGCATTTCCGAGACCTCGGATAGTGTCGCCACTCAGATGCCGCGCTAACCCAGATTGAGTGTCTCTCTACCCGATTCCAGTCTCCTTCTTCAGCAGTGTCAGTGTATTGTCAGCTGTTACGATCGGCGAATGCTCGTATTCACCGGTCAACTCCACCTGCACGAGTAGATCGACTGCCCGCCAGATCGAGTACAACAGACACGCAAACGCGAAGTAGAAGAAGCGAAGCCCGAAATCCTTCGACGTAGTGGCGGCCATAAATCGCTTTATCGATCTGTAGCCGCTCTCGATTTCCCACCTGTAGCCATACTCCGTGAGGTGACCACTCCCACAATTCGTCATAAACACCGAGTACTGTCGATGGTCGTCGTGCTCGGAATCTTCTTTCCGGCGGTAGATCAGCGTCGTCTCGTGCCATTCGTTCTTACCGAGATGGAGCTTGCGGTCGGTCTCGTACCGGTCTCGACCACGTCGGAGCAACCGCTTTGCCTGCGCTTTCTCACTGGTCTGCATCCGCTTGGGAACGACATAGGAGAGCCCGCGCTGGCTGATCATCTCCAAGACGTGCTGGCTATCGAACTCCCGGTCCATCAGCACGTTATCGACGTGGGCGAGCTCTTCAGCCGACTCCAGCAAGTCCTCGACGATTTCCAGTCGTGACTCGCCTTTCCGTACCGGGCGAGCATCGAGGACCAGCGGGACGGCGTTGCCGACTAACTGGACGGTCGCCCACTGGTAAGCGTACTCGTCGGTCTTCTCCTTCGTCCCGATGATCTCGTCTTCGTAGCCCGTTCTATCGCCGGTGAACGGGTCAGCTTCGGTAATGTCGATCGCGACAATACCCGCTCGGAAGAACTCCTCTGTCTCCGCGAGCTCGTCGGTGAGCTGTCGAACCGCCTGTCGGTACATCTCACGGACTTGCTCGATGGAGAGATCACGAATCTGGTCGCGATGGCCGTGCCCGAGTGGCGTTCGATCACGCGTCGATTCGTGAATGAAGCTGCGAGCACCTTCGTTAGCTGCTAAGTTCTCGCGGAGCCCCAAATAGGTCTGTAAGCCCCAGTAGGCGTTCTCGGGAATCTCACAGCCCTCTCCACGGTTGAGCGAGAACGCGGGGAACACGACGCGACTGACGTGCTTGGTAACCGTTCCTGCCTTGTCGAGGATGGTTTGATCATCAGGGTCCGATTCAGTGGTGTCGTGACCTCGATCCGGGAGGTTTCGTTCTGGTTTGCGTGGTACAGCGACACCCGCGTTCTGGGCTTTGATCAAGATTATTCGAGCCGCTTCCTGGACAGTCTCCCGAAAACCTCGCGTGAAGCGCTCGTTCCATGTGCGCCACAGTGTCGATTGATTAGGAGCTGACCCCAATCCCAGGCGTTCACAAAGTTCGGGGTGACTATCGAGGGACTCGACGAGAGATGTTTCGTGCTGCCATCCGTGGAGTTCTTTCAGCACGAACACGCGAAAGAGAGTGTCCATCTCGTAGCGTGTCGACCTTCCATAACAGTCGTGGGCCCCGAATCTGAAGTAGGCTAGTGGGAGTACGCAGACGAACGTCTCAACGGAGTTGTGGCTCTCGTGGTCAAACCATTCCTCTGAGACTGTCCGCATATCTGATTCCAGTCCAGCGAGCGACGTTCGATCGTACAGCGGTGTCGAATTATATACCGGCCACACAACATTGGACCGACGCGCAATTCTTCGGAAAACAGTTCGATGAGACAACTCATTTACTCCCATGAGAACTGGTGGAGTACGCGTGCCACAACGCACCGGTCGCGATCTGCCGAGGAAGCGGTACGAGATACCGAGGGAGGCGCTCAGTCGTGTCCCCGCCCATCTGGAGAGGGTGTCTGCGTGGTTTCCAAGTTTCTGGCTTCTGTGAGGAGCGCCACCAGATCCACTTCCGTCACTGGCTGTGCGATCGTCCCCAGCCCTGCATCGCGAGCCACACGAACCGCACTTGGCGGGTGAAGGTTCGCGTCCGACAACAGCGCATCGTCGTAGAACACCTCCCGGGGCGTTCCGCTTCCAATGACGTTGCCGTCGGCCATCACGCAGACGCGGTCTGCGACTTCAGCGGCAAATTCGAGGTCATGCGTCGACAGGACGACGCTGATACCGTCCTCGTGAATCTGCTCGATCCGGTCGGCGACCAGTTGGGACCGCTCGGGGTCGAGGCCCGCGAGTGGTTCGTCCAGCACGACAACGCTCGGTTCGAGCACGAGCACACCGGCGAGGCCGACGAGGCGTTTCTCGCCACCGCTCAGGTAGTGGGGAATCCGGTCTTCGAGGTGGCTCGCGTCGACGGTCGCGAGCGCCTCACGAGCGCGCTCTCTCGCTTTGTCACCGGGGACGCCGTGGTTCTGGAGGCCGAACATCACGTCATCGAGGACCGTGGGCGCGACGAGCTGCGTATCGGCGTCCTGGAAGACAAAGCCGACTTCCCTCCGTGCGTGTGCCTTGTTGTCTTCGGTGATCGACGTGCCGTCGACGACGAGTTCGCCGTTGTCGGGAACGAGCGTCGCGTTCAGGTGTTCGAGGAGTGTCGACTTTCCGGCGCCGTTGCCGCCGACGAGTGCGACGACTTCGTCGGGGTACACCGAGAAGTCGACGTCGTGCATGCCGACCGTCCCGTCGGGGTAGGTGTGGGCCTCACACTGAAGATCGACGAGCGGTGAATCGTCTCGACTCACAGTCTCACCCCGTAGACCGCGACCGCAGCGTAGCCGACGACGGCAACATACGAACCCACCACGATGAATAGTTCGTGGATCGGTGGCCGCGAGACGTCGCCGTACAGCGTGATGTCGCCGTTATAGCCACGGGCTCCCATCGACTTGACGAGTCGTTCGGACTGCTCGATGGCCGAGAGCATCGTCATGCCGAGGATTCTCGCGTAGAGCCGTTTGTTCGACCAGAACTCCGAGAAGTTCGCACCCCGAGAGAGCGCAGCTTTCACTAGGTCCTCAAGCGTCTCGATCATGACGAACGTGAACCGATAGGTGAGCAGCGCGATCTGGTCGATCGGCCGCGGGAGTAGTCGTCCGAGCATGTACGCGACGTCCGTGTATTTGGTCGTCATCGACGCCGTCAAGGCAAACGTGACGACCGTGAGTGATCGACAGCTGAGCTCCGCGAAGAGCACGAGCCCGGCCCACGTGACAGAAAATTCACTGAGCGGTGTGGAGAGCGCGCCACCGATTGGCGTGCCGGGTTCGAGGAACGCCAGCGGCCCGGCGACGGAGATGATGAACAGCATCGGGAGCGTGTACCAGCCAGCGAGTCGTCGGTATGGCAGTCCCGCGAGTCCATAGACCACCAGTACCGCCCCGTACAGTCCGGCCAAGAGCGCGAGGCGGTCGAACACCGTGACGGCGAGGACGAGTGCACCGACGACGCCGACCTTCGTCCATGGGTTGACGCGGTGTAACGGTCCGTCTCGCCGTTCGGCGAACGCCGTGATGAGCCGCGGATCGGGAACGTGGTTCGAGAGTGTCGTCACGGTTACCGAGCCGGGCGTTCTCCGTCTTCGAAGCCACCGTAGCGGTCGACGTAGACGTACATCCCGATACCGAGGGCAACCAGCACGAGGACGATCGCGCCGTATTCGAGCATCAGTCCGCCCTTCCGAATGGGGCCAGCGACAACGATACCGCGGCCGAAGTCGACGAACGAACCGCCACCTTCCTGCACACCGCGCTGGAGGGCTTTCGCTGAGCGTTTGGCCCACGGCAGTGCGCCGCCGGTTGCGGTGAAGCCCCAGTAGCCGGCTGCGAGGAAGGCTGCGAACAGTCCGAGGAGGCCGCCGTACTGCTTCCAGCGCTGCATCAGGCCGTCACCCCGGTCGGCTCCTCCTGGGTGTCACGGTCGGCGAGGCCGACGAGGTCGGGGCGGACGGACGCGAGGAACTGAACGATGAAGCCCGTCAGGATACCCTCGATGACTGCGACGCCGAGGTTGAGTCCGACGAGCCCAGCGACCGCGATCGTCAGGTCACCACGTGGCAGCGCGCTCCCGTTCACGCCGCTGACGACGATGATAGCCCCCATCAGGAACGCGCCTGCGGAAAGGCCGAGCGTCGCGGCACTGGCGCTGGCCGGGAAGACGTCCCAGTCCATCCCCATCAGGGTCTTGAACGCGTAGTAGGCGACGATAGCTTCGCTCGCGTTGACGAGGGTATTCGCGCCGAGGAGGCCGACTGCACCGTGGCCGAGCGCTGCCGAGAAGATATTGACGACCAGTGCAATGAGCGCTCCGAGCAGCGGGCCAGCGAGAATCCCCACGAGGCCGGTTAGGTTCATGTGGATGCCACCCCACACGGGGATGTTCAACTGAAAGATCGCGAAGCTCGCGGCCGCGCCGATGCCGGCGAGCGCAATCTGGTGTGTCTTGATGCCGCCTTTCCGGACTCGGTAGACTACGGCACTGATCAGTCCGACGCCGAGCAGCGTCCAGAGTACCAGTGCCCATAGCGGGAACGAGCCTTCTCCGAGGTGAATGTGTGCCATCTCTGGTTTAACAATTTTGCCTACGGTTATAATAAACTTGCCGTACTAGAACGAGACAGATAATAACTAGTGGCTTATTCTCGCCCAGAATTAATATAGAGTGGTCGTGTTCTTGTCGAACCCGCCAGAGACGACGTACTCAGTGCTCACCGCTCTCCGGTTGCATCGTATCGACGGGGACAACCGTGGACTCAACCGAGACTGACTCGCCAGCGCCTCGAACTAACCCGATAAACCGGAGGAAGTCGCTGTACTCGGCTTCGAGGACGAACGTCTCGACGCACCCTGCGTTGTCCTCAAGGCAGTTGTGCGAATTAGAGCGAATCGACGCCTCGAACTCGCGGCGAATCTCGACCATCTGTCCCTCTACCGCCGGATTGTCGTACCCGAAGACCGCGGTCACGGTTGCCAATACTCGCTTCCCCTCGTACTCCGTTTCCCGGTACGCCTCGAGCAGCGACTGGCACGCGTCGCGAATCACTTCGCTTCGACCGCTGTACCCGTGTGCTTCCGCAAGTGTATCGAGGTCGTCCCGGAGTCGCTCCGTCATGGATGCGCTCACTATCGGCATTCTCGGTAGACCTCGTCAGTATCTCCCATCGACCGGGCTCCCGAGTTCGTCTCTGATGCGGGCCACGTAGTCGACGAACTCGTGGGCTGTTCGCTCGCGCGGCCGCTCTAGGTCGATAGAGATGATCGACTGTACGGTTCCCGGGTCGGCGTCCATCACGACGACCCGGTCTGCCAGCGTCACTGCCTCGTCGATGTCGTGCGTGACGAACACGACCGTCTGTTCAGTCTGCGCCCAGATATCCAGTAGTTCGGCGTGCAAGCGGTCGCGGGTCCGCGCGTCCACGCTCCCGAACGGCTCATCCATCAGGAGAATCTCCGGGTCCGGGGCGAGTGCGCGAGCGATGCCGACGCGCTGTTTCATGCCGCCGGACAGCTCCTTCGGATACGCATCCTCGAACTCCTCGAGTCCGACGAGGTCGACCAGCTCCCGGACTCGCGCCTCGCAGTCCGCGCACTCACACGCGGGCCGGTCGAGGCCAAACCGGACGTTCCCGCGGACGGTTCGCCACGGGAACAGGGCGTACTCCTGGAAGACCATACCCCGGTCGAGACCCGGTTCGGTGACCAGCTCTTCGCCGACAAGGACCGACCCACTGTCCGGGTCGTCGAGTCCCGCAATCGCTCGCAACAGCGTGGTCTTTCCACAGCCGGACGGTCCGACGACACAGCAGAACTCGCCCGCCGACACCGAAAACGAGACCGAATCGAGCGCTTGCGTCGACTCGCACGCCTTGCTAACGTTCCGAAGAGTGATCTTCTCGCTGGGCGCCTCCTCGGGCTCCGTGGATGATTGCTCACTCATCGCCACGCGAGTACCCTCCGTTCGACGAGTCGAAATCCGACGTCCATACAGAGGAACGCGAGGCTGATCACGAACATATACGCGACACTGGTGGCCATCGCGAGGTTGTTCGAGGCGTTGATGATCTCGTAGCCGACGCCTGGTGCGCCGAACAGCTCGGCACCCACGACGATCATCCAGCACCGGCCGATGCTCGTTCGGAATCCCGTCAACACTTGGGGCGCGGCGCTGGGGAGCGCGACGAGTTTCAGCATTGAGAAATCGCGTTCCACACCGAGCGTCGACGCAGCGTCGGTCAGGTCGCTCGAAACCCCCTCCACACCGCCGTAAGCGCCGTAGAAGTTGATCCAGAACGCACCGACGAAGACGATAAACGCCGCGCCGGTGTGGTGGATGCCGAACCAGACGATGGCGAAGACGACCCACGCGAGCGGCGGAATCGGCCGCAGTACCCGGACGAGCGGCCGCAACCAGTCGTCGAGCGCACCGTTCCAGCCCATCGCAAGGCCGAGACTGATGCCACAGAGTGCGCCGAGGAGGAGCCCCGGCACGTAGTGGAACAGCGTCTGTGCGAGGTGTGCGAGTCCAGTCGGTAATACGAGACTCGACCCCAAGATGGGGACGACAATTGCAGTCGAAGTTGCGAACAGGTCGACGAAGGCGTGCGCCGACTCGAAGGGCCCCGGGACCAGATACCCGGGCTGGGTCGTCACTGCGCCGACCCACCACACGAGGAGGAACGCAAGGAGTCCGCCCAAGCCGCGCAAATACCGCCGCAGGTCTCCCTCGAAGCTGCCGGCAAAGACGCTGTCGGAACGGGTGTTAGTGCGCGTGCTCATTTCTGGCTAGCGTCGTAAGGGTCGAACGCGAACAGGTTCTCGGTCGCAATCGGTTCCTCGATGTTGCCGACGTTGGCGACGAACTCGCCCATCGTCGCGGCCTGGTCGGTGATTGCGTGCGGGTTCGAGACGAACTCGGATGCCTTCGAGTCCATGGCGGCCGTCGCGAGGTCCTCGCTCACACCGGAGCCGATTAGGGACGCGGCGTGGGCTGCGGCTGCATCCGGCGAAGATTCGGTGAACTCAGTCGCGGCTACGTGCTGTTCGACCAGTGATTGCGCGACCTCACTGTCGTCGAGCACCTGCTGGTTCGCGAACAGCACCGTGACCGGATGGTTCTCCAAGATGTTCCCGGACCAGGCGAGTTCGCCGAAGCCGTCCTCTTGGCCGATGATGGTTGCGAACGGTTCCTGAATGATCGTCGCGTCAATGTCACCCGACTGGATCGTCTGGACTGCCTTGGCCGGCGGGACCTTCGACTTGTCGATCACGGACTTCATCTTACCGACTGCGAGATCCTCCTGAAGCCAGTACCGGAGGACGATATCGGGGACGCTTCCGTCCGGTGGTGCACCGAACTGGACTTTCCGACCATGCTCTTCCTCGAAGAGCTCGAACGTGGCTGCCCCCTCCTGTTCGTAGCGGTCGGCGAGTTCGGTCGTCCCCACGACTTTGAAGCCGTTTCTCGAATTCGCCGCGAGGACGCCTGCATCCGTGCCCTTGTCGACGAGGACCATCGCCGGGGTAATGCCGAAGAGCGCGACATCGACATCGCCGCTCGCGAAGGCCTTGACGACGCTCGGCCCCGAGCTGAATCGCTCGATAGTGACCTCTGCGACGACGTTCTCGTAGTAGCCCTCCTGTTCCATCACATAGTGTTGCATGTTCGGGTAGATCGGGACGTAGGCGATAGTCAGGGAGTCGAGTGAGCCACTCCCTCGCCCCAGACAGCCGGTGAGTCCCGTTGCAGCAACTGCAGTTGTGCCTGCGCCTTGGAGCAATCGTCGCCGCGTGAGTTGGACCATCAGTGTTATTAAATCTGTATGCAAATATAATAACACCTGTTATTCTATTCTATTTAGTTATTATTAGCTCCTTGAGAAGGGTCTGACCGATCGCTCATCACAGCAGTCGCTGGCGGGACGAAGTTGAATTCCGTGGAGTGATCTAGAGAAGACGGACGGGAGTTAGAACGTTGGTCCCGACGATGCACGGCCTAACCGAAAAAAGGGAGGCTTCCGTGATTGTGATAATAGAGTCAGCTGACGTCCGCGAACGGTCCGAAGTCGTTGGATTGGGAGTAGTATTGCAGTTACGTCGTCAATTGTAGGGTGCGGTTATCTTGCGTATCCCCAGTATCGAACCAGATGGTCTGGTCCTCACTCGAAATTCTGGTACACTCTCATTAGTGTGATGACACTCTGATATTTCTCACACCAAACAGTCCTCTCCGATGATCTGTCGATAGTGGTTTTCGTGGGTTGTCTCTGGTTCGGCGGCGTTTTTGCTGGAGTGGCACTTGTACACGAGTCCCCAAGCAATACCGATAACGAAGCACCATCAACTCCGCAATCGTCTCCCTGTGATTGACGCTCAATACAACGAGAACGGGGATCACACCCGAAATCAACCAGAGACCGTCACTCACCGATACTCTTCAACGTCTACGACGCGCTTGGTCTCTTCGTGCGTGAGATCACTATCATCGGAGACCACGGGTGCATCGAGTTCTCGGCCCACGGCGGCGATGAGACCGTCCATCCCCGCGAGAAACGGGCCTTGCGGTCCAATCTCGCTAGCGATTTCGCCGGCTATCGCGGCTGTCTCCTCGTCGGTTTCGTAAACCTCACCCCACGAAAGGTCAGCTTTTATTGCTGCTACATCGCCGTCCGGGGCATTCCCCTCTCCGACAAGGACCTCGGCGTACGCTGGGGACGGGATAATGAACCGTTCATCGTCATGGGCCAGTAGATACTCAGCGGTGGCGTCGACACCGTTGAGATAGTCGATGAGAAATGTCGCGTCGAGTACTTTCATTCGTCGTCCGCCAGTCGACGCATCCGGTCTTTCGACTTCTGCTTGGATTTCTCACGTGCCTCTCGGGCCCGGTCGGCCTGTTCGTCTGACCACCGGCCGAACCCAGCCATGAGGTCGCGGTCGTCCTCAAGCATCCGCTGCAACACATCGTTATAGCTCTCGCCCTCCCGGCGGCGGCGGTCAAGTTCTCGCTTCACCGTGTCGCTAACTCGAATCTGTTCATCTGCGGTCGCCATTGGTACGTTGACGTTCGCGTTGACAGCGATTAATACTTGTGGGGGGCAAACGATGGAATCTCGCCGGGAACAACCGCTGCTAAGAAAATTCAATACGCATCCAGATTGAATAGTTATTCCAGCCAAAATTCCTCTGAATCTCATTTCGTATGCATTGAGACGACCAGTCTCAACTTCTCTCATGTATTGGAAGTTGAGACTACAACGGGTTTAGCGGCCTATAATGCGTGATTTCGGATGTTTCAGTGAATAGAAACTGGCTCAGATTGCTCTCCAAACGGCTATTCCTGTTGAAATCTCAACCACATACAGGAATTTTGGCGACTTCCAAAGGAGTCTGACGGAACCACCGCCCCGAGGCTGGTTCTGTTCACACGACGACCGATTCTGTACGTTCACCCTAGCGGCTTGTACATCGGAATCGATAGGTACGGAAGTGGACGCCGAGAGGCCTCCGTCCCTGCGACAGCAGCAGGTAGCCGAGGACGAAGAAGATGACACCCAGTGACCGCTGGCTCATCCACTCATCTTGTGTTCGTTAGTCCGTGCGAGTAGCGTGTTCAATACAGGACTGTTGCGCTCAGCTATTTCAGATGTTCATAGCCCCAACTCTCCAGTATTGAGGCGACAGCGTCCGGATTCTCTGCCGCGAGTTCGACGAACGCCTCCCGTAAGTCCGTCACCGAAACATCCTTCGAGCGCATATCGAGTTCCGCGGCCACATCGGCCCGAATTTGATCTTCCAGTTCAGCGTACTCGTCACGGAGAAAGGCAACGTGTTCGTTGTCTCGATCTTCTTTCACCGTTTGACGGCGAATAACGTACGGGATTTCGTTCGTGCTCATGCTGTCGGAGGTGTCGCGGTCAGATTCGGGTTCGGATTCGACTGTCTGTTCACGTTGCGGTTCCGGCGCTGCATCCTCCTGATCATCAGTCGTGTCTTCGGCGAAGGGGTCCTCGCCCGGTCCCTCTTTCATCCCCGCCATTTAGGCCACCTCCTCGATAGCGCCGGGTTCCGGCGGGTTCGGGGCTTCGATGCCGGCCTGAGCTTCCAGATACCGTGCCAGTCGGTCGTACTGGGCCAGTGTTTCGAGCTCATAGTCACGGCGGCGGTCGCGCTGCTCCCGGACGTACGTGAACGCAGAACACTGCTGTGCCCACGAGCCCTCCATGAGTGAAGTCCGGTCGCCGAACGTCTCCGGTGTCGAGTACGGGATTTCACTCAGGATGCGCTCCTGGTCGTTTGTCCCCTTCACGCCGACCGGGACGGCAGCCAACACGCCTACATCGATTTCGAGTGTGTCTTCCAGTCCTGCAACGAGTTGCTCCAGGCCCTCAACGGCGGCCTGGCCCTTCGCGCTCGGCTCCAACGGAATAACCAGCGACCGGGTGGCGTTGATAGCGTTATGAAGATGGGGGCCTTCCGTTGCCGGCGGGTCACAAATCAGCACGTCGTAGTTGTCACGCACACCGGCGTCGGCGAGCGTACTGAGCAGCGCGGCGTGGATATTGAACGCATCTCCGACCGCCGCAGCCTGGTCCTGTTCGCGGCGGAGCCAATCGCCGAGGTCGGCCAATTGATTGTGTTCAGGGATGATGTCGACGCCGTGTTCCGCAGTGACGATGAGATTCTCGAAGTCTCCTTTCGGTCGGTTAATCATATGCCGAGCGAGATGGTCGACATCTTTCGAGCGCTCCTGGTCGACGCCAAATAAACGAGACAGGTTGCCTTCTTGTGGGTCCAGTGGGACGACCAGCGGGTTGAGGCCGGCGCGTGCGTGCGCGACGGCGAGATTCGCCGCAGTCGTCGTCTTGCCGACGCCTCCGGCCTCGCTGTAGGTGCTGTACGAGAGCATACGCATCCCTTGTTGCCACTGGTTTAAATAACTCATCGATTTAATCAGTTGGTTCAATCAATTGGTTCAACCAATCGGTTGAACCGTCCAATTTAACCAATCAGTTTAACTAATCGGTTGAATCTATTGGTTGAGTTTTTCGTCCCAATCTACCAGTCAAATCAACGGGAACAATGGCACTAAAACTTCGATGGCAGGGCGTTTAGCTAACCAACATAAACGCTATTTTGGCCGCCTGTGTTGGTTAGCGTATGGCCGACGAAGACTACGCTCACCAAGCGCTGTCGGCGCTGGAACGCATCGACGTCGAGACGCTGGAGCAGGAGTGTCGTGATGCGCACGAGGACGCGATTACCGCCGTCGACGAGTTAGCCGCGCTGCTGGAGAGCGACAGCGGAGTCGAGGACCAAGACAACGTGGACACGCCCGAGGAATGGGCCGACGACGAAGATGACTGGGACGAGAAGGTATCCGACGCCTACGAGCAGGCCGAAATACCACGCTCGAAGGGCACGTTGACGGTGAAGACGATCGACGATCGCGAGTACTACTACTTGCAGTGGCGCGATAGGGACGCGGTCAGGAGTCAATATATCGCGCCGGTTAGGCCAGCGTAGTTTAACGAGAGAGCCAATGACCCTTCCTGGCTTCTTGTACCGTTTTTTGTTTATTTAGTACTGCTTGGATCTCAGTTTTTTTTATTCTTGGACATTTACTACTCTGTATCCAGTGCCGCCCGACCGCTTCCGTGGAAGTGTCGATTGATTGGCCACAGAGTGGACAGTCCGCACTGGAGCCGGCAGTATCCCCAGTAAAACTATCATATTGGTAAAGACACATATTGATAAACCTTGATTTTCCTTTCATTTTTTGATTTCTAACTGTAGCCAATCTGGTATGCCCTTAATATCTTCTTTTGTGTCAGCATCAGCACCTACACTGTCGACAAGTTCCCCAACCTGGTTAGAGAAGTCAATATCTACGCTGCTTGGTTTGTTCATTTTATAATGTCTAATTTGGCTCATTATGCTAGCGAGCAAAACTCTGGAGCCAATTTTCAGCTGTGCTCGGTTCAGTGTGACTAGACGGTTTGAAAACGAAAAAGTCCGTAGTTCTACTTCTCGAAAAATATGTTCAACGGCGTTCTGATTTCCGTGGCGTTCTGTCTGAAATCGGAACCTTTTTTATTGAGGTACCGTTCGGAGGAATTTTACACCAACTACGAGAACAACAGCGGTTTCGACACTGTGTTTTTGCCGCAGGCTCTTACCGAACTGAGTGAAACAGCATCCCGAGAATTACAGCATCCCGCCGTACGCTAGTTGCTATGTACAATCAAACAGCCTTCGGCGGGATGCTACAGGATATTGTTGAGCTCACGTCAATAGTGTTGCGCCCAGAGCCGCTCGATGAGGAAATCGAGCGGCGCTGTAAGCAGGCATGGGAACAAGCTCCTTGCCCGGAGTGTGGTGAAACCGCCATCCAGTCCGGGGACGGCAGTCCCCGGGTCTGGTGTACCAACTGCCGCTACGTCTTCTCCTACACCCGCAACACGCCCTTCGAAGGCCGCACGCTCTCTCCTGGCGAAATCGTCATTGCGTTCGTCCTCTATGCCGACACACTTCTCAGCATCCACCAAATCACCCAGCTCTTCGAAGCGGTCTACGACACGGTTCATTCCACGATTCGAGAGGTAGAAGCCGCCTTCCAGCGCGGCTTCTACCTCGTCTGGGAGCGCATCCAACACACTATCGACGGCCCAACTCAGATCGACGAAACCGGCCACAAGTGCTCTGGTTACAAGCGACAGACGCCGCCGCGGGATGGTCTCTCCCGCGGCGGCTCTGGGGAAGGGGGCCGATCACGGTGGGAAGGAGCACCTGGCGATACCATGACGCTGATCGGTGCCTGTCGTGATGTACTTCGTGTACTTCGCGCCGAGCCAGGTGCTCAACCGGAAGAACTCAAACCAGCACTCGATGAGGTAGAGATTCTCTCAGGGAAACTGGATGAGGTCTGGCACGACGGGTGGCGCGGGTACGCGCCACTCGTCTACAAGAACGAGCAGACCGTTGTTCACTCCGAAGAATTTGTTACTGATGACGGCGTCCACATCAACCAAGTCGAATGCCTCTGGTCGCTAGTGAATCCATGGCTACAGAAGTTCCGCGGCCTCTCCAAGCCTGGATTAGAGCAGTCCGTCCGAACCTACGGGTTCGTACGGACACTAAACCTCGCTGGAGCACCACTACACGGCCTTCTTGACTGCTTCGTCGTCAACGTGTTTCGCTGAGTTATGGAAGAGCCCGTCTGTGGATTCAGAGCGACGTACAGCCGGAATTACTGGTCATTGATCCGAATTACCGGTTCGTCGGCTGTGATCTGATTCGGTGATTTGCTGGATTCTGGCTGTAAATTGGCATTCTGTACCCAACCGTGAACAGTTTTCCGAGAGCGTTGGACACACAAATCATCAATTACATAGATTGTATCTTAAGTGATCGGTCGGCCGCATGCATCTGAATACCGCGCTCCATCGCTCGCTCGGGTGTCTGCTCGCGCTCCACGAAATCAAAATGAATTCAGTCGCTACTACCGCTGAGGCGGGTGGTCTCTGGTGTGGAACACCGAGAAATTCTCTCGCCTCACTTTTGATGCTTAACACGTCCAACTGAGAGCAGTCGGCCAACGGTCCACCCAGTTTAGACCGCTCGTTCACTTCATTACAGTCAGGGGTACTAGTAACAGGGTTCGCACAGTCCGAACGGTATCTCGGCCGCGGTTTCTGAGAGAGCGGGTTTCGTCGGCTAAGGGAGAAGAAGCCGCGGCTTAGCCGCCTCCGAGCGAGAAGTAACCCTGTCGACGAGGTCCCACCTCCCGTCGCCCGTGGCGAGTACGATGGACGGTCAGCGTTCCCGCAAACTCCCGCGGCGAACACACCCACTGTCCCGGCCCGACCAATCGGTGGGTGTCACGTTGGCCGGACAATTAACCGCTTGAAACGATAGCCCGCTATGGCGTTATGTGTTCACATATTAGGACAGTGTTCGTCTGAAACGAACGAATTTATCGGTTCCCGGTTCAGCCCCTGATACGAGCCAGCGTCGTACTGTACTCCCGCAGTCGTACTGTCGGATGGTGCACGTCCCAGGCTTGAAGACCCGTCTTCGCCATTGGCCGATGTCTTTCCACAAAATATAACATCTGTACATTTGTTACTTCGGGCTGTCCGAATCGTTCGCATCAGACGAACGCCCACATGCACGCATTGTTGCTGGATTCGCTCCTCGGCGAGAGTAACGTGGACACTCTTCGGTCGGACACGGACCGCTAACGCTCCGTTGCGGTCGCCTGTGCGTCCGCTCGCGACGGGCCGGCCGTACCCTTCGTTACAGATTTAACCCCTGCCCGTGAACTGTTGGACGTGTTCGACCGACGAACGCAATTAGGTCTCGGAACGTACTCCCTCACGGGTGAATCAGGAACCGATACCGTCGCGGCGGCACTGGATGTCGGCTATCGTCACCTGGACACAGCGCGGCTCTACGAAAACGAGCGAGAGATCGGCGAGGCAATCGCGGACAGCGACGTCGACAGGGACAATCTCTTCGTCGCCACGAAAGTCGCGCACTTCGAGGAGCCGGAGAAGACGGAGTCCTACGTGCATCGGGCCGTCGAACAGAGCTTCGACCGACTTGGACTCGACCGAATCGATCTTCTGTATCACCACTGGCCTCAGAGCCGAGACGATATCGAGACCGTTCTTCCGGTTCTCGAAGGGTACGTCGAGGACGGCGTCGTCGATCACCTCGGAGTGAGCAACTACACGATAGCGGACATGGAATTCGCGCGGGACCTCATAGACGTCTCAATCGATGCGCTACAGGTGGAGATGCACCCGCTGCTCCAGCAGGACGACCTCCGGGCGTTCCTCGCGGACGCCGACACGCAGTTGGTCGCGTACTCGCCGCTGGCACAGGGTGAAGTGTTCGACGTGGACGCGATATCGGCAGTAGCCAAGAAACACGGCGTCTCCGAAGCGGTCGTAAGCCTCGCGTGGCTCCTCTCGAAAGACGACGTGGCCGCGATCCCCCGGACGAATTCAGTCGACCACCTTCGGGACAACTTCGAGGCGCTCTCCGTGGCCCTCGACGACGAGGACATCGAGAGTATCGACGCCATTGAGCGAACCCACCGCTGTGAGGACCCGGACTGGATGCGGTGGTAAGTCGTCAGCGGCGGCGACCCGAATCTATTTGTCGGCTCACGCACCCAACTGGTGTATGGGCGTAGGATACACGACCATGATGTATGACGCGACGGATATCGACCGTGGACTCCGTGACATCGCGGCCTGCCGGTACGACGGGGCCGAGATCGGACTCGAAAAGGTTCGGACTGCCGGCCCCGACACCGTCGACCGGCTACTGGCGGAGTACGACCTCGACCTCTACTGCGTGATGAGCGAGTGGCTCGAAGACGAGGCGGCCGTCGGCCGAGTCGCCGACGATTTGCCGATGCTCGCCGACCTCGGTGCTGAGTTCGTCGGGTTCCTGCCACCCCAGCGCGGCCGACAGGACGACGAGACGGTCCAGCAGTGGTTCACACGCCTCACCGAGGCAGCGACCGATGCGGGCGTGACGCCGCTGGTCCACCATCACGGCGCGACCCACGTCGAGAGCGCGGCCGAGACACGCCGCTTGCTCGACGCCGTGGACGACCTCGAACTGCTCTGGGACACCGCGCACTACTATCCCTACGGGGAGCACTACCCGGACGGCGACGTGACCGACGGCATCGAGCGGTTCGTCGACGACATCGCCTACGTTCACCTCAAGGACGTAGCGCCGCCGACCGGGTTCGCCGACATCCGGGACAGTCTCACCGAGGGTGACTTCCACCTCGACAACGTCATCAACTACTTCCGCTCGTTCACCGATCTGGGCGAGGGAGTCCTCGACTTCGCGGGCGTTTACGAGGCGCTGGAGGCGGCCGGCTACGACGGTCACTACACCGTCGAAATCGAGAACCGGACGGAGAAGCCGCTGGTCCACTCGATGGAGAACTACGACTACTGGCGAGGTGTTACCACCGAGTGAGGGGACGATTCAATCGCCGCGGAACCCCGACGAACCGCTCAGGACAACTGCATCAGCGTCGCACCGGCGACGATAGCCGTGATACCGGCGAGCACGCGCGGCGATTTCGGTACTCGTCGCACCATGGCATACGAGAGCGCGACGACGACCAGCGGAGAGACGTTCGAGAGCGGAACGACGGTGACGACGGTCCCGATCCGGAGCGCCGAAAACCACGCCAGCCAGTTGCCCGCGACGAAGACGCCGGCGAGGGTGAACGCGCCGAGGGCCACCCGGTCGCGGATGCCGGCCTGCCGCCGGGACGTGCGAGAGACGGCGAACAGCACCCCGAACGCGACGAGCGCTGACGTCTGTCCGAGGGCCGTGCCGACCAGGGTGTCGCCGTAGCCGTTCAGACCTAGCTTCACGAGAACGAACGAACAGCCGAGCAGTACCATCGCTGCGACTGGTCGAACCAGGTCCGTGAGGCCGACCCGTGCGAGTTCTTCGACGAGGAGGTCGTCGTGTGACGTGTCAGCCGTCGACGACACCTGCAGCGCGACGCCGCCGCCGACGATACACAGGAGGCCGACGCCCGAGACCACTGTCAGCGGCTCGCTGAACAGCGGGACGGCCAGTATCGCGGCGACGGCGGGGTTGGCACTGACGACGGCGGCGGAAATGCGCGCGCCGATGCGGTCGATACTCTCGAAGTACAGCAGGCGGAACGCCGCCGGGTTCGCGAGGCCCGCGACGACGAACGGTGCGGCCGACTGGACCGTCAGCGAGGCGAAGGAGACGCCACGGACGAACAGCAGGGTCCAGAAGACGGCGACGCTGACGAGGACGCTGAGAAACGCGGCCGCGAGCGCGGGCGACCGTCCATCGTCGTACTCCCCGTTCGACAGGCCGTACTCGACGCTGATGGCCTGCAAGCCCGCGAAGACCGAGGCGAGCAGTGCGAGCGCCGCGCTGAGTTCGACGATCATCGCCGCCGCTGTCTGGTCTGGCCGCTCGGATCGTCGCGGCTGTCGTCCGGTCTCTCGATACGCGGATCGTCGTGTCGGTCTCGGATTCCACTCATGCATGTCTCTCTGTCGGGTGGCGGTCTACCGACTGGAACGTCTCCGTGGGCCCGCTTCAATCTTTCTCCGCGGCCGGGGACGGCTGGTGCGACCGCCGAACGAGGCGCGGCCACCAGAAGGTATAAGCGCCACGGCAGAGAACCCCAGACGATGCGATTCGGAATCATTGGCTGCGGCCTCGTCGCACAGGTCATGCACATCCCCTACCTCGCCGAGTTGCCGGACGCGGAGTTACACGCCTTCGTCGACCCCGCGACGGACAGAGCGGCGACGCTCGCGGACCGATACAACGTCCCGAACGTCTACGGGACACACGAGGCCCTCCTCGCCGACGTCGGCGACGAACTCGACGCCGTAGTGGTCCTCACGCCCTCGCACACGCACGCGGATGTAACGGTCGATACCCTCGGCGCGGGCATCCACACGCTGGTGGAGAAGCCGCTCGCGGCGACGCCGGAGGACGCGGACCGGATGGTGGACGCGGCCGAAGACAGCGATGCGACGGCGATGGTCGCGTACATGAAACGCTACGACCCGTCCTACGAGCGAGCGCAGACGGTCGTCGACGAGTTGGGCGAGATAGACCTCGTCACCGCATACGACGTCGACCCCGACCACTTCCGCATCGTCGAGGAGGTGTACGACTTGGTCCCTGGATCGCCGCCCGAGTCGGTCATCGAAGAGAGCGGGGCCAAACGGCAGGCCGACATCGAGCGAGCCATCGGAACCGACGACGAGACGCTCGTCGACGCCTACGACTTCCAGCTCGAACACGTCTGTCACGACGTGAACGCGCTCCGAGGCCTGTTCGGCAGCGTCGAGTCTATCGACCACGTGAACGTCTTCGCCGACGGCCGATACGCGACGGCCCACCTGACCTACGAGGACGGCGTCGAATGTGTCTTGGAGACCGGCGACTCCGACCGGAAGTGGTTCGAGGAGTTCGTCCGCGTCGATTCGCCGGAGGGGATGGTCACCGTCGACTTCTCGAACCCCTTCATCAAAAATACGCCCACCGAACTCCACATTAAAGAGGGGACGGAGGAACTGACCGACACCGTCGAGACGCCATCGTACGAAGAACCGTTCAAGCGGGAACTGAAGACCTTCATCGAGTGCACAGAGGGTAAGAGCTCAGTCCGAACCACGTTCGCGGAGGCGCGAGACGACCTGCAACTCATCGTCGACCTGTTCCGAACGTACCGCGGGGAGACGCCGCGGGCGAGGGACTGAAGGACCGAAAAACGCCCCTGCTCGTTCTCAGCGCTCCCGGAACGACCGAGCGAGGGGTAGAGATTTATACGCGCGGGTGCATCGATTCGGTGTTCCAATGCAAGCCGTAGCACTCTATCCGGACGGCCCGGAACTGCGCGTCATCGAGAAGGCCGACCCCGTCCCCTCGGACGACGAAGTGCTCGTCCGGACGCTGCGCGTCGGTATCGACGGGTCGGACAGGCGAATCGTCGCCGGCGACATAGGGGGAGAGTGTCCCGCCGGCTCCGACCACCTCGTCATCGGTCACGAGGCAGTAGGTGTCGTCGAAGACCCGAACGAGAGCGACTTCGAAACGGGCGACGTGGTCGTCCCGATGGTGCGCCGGCCGACGGCCGAGCCGTTGCGGTTCGCCGAGACCGGCGAACTCGACATGGCTCCGCCCGGAGCGTTCTCAGAGTGCGGCATCACGGGCGCACACGGCTATATGGTGGAGTACTTCACCGCCGACCCCGAGTACCTCGTTCCGATCCCCGACTCACTCGACGACTACGGCATCTTCGTCGAACCGGCGAGCATCGCGGAGAAAGCACTCGACCAGGCGTTTGCGGCCCGGTCGGGATTCGACTGGCGTCCGGAGACGGCGTTCGTCCTCGGCAACGGCAACCTCGGGTTGCTGGCCCTCGCCCGCTTCTCGACGGGCGAGGAGTTCGACCGAACGTACTGTCTCGGTCGGCGCGACCGCCCTGATCCGACCATCGAGTTCGTCGAGTCGGTCGGGGGGACGTACGTCGACTCGCGGGAGACTGAACTGCGTGAGTTCCCCGCTGTCTACGAACCGGCCGACTTCGTGTTCGAGACGACCGGCTACCCGCGGCACGCCATCGAAGCAGCGGGTGCGCTCGGCCCCAACGGCATCGTGACCCTGCAGGGAATACCGGACGAGAGCACGTTCGAGGTAGAAGGGGGTGGCTTCCACTCGGACCTCGTCGTCAACAACAAGGGCGTCCTCGGCGTCGTGAACTCTCGCCGTCCCCATTTGGAGGGCGCTGTCGAGTGGTTACAGGCGGTTCCCCCGTCACTCCTCGACGCCCTCGTAAGCGGTGTGTACGCCGTTGAGGACGTGGAGGAGGCACTGAGCGATGGGGACGAGAGAATAAAGACTGTCGTCTCATTCGAGAAGTGACGGACTCCGGCGCGAGCGGACGGAACGAGTGGTAGTCGAAGCGTTCGACGCTATGACTGCGACCCGGCCGACGAGGAGGCGCGCGTCGTCGCGACCATCTCTTCGGGGTCGCCGATTCTGTCTCCGGTTTCCGGATCGAAGCCGTGGACGAGTTCGTCCTCCAGCGTGAGCCAGACCGTGTCGCCACGCGTCGTGTCGATGGTGCTCGGCGCGACGACGGTCAGGCTCACGTCGCCAGCGGCCACCTCGACGATCTGTTCGTCTCCCTGCGGTTCGGTCACTTCGACCTCGGCCTCCACCGCGTTGGCAGTCTCCTCTGTGTGGATGCTGAAATACTGCGGGCGGACGCCGAGAGTCATCTCGTCGGTGCCGCTGTATCGCTTCGCCACGTCGTCTTCGAGTGTCACATCGAAGTCGTCCGGCGCGTTCTGGGCCTGAATCCGCCCGTCCGAATGAGTGACCTCAACGAAGTTCATCGACGGCGACCCGATGAACCCGGCGACGAACTGATTCACCGGCTGGTGGTACACTTCGTCCGGGGTCCCGATTTGCTGGATGTGGCCTTTGTCCATCACGACGAGCTTGTCACCGAGCGACATCGCCTCTTCTTGATCGTGAGTGACGTACAGCGTCGTGATGTCCATCTCTCGCTGAAGGACCTTGATTCGGCTGCGCATACTGATTTTGAGCTTCGCGTCGAGGTTTGCGAGCGGCTCGTCCATCAGGAACACCGCTGGACGACGGATGATTGCCCGACCCAGCGCAACGCGCTGTTGTTGCCCCCCGCTGAGATTGGCAATATCTCGGTCGAGCAGTTCCGGAATCTCCAGTGTCTCCGCCACCTGTTGGATACGGTCTTCGCGTTCCGCTTTGTCGACATCGGCGACCTTCAGTGGGTAGCCGATGTTCTCGCGGACGGTCATGTGTGGGTACAGCGCGAAGTTCTGGAACACCATCGCGATATTCCGGTTCTTCGGGTGGACATTGGTCACGTCGTGACCATCGAGCGTAATCGTTCCCGAGGTTGGCTCTGTGAGTCCGGCCAGACACCGGAGCGTGGTCGTTTTGCCGCACCCGCTAGGGCCCAGCAGTATCGTGAACTCGCCGTCGTCGACCTCGAGGTCGATGTCCTCTATCGCTATCGTTTCGCCGTACGCTTTCTTGACTGAATCGTATTCGACAGTTACCATTGCGTATCACTCTCCGTTGCCGTGGTGACTCGATTCGAGGCCGGCGTTCCGGCACGTCCGTTCGACTGTGAGCGTCGGTGTGCATTCATTTGCCGACCGCCCCCATGCTGAACCCTCTGACGAGTTGCTGGCGCGCCATGAACGCGAACAACAGGACGGGAACGAGCGCTATCGTCGCCGCGACACTCATATTGATCCACTGGACAGAGAACTTCGTAACGAAAGAGGCGAGTCCCACGGGCACGGTAATCGCCTGCGAACTCTGTGCGAGAATCACGGCAAACAGCAGTTCGTTCCACGTGATTATCGTCGTGAAGATGGCCGATGCGATGAGGCCGGGTTTCACGAGTGGCAGCACGATTTTGAAGAAAGCACCCAGGTGGGTGTGTCCGTCGATCATCGCGGACTCGATGAGGCTCTCCGGCACCTCCTCAAAGAACCCCTTCATCATCCACACCGCGAACGGGATGTTGAACATCGTGTAGACGAGGATGAGCCCCCGGAGTGTGTTCACCAACCCGAACCCACGGAAGATGACGAACAGGGGGATGATCGTGACGATAGGCGGCATGAACCGCGTCGACAGGATGTAGAACGGCAAGTGGAAGTCTAAATTGTAGGGGTAATCGAACGTCACGAACGCGTACGCGGCCATCGCGCCGACGGTCGTCGCGATAACCGTCGTGACAACGGTGACGATGACGCTGTTCGTAATGAAGGTCACGAACTCTGGCCGCTCCGCGAACAGTCGGGCGAAGTTGGCGAACTGCGCGTCTACAGGGATCCACTGGGGTGGGAATGACAACAGCGTCTCGCGCGACTTCAGCGTGGCCGTCACCAGCCAGTACACTGGGAACAGCGTCCAGACGAGGAAGACGGCGAGGACGCCGTAGACGCCAGCCTTCATGAGGCCCATCTCGGTGAGGCGTTCGTGTAATTGTTCGAGTCCCGACGGTTCCGTGTAGGGCATCGTATCGACCGGAGTGTCCTGTTTCGTCGTCATGATCCGAACTCCACGTTAGCGATTTTGACGAAGCTCATGGCCAGTATCAACACCAACACGAGGAGTGACACGGCCATCGCGGAGGCTTCGCCAAAGTTGTTGAACCGGAACGCGGTCCGGTACATTTCCATACTGATGACGTTCGTCGCGTCGGACGGGCCGCCGCGGGTGAGGATGAATACCTTTGCGAACACGCGCAGAGCGTCCACCAACCGAATGATCAGGATCAGAACGATCAGTGACTTGAGGTACGGTAGCGTGATGTGGATAAACCGCTGTCGCCGGGAAGCGCCGTCCATAATCGCTGCCTCGCTGATATCGTCTGGTACCGACTGTAGTCCCGCGAACAGCACCAGCACGACGAGCGGCGTCCACTGCCAGATGTCGGTGAGGATGACGGAGTACAGCGCCATGCTCGTCTCGCTGATCCACCCGACGTTCGCCCCCCCAGTTAACGGTGCCGCGATGTAGTCCAAGAGGCCGTTGGGCGCGTACATGAGCCGCCAGATCAGTCCGATGACCGTGGGCGAGAGGATCATCGGAACGAGTATGAGGGTCTGCCAGAGGCCACGGATCTTTATTTTCTTGTTCAATACCAGCGCCATGGCGAACCCGATGAGGAATTCGAGCGTCACGGCGATACCGACAAACTTCGCCGTTACGACCAACGAATTTATGAACGCGCCGTCGCTGAGCAGTTGCACGTAGTTCTCGATACCGACGAAGACCGTCCCAGTCGGTAGATACGACTGCGTCGAGAACTGGAGCGCCCGAAGCAACGGATAGAATGTCAGCAAGAACAGAATCAGCACTGCCGGAATCGTCATCAACCACTTCAGGTGGTTGTCGATCCACAGCAGTACCTCCTCGCGGCTGGACGTTTCCGTGCTGAACTGCGCGACCTCCGAAGCCACTGTCTCACCTTCCGTGTCAGTTGCCATCGGGATCCACTCCGGAAGGCGAGGCGGGTATCGCCGGGTGACAATTGCTGGGGCATGTCAGTACAATGCGCGAATCGCGTTCCATAGTTGTCTGTCTCACTCGTAGTAGTTTGCGTTTGCGAGGATATCTTCAACCTGGCTTTTCGCCTCTTGGGTCATCTCGCTCGGGGACAGGTCTCCTGCGAGCGCCGCGTTCAGCAGTTCGCCATGCCCGATGCCAAACTCGGAGTACAGCGGGGTCCGTGGCCGGTACTGTGCCGTTTGGAGGCTCTCGTACAGGGCGGGGAACCACGGCTGGGAGTCCATGTTCTCCTCGAAGGTGTCGTGGCGGAACGGCACGCCGCCGAGTTCGACGTACTTGTTCTGGGCCTCCTTCGAGACCGCCGACCGGATGACTTCGCCGGCCGCCCGCTTCTTCGAGTCGTCGATGTAGCTGTTGATACCCATGATCCAGTTGCCCTGGGTCGGCGCCTGTCGCTCCGCGCCGGTGTGGCCCTTGGGAATGGGGGTGAACGAGATATTGTCGGCCTCCTCGGACTCCTCGGAGTCGAGCAGGAGCGACGCGGCCGAGGGCCACGCCGGGGCCTGTGCGGCCGACCCGCTGGACAGGCCGTTGAGCACCGCGTCACTGTCGAAGGAGGTGACGCCGTCCGGGCTGATTGATTTGAGGTCCTCGGTGTAGAACCGAACGGCCTCCGTCCCGTTTTCTCCGCCCCAGTTGTACCGCCAGTCGTCGTCGAACATCGTCCCGCCGATGGCGTTACCGAGGGCGAAGAAGTTCGCCATCACCGGGTTACCGCGCTTCCCGCGGATGATGTACCCGTTCGTGCCGTCTATCTGCTCGGAGATCTGCTGGCCGGCCTCGTAGACGTCGGCCCACGTCTCTGGCGCGTCTGCACCGACCTGATCGTAGAACCCGCTGTTGTAGGCGAACAACTGCGTGTTGCCGACGATGACCTGACCGCGAATCTGCTCCTCCATCCCTTCGGCGGACGGGATGTTGGGCGCGCCCGGCGTGGGCCACGTCGCGATGTCGACGGTCGTGTCGATGAGTTGGTCCATCGGCAGGTCTTCCGGGAGCCACTGCTGAATGGGGTCGACGTGCCCCGCGAACTGCGGGAACCACGGGTCGTCCATGAACGTGATGTCGTACGCGTCGCCCTGTGTCGAGAGGACGCTGTTCGTCTTCTCGAAGAGGTTCGCGTACGGGAACAGTTCGACGTTGACCGTGATGCCGGTGTCGTCGGAGACGTACTCGTCGACGAGTCGCTTGAACAGGCGACCGGACCCCTCGACTGCCGCGACGGACAGCTCCTGTGCGGTCTGATTCGACCCGGACCCAGTGGACCCGCCACCGTCACCACCGCCACCGTCACTGCCCCCGCACCCTGCGAGGCCAGATAGGGCTACGACACTCGCCGTCGCACCGATGAACTTCCGACGTGACGTGGCTGATCTTCGGGCTCTGTCGTTCGTGTCGCTACCACTATCCGTTCTCTCATTGCTAGCTCGAGTCACATCACCACTCTCTCTTTCCTCCGTAATAAATCATGCTGTTACGTTCAGCTGTTTATTCCGAAACTAATGTTTCGAGGCCCGTTTGGTCGAGGGTGCCCACTCCGGGCGGTGGCAAATTCCGACGGTGGGCCGTCGCTAAACCGTGACCGTCCGGGCCTACGGTAGCGTCGTGGGCCCGACGGGGGGCATAGAAAACTACTTTTAAATAGCTCGACGACGTGATTCCAGCGGTATGACTGGAACACACAGCCCCAGAACTGTCGCGGTCACTGCGGGGAGCGCATTCGACCTGCGGATAGAACAGGACGTGTTCGAGGGCCTCGATGTGACGCTCCGGCCCGTCGATATCGAAACGACCGACGACCTGAAACGCGAACTCGCCGGCGTCGACGCCGTCATCGACAGGCTGCTGGCCGCCCCCTACACGTCTGCGGTGATCGACGCACTCGACCGCTGTGAGGTCATCGCCCGCTGTGGCATCGGCGTCGACGGCATCGATACCGAGCGCGCCGCAGACCGGGGGATATACGTCTCCAACGTCCCCGTCTACTGCCAGGACGAGGTGTCCGAGCACACGCTCTTGCTGTTGCTCGCTCTCGAGCGGAACCTGACGGCGTACGACTCCGCAATGCACGACGGGAAGTGGACGCAGGACGTCACGACGACGCAGGTTCATCGACTCAGGGGACAGACGCTGGGTCTCGTCGGGTTCGGGACGATAGCGAGGCTGGTCGCCGAGAAGGCACAGGCCTTCGGAATGGACGTCGTGGCATCCGACCCGTACATCGACGCCGAGGAGATGGTACGGGCAGACGTCGAGAAAGTCGAGTTCGAGGAGCTACTGGCTGTCGCCGACGCCGTCTCGCTGCACGCGCCCCTCGTAGAGGAGACGAGAGGTACTATGGACGCCGAAGCGTTCGAGCGAATGAAGGAGTCGGCGTTTCTCGTCAACGTCGCGCGCGGCGGACTCGTGATCGAAGACGACCTCGTGGCGGCGCTCCGCGCGGACGATATCGCGGGGGCCGGACTCGACGTGTTCCAGACGGAGCCGTCCGGTCAGACGGACGCGCTGCCGGCCTTCGAGAGCCCGCTCTGCGACCTCGACAACACCGTACTCACGCCGCACGTCGCGTGGTTTTCACAGGAGGCGAACGATCAGCGGAGACGGACGGCCGCCAGGGACGTCCGTCGCGTCCTCGAGGGCACGCCCCCCGAGAACCCCGTCAACGACCCCCGATAACGTTCGGCATCAGCGACTGGTGTCACGGGGGACGGGCCCGGTAGCTTCGGGGGCGCGAACAGATCGGCGGGTTCGTACTGTTCTCGTTGCGCGTCGGAGTCGACGAAACCCATGTCACGTGACCCGAAACACGATGTCAGTCGTCGCTCGCCGCTTCACTCTCCTCCGCGGCGGTCGATTCGTCGGGTCGCTCGCCGGACTCGTAGCCCGCGCCAAGTCCCGGCAGATGCCACGCGCCGGTCATGACACCGCCCGTGTCTGTCGTGTCTCGCTGGACGACGACCTCGACCAGCGCCGGGCCGTCGTGTTCGACCATCCCCGAGAGCGCCTCGTCGAGTTGGGCCGGTTCGTAGACGCGCTCGGCGTACTCGACGCCCATCGTCTCGGCCATCCCGACGGCGTCGTAGTCGTGTTCTTCGTCGAACTCCGTCGCCAAGACGCGGTCCCACCCGGACTGTGTGACCTGGAGGTTCCGAATCGAGAGCCACGCGTGGTTGTTGAGGACGAGGACGTTCACGTCGACGTCGCCTTGGACGGCGGCGATGAGTTCCTGATTGCAGTGGAGGAAACTGCCGTCGCCCTGAATCGAGACCACCTGTCGGTCGGGAGCGCCGAGTTTCGAACCGATTGCCGCCGGCAGCGCAAAGCCCATCGTGGAGAACCCGCCAGCGGAGATGTTCGACCGGGGCGCGTACACCGGGAACTCGGGGTTCGTGATGTCCTGCGAGTGACCGGCCCCGGTCGTAACGATGGCGTCGCGGTCCAACGTCTCGCGAAGCGACCCGAGAACGCGCGCCATGCTCAGGGGAACCGAGTCGTCGGTGTGTCGCTCCTCGATACGGGCTTCCCACTCGGCCCACCGCCGTTGGACCTCGTCGTAGTACTCGTTGTCTTCGGGGTCGCCCGGGTCGATTCGCTCCGCGAGTTCGTCGCGGATCTGTCTCGTCACGACCGACGCATCGCCCTGTACGCCGACCTCGACCGGGTAGTTCTTCCCGATTTCGTGAGGGTCGATGTCGACGTGGACGAGTTTCGTCGGCGGGATTTCAAAGCTGACACGCGGGTCGAACGAGGACGTGTGGAGATCCGAGAACCGAACGCCGAGCGCGAGAATGACGTCGGCGCTGGAACAGAGTTCGTTGCCGGCCGTCGTCCCCCACGCGCCCGCGTATCCGACGAACAGGTCGTGGTCCTCCGGAATGACGCCTTTCCCTTGGAACGTCGGGCTGACCGGGGCCTGGAGATACTCGGCGAGTTCCCGAACCTCGTCCCAGGCCTCCGAGAGCATACACCCCCCGCCCGCGACGATGACCGGTCGCCCGGCGTCTTCGAGGAGGTCCGCGGCCTCGGAGACTGACCGCGGGTCCCCGGCAGGCCGGTGCTGGGCTCGGGACTGCTCGGGTTCCGGGAGTTCGACGTCCGCCTCGGCGTGTTGGACATCCATCGGTATCTCGACGTGGACCGGTCCCGGACGGCCGGTGACGGCCTCCTGGAACGCGCGTCTGAGTGTGCGCGGCAGTTGCTCGACATCGTGGACTTGGAAGGTCTGTTTGGTCACCGGTTCCATCACGTTCGGGAAGTCGCCCGGGCGCTTGCGCTCTATCTCCTGGAGGATTCCCTGCCCGTACTCGTGGGTCTGTGGCCCGCCCGTGAGAATGACCATCGGTACGGAGTCGACGAAGGCCGTCGCCGCGCCGGTGACGGTGTTGGTCGCGCCCGGTCCGATGGAGGTGTACACCACGATTGGGTCCCCGTTCGCGCGAGCGTACCCGTCCGCGATGTGGGTCGCACCTTGCTCGTGGCGAGGCTGGAAGACCTCGACGTCGGAGTCGTTGAACGCGTCTATCATGAGCGTACTCCCGTGGCCGGGGATTCCGACGAGATATTCGACGCCTTCCTTCTCCAGATACTGCGCAATGATCTCACTGCCGTTCAGCCGTGGCATACGGTCACATTCAGAAAGGACCGTAATCAGTGTTCTGGTCAGATCGGACGTTCAGTGTCCGTGACGGCACATTTGTCGTCGGAACTGTTACGCAGACGCGGTCAGGCGTGGACTAGCGGTGAGACGAAGTCGGCTCCGAGGCGAGACGCCGCTACTCCTTGCGGTGGGCTTCGACCACGTCCCAGTCGAGTTCGATGCCCAGTCCGGGCGCGTCCGGCACTCGGATGCGGCCGTGCTGGATGAAGTCCTCCTCGCGGGCGAGGAGGTCCTCCCACCACGACACCTCGCGGGCGTGATACTCCAGAGCGACGAAGTTCGGAACCGTCGCGCCGACGTGGGCCGTCGCGGCGGTGGCGACCGGGCTCCCGATGTTGTGCGGAATCAGGGCTTGGTAGTAGGCCTCGGCCATGTCGGCGATCTTCTTCGTCTCGGCGATACCGCCGGTCTTCGGAACGTCCGGCGCGAGTAAGTCGACGGCCTGGTCCTCGATGAGGTCACGGAAGCCGTGGCGGCCGTAGCGGTTCTCGCCGGTCAGGAGAGTCGCGTCGACGCGGCGCTTCAACTCGCGCATCGCGTCCGTGTTCTCCGGCGGGAGCGGGTCCTCGATCCACGCGAGGTCGTAGGGTTCAAGCGCACGACAGAGGCGCTCGGCCGTCTCCGGACTGAAGTTCCAGTGCAGGTCGACGGCCACCTCGGCGTCGTGCCCGATCTCTTCTGTGACGGCCTCGACGACCTGCCGCTTGTGCTCGATTTCGGGCGGATCGAAGTGCCGCGAGAGCGTGTCTATCTCCCGCCCCGACGGCACGTCAAGGTCGAATTTCACGACATCGAAGCCGTCGTCGGCGGCCGCGCGTGCTGCGCGCGCGTACGCCTCTGGCTCGTACGTGGACTCTTCTTGACCATCCTCAGCGGATTCGACCATCGCCTCGCCGGCGTGGCAGTCCGCGTAGACGGTCACTTCCTCGCGTGTCTTTCCGCCCAGCAACTGGTACACTGGCTGGTCAAGGAGCTTGCCGGCGGCGTCCCACAGGGCAATTTCGACGCCGCTAATGGCAATAGTGCCGACGCCCTCCTGTGAACCGCGACCAGAGAGGCTTCCCCGCATCAGGTTGTAGAGCCGTTCCACATCAGTCGGGTTCTCACCAACGAGTACGGGCCGCAGATAGTCGGTGATGATCTCGTGGACGCCGGGCGAGGGGTAAGCCTCTCCGATGCCGGTGACGCCCTCGCTCGTCTCCACGGTGACGATGGTCCACGGGAAGTTTCCGTCGAGGACCACCGTGTCGAGGTCGGTTATCTCTGGTGTGGGGCCGGTCGCCCGGCGGGGCGTCTGGTCGAAGTCGGCCCACATGGTCGCTGCGAGTTTGGAAGCGAAGTCTTCGTACATGATTGTTTCTCCGAAATCGGATAGCGGTGTCGATCGGCCGGTCGGCCGTCGACGGTGGCTCCAGCGGGCGATTCGGCCACGGCCGTGCGGTAGAGCCTGAAGTCACGAGATGCCGTGATACCAAATCGCATCAGTAGGGATATTAGCACTCGTCGTGTTATATGTTCCGGTGGCACCGGCCTACGGCAGTCGAGTTGATGTCGGAACGATCGGTATGTGAGAAGCCTGCATATTTTTGTGGCTCCGCGTAGAGATAGTTGATAAGATGCCAGTTGTCGCTGGGGAATTCCCAGTCACGGCGCCACTGGCAGCCGAAACACAGCTATGACCAACATCAAGGACGCAATCGATACGGGCGGACATCCCCTCGGAACCTGGCTCTCCATCGGTCACCCGAAAGTCGCCGAGGGCGTGGCGCAGCTAGACTTGGACTTTGTCTTGGTCGATATGGAACACACGACGATGTCGTTGGAGACAGTCGAAAACATGGCCCGCGGGGTTGACGCCGCGAGTAGCGGAACGGACACCGTTGTCCGCGTTCCGTGGAACGACCCGGTCCGTCTGAAGCGGGTGGTAGACATCGGCGTCGCCGGCGTGATGGTGCCGATGATCGAGTCTGCCGAGGAAGCCCGGGCACTCGTCGACTCCATTCGGTATCCCCCGGAGGGGATCCGCGGCATCGCCGGAAGCCGGGCGACAGGCTATGGGCGGAACTTCGAGGAGTACGTGGCGAACGCCAACGGTTCTATTCTCACCATCGCACAAATAGAAACCGAAAAGGGACTAGAGAACGCCGAGGAGATAGCCAGCGTCAAGGGTATCGACGCGCTGTTTGTCGGCCCGGCCGACCTGTCGGGCGCGTTGGGTATGTTCGCCGAGTGGGACTCCGCGGAGTTCGGTGACGCCATCCAGCAGATTATCGACGCGAGCGACCGCGCGGGCGTCCCGGTCGGCACGCTCACCGTCGATATCGACGCAATCGACTCTCGGTTAGAACAGGGGTTCGACTTCCTCATCGCCGGGAAGGACATCGCCTTGTTGATGAACAGCGTCGACCGTGCGATAGACGACTACGCCGCGGCCCTCGAAGAAGCGATTACCGCCTCGTACGACTGAGCTGGCAGGCGTCGCCGATGTTTCGACACCGCCGACCACCCTCTCGGAGCGTTTTCACTCCGCACCGTCCGCTCGAAGCGACTGCGTCGTGATGTGACTCGCCGAGGAAATTACGTCGAAAACTCCGTCGAGCGGCTCGAAAGTAGAGCTGGGGGCGGAGTGTCAGGCGTTGCTGTACCAGCGCTGAATCTCGATGGTCTTGTCGGTGTAGAAGTTCACGGCGTCCTCGCCCTGTGCGTGCAGGTCGCCGAAGAACGATCCCTTGCGGCCGCCGAAGTGGAAGAAGCCCATCGGCGCGCAGACGCCGACGTTGATGCCGATGTTCCCGGCGTCGACCTCGTAGCGGTACTTGCGGGCCTCTGCGCCGTTTTCGGTGTACAGCGAGGACGCGTTGCCGTACTCGGTGCTGTTGACCATCTCGATGGCCTCGTCGAGGTCTTCGGCCTCCGCCAGCGCCATCACCGGACCGAAGATCTCGGTCTGGGTGATGTCCATGTCGGTCGTGACGTTCTCCAGCAGCGTCGGGCCGAGGAAGTTCCCGTCGGGGTACTCGGGGTGTTCGAAGTCGCGGCCGTCGACGACGAGGTCCGCGCCCTCCTCGATAGCGTCCTCGATCATGCCGACGACTCGCTCTGCGGAGTCGCCCGTGATGAGCGGACCCACGTCGGTGTCCTCGTCGAGGCCGTTGCCGACGGTAAGGTCGTCGACGTCGTCGAGAATCTCTTCGCGAAGATCGTCGTAGACATCGCCAACGCCGACGACCACGTCGTTGGCGAGACAGCGCTGGCCGGCGTTGCCGTAGACGGAGCCGATGACGTTGGGAACGGCGTCTTCGAGTTCGGCGTCCGGCGTGACGACGGCGTAGTTCTTCGCGCCGCCTTGGGCCTGCACGCGCTTGCCATGTTTGGCGGCCGTCTCGTAGATGTGCTGGGCGACGGGCGTCGAGCCGACGAAGGAGACGCCGGCCACGTCCTCGTGTTCCAGGAGCGTGTTGACCGTGTCGACGCCGCCGTTGACCAGATTGACGACGCCGTCCGGGAAGCCGGCAGCGTCGACGGCCTCGAAGATGAGCTGGGAGCTGAGCGGGACCTTCTCGCTCGGCTTGAGAACGAACGTGTTGCCCGTGGCGACGGCGTAAGGCAGGAACCACAGCGGAATCATCGCGGGGAAATTGAACGGCGTGATGGCGGTGAAGACTCCCAGTGGCTGGCGGACGGCGTGTTCGTCCATGTTCGGGGCGATGCCTTCGACGTTGCCGCTCCCTTCTCGGAGCATGTTTGGGATGCCGGCCGCCACCTCGACGTTCTCGATACCGCGACGAATCTCGCCGCGGGCCTCGGAGAGCGTCTTGCCGTGTTCGCGCGTGAGTGCCTGCGCGATGGCTTCCTGTCTCTCTTCGAGTTCTCGCTTGAGATCGAAGAGATACTGCACGCGGTCGACGGGCGAGGTGGCGCGCCACGCTTCGAAGGCCTCGTCGGCCGTCTGGATGGCCTCGTCGACGGCCGATTGGTCCGAGAACGTCACGTCCGCGAGCGTCTCGTTCGTGGCCGGATTGACGACCGGTTGGCCGTCGTCGCCCTCGACTGTGACCCACTCGCCACCGACGTAGTTCTGTACGGTGTCGGGTACGGCAGTCGCCGCTGGCGACTGCTCTTGCTTGCTTGTCATGCATAGGAAACGTCTACACCGAACTACATAGATGTTACGCACGGACACGGTGAACCTGCCCATTTATTTGGACCGAACCGTAGGCTGGTATATGGGTCACACCAGTTTCGACTTCGAGGGAGAGACCGTGATCGTCACTGGCGGCAGTTCCGGCATCGGCCGAGCAATCGCACTCGCCTTCGGCGACGCGGGGGCCACGGTAGTGAACGCTGACGTCGACCCCGCCCCGAAGGACGCCGACGCCGACCGACCGACGCACGAGGTCATCGAAGCAGAGGGCGGCACGGCCGAGTACGCCGAAACCGACGTTTCGGATCCGGACGCGCTCGCGAGCGTCGTCGAGGCCGCCCGCGAGTACGGCGGTGTCGACGTGATGGTGAACAACGCGGGATGGTTCACCCGTGGCGACCTCTTCTCGGTCGACCAGGACACCTTCGAGACAGTCCACGGGGTCAACACGAACGGCGTGTTCTTCGGAACGCAGGCCGCCGCCGCCGACATGCGCGACCGCGGCGAGGGCGGGGTCATCGTCAACACAGCCTCGATCAGTTCGACGCACGCGCAGGCGGACCAGATTCCGTACGATTCGACGAAGGGGGCCATCCGCATGATTACCCGTGGTGCGGCGCTCGAACTCGCCGAACACGACGTGCGTGTCAACGCCGTCGCGCCGGGCCACATCGCCACTGAGTTCGGCGCGGGCGCGGACGAGAAAGAGGCGTCCGTCGCGGCCGGCGAGCTCACGAAGCCGATTCCACTCGACCGGCCGGGCTATCCGGCGGACATCGCGCCGACGGTACTCTTTCTGGCCAGCGAACAGGCCGACTACGTCACCGGCGAGATTGTGTACGTCGACGGCGGTTGGCAGACGTTCTGAGCGGCACTGCGGCTGGACGCCCATCGACGACCCCTTACAATTATATTGTGGTGGGTGCTCTGTTCCGACCATGCGAGCACTCGTACTCGACGCCGAGTGGGATCCGCGTCCGGACTACGACCTGTCCGAAGACGAACGCCAGCGCCGGCGGGCGATGAACTCAGCACAGGTGTGGCGCGACCCGGAACTGCGCGTCGAAGAACGTGAGCGGCCGGAACCGGACGACGACGAGGTGTTGGTACGCGTAAAGTACGCCGGCATCTGCGGGAGCGACGTCTCGATGATAGAGACCGACGAAGACGGTTACATGCACTACTCGGCGTACACGAAGTTCCCCACCGTCACCGGTCACGAGTTCTCCGGCGAAGTCGTGGAGACGGGCGCGGACGCGGACCTCTTCGAGGTCGGCGAGCCGGTCACCGCCGAGGTGACGGACTACTGCGCTCGGTGTCAGATGTGTCGGCAGGGGTTCCACGGTCACTGCGAGAACTTCGAGCAGATCGGGTTCACGATGGACGGCGCGTTCGCGGAGTACGTCACCGTCCCGGAGAAGATCTGCTGGAGCGTCGCGTCGCTCGAACGGGCCTACGACGACGAGGAGGAACTCTATCGCGCGGCGGCGACCGTCGAACCGAGCACGATCAGCTACTACGGCCTGTTCGGACGGGCCGAAGGCATCTGGCCCGGAGACTACCACGTCTACCACGGCGTCGGCCCAATCGGCCTCACCGGAATGAACGTCTCGCGCGCCGCCGGTGCAGCGACGGTCATCGCCTTCGAACCGTCCGACCAGCGGCGCGAGATAGCCCACGACCTCGGCTTCGACCACGTCTACGACCCCATCGACGTTGACCCCGTCGAGACCGTTCGGGAGGTCACGCACGGCGAGGGCGCGGACGTCCACGTCGAGACGAGCGGCGCGGTCACGCAGACGTACCCGGTCATCGAGGAGACGCTCGCCGAACGCGCGAACGTCGTCCACATCAGCAACGCCGGGGCCGACCCGGAGATCGCGCTCCGCAAGTACCAGGGCAACAGCGCGCAGTTGTACGGGTCCGAGGGGCACACCGGCCAACAGGTGTTCCCGCGGGTCATCCGGCTGATGGCCAGCGGCCAACTCGACAACAGCGGCATCGTCACGTCAACGTTCGACCTCGAAAACGCCGATGCGGCCGTCGAGCAGGCTGCGAAACGCGTGGACGGCAAAGTCCTCGTCAAGATGGACTGAGGCGGACGGGGCCACGCTGCCGCGGTCGGTCGTCTCCGGCGACGTTCGACAGTGACGAAACGAAAGAGGGGGCAGTTACTTTTCGAGATCCGCGAGGTCCCACTCGCCGGTGACGATAGCACCGGAGTCGGGGTTGTCGGGTTCGACGACCGCTTCGACGATTGCCGGTCCGTCGTGGGCGATGGCGTCTTCCAGCACGCCATCGAGGTTCTCCGGCTTGACGACGCGTTCGGCGAACTCCACGCTGAACCCGTCGGCCATCGACATGAAGTCGATGTCCGTCTCCTCGTTGAACTCCGTGTTGAGCACGCGGTCCCAGCCGTACTTGTCGACCTGTAAGTTCCGGATGGACTTCCAGCCGTGGTTGTTGACGATGAGGTACGTGACGTCGATGTCGTGTTCGACGGCGCAGGCGACTTCCTGATTGCACATCATGAAGCTCCCGTCGCCCTCGACGTCCACCACCGGACTGTCCGGCTTGGCGAGTTTCGCGCCGATGGCGGCCGAGACGCCGAAGCCCATCGTCGAGAACCCGCCACAGGAGATGTTGGTCCGGGGTTCGTAGACCGGGAACTCGGGGTTGACCGTCTCTTGGGGCTGGCCCGCACTGGTGACCACGACGCCGTCCCGCGGCAGGACTTCGCGAAGGCTAGCGACCGCCCGCGAGATACTCATGGGGACGCTGTCGTCCTCCCAACGTTCGGCGACCATGCCTTCCCACTCCTCCCAGAGCGCTTGGGCCTCCTCGTAGTACTCGTTGTCTTCTCGGGAGACCGGGTCCGTGCGCTCTTGGAGTTCTTCGGTAATCTGGCGCGTGACGACCTTCGCGTCGCCCTGAATGCCGACTTCGACGGGGTAGTTCTTCCCGATCTCCTCCGGATCGATATCGACGTGGATGAGCTTGCTCGGCGGGATGTCGAAGCTGACGCCCTCCTCGAAGGAGGAGGTATGCATGTCGGTGAACCGACATCCGACGGCCAGAATTACGTCGGCGTTCGAGACGAGTTCGTTGCCCGCCGTCGAGCCGATCCAGCCGGCGAACCCGACGTACAGCGGGTGGTCTTCCGGGATGATTCCTTTCGCTTGGAACGTCGGACTGACGGGCGCTTGCAGGTGTTCGGCGAGTTCCTGCACCTCGTCCCACGCCTCAGCGAGCATCGTCCCGCCACCGGGCACGATGACCGGGCGCTCCGCGTCTGCGAGGAGCGCTGCCGCGTCGGAAACCGTCCGTGGGTCGCCACCCGGCCGACTGTGCGGGCGAGTCTGTGTGGGTTCCGGTAGCTCGACGTCGGCCGCAGCGCCCTGTACGTCCATCGGGACGTCGACGTGAACCGGCCCCGGCCGCCCGGAGAGGGCGATCTGGAACGCGCGCCGGAGGATTCGGGGGAGCCGTTCGACGTCGTCAACGACGAAGCTCTGTTTCGTCACCGGTTCCATCACGCTCGGGAAGTCACCGGGTTTCTGGCGCTCAATCTCTTGGAGGATCCCCTGCCCGTACTCGTGGGTCTGTGGCGCGCCGGTGAAGATGACCATCGGGATGGAGTCGACGTACGCAGTCGCCGCACCGGTGACGGTATTGGTCGCGCCCGGTCCGATGGAGGTGAACACGGCCAGCGGTTCACCGCTCGCTCGCGCGTATCCGTCCGCGAGGTGTGTCGCGCCCTCCTCGTGCCGTGGTTGGATGACCTCGACGTCGGAGTCGTTGAACGCGTCGAGCAGGTTCGTGCTCCCGTGACCGGGGATTCCGACGAGGTACTCGACACCCTCTTTCTCCAGATACTTGGCGATAATCTCGCCACCGTTTAGTCTGGGCATTTCGTTCACAACGACGCGGGCCCGTTTATTAAACGTTCCCCCGGCGACCGGGCCATTTCACCCAAGCCGAACGCTGCGGGTTACAGCGACGGGATTACCTCGTCGCCCATCACTTCGAAGAACCGCTCTGGCTCGGGACTGGTGTTCCCCAGCGCGATGCGGTCGAAGCCCATCTCCGCGTACGCTTCCAGTTGCGCGGCGATGTCGCTCGGGTCGTCGGCGATGAGGAACTTCTCCTCGACCTGCTCCGTCGTGGCCTTCTCGCCTTCCGCCTCGATGTCTTTCGGGTTCGCCATCGCCCTGTCGAAGACGTTCTGAGTCGTCGCCCACCACGGTCGGGTTGACGCGCGCGCTCGCTCGTAGTCCTCGTCGTAGGACGCGATCACCAGTAGCGTCGTCTCGATGTCGTCGGGATCGCGGCCCGCCTCCTCGGCGTAGCGCCGGATGGCCGGGTACATCCGCTCGGTGTACTCGTGACCGGTCTTGACCGTGATGAACCCGTCGCCGTACTCGCCGGTCAGCGACGCCGTACTCGGACCGTTCGCGGCGATCTGGACCTCGGGGCGCTCCGCCGGCATCGTGTAGAGGCGGGCGTCGTCGACGTCGAAGTGCTCGCCCTCGTAGCTGTAGAAGCCGTCGTTCTCCCAGAGGCCGTGGACGATCTCCAGCGTCTCTTCGAGTCGCTTCCGCCGGACGCCGTACTCCGGCCAGTCGTGCCCCATCGGCTTCTCGTTCATCGCCTCACCCGTCGAGAGCCCCAGGACGACGCGTTCGTCGTGCATCTCCTGGAGGGTCGCAAAGGCCTGTGCCATCAACGCCGGGTGGTAGTGTTCGCCCGCCGGCGTGACACAGGTCCCGATTGGGACGTCGATGCGTTCGGTGGCAGCACCGAGCCACGACCACGCGAACCCCGCTTCGGCGTCCGTGTGGAACCACGGGTGAAAGTGGTCGGACGTCCACACGAAGTCGAACCCGTTGTCCGCGGCCGAGACGGAGAACTCCAACAGTTGTGAAGGGCAATACTGTTCCTGATGGGCCATGTAGTCAACGCTTACCATCGTGGCTATACAGAACGGTGCACACGTAATATTGTTTTCCCCGCCGGACGACAGTCGGTGACAGCGGCGACATCGCAGCCCGCGACGGTTCTGTTCGGACAGTGCGAACGTGCCGAGACGCGAGTCGAGACGTCCGATTCGATTTCACTGCGTCAACTCGGCGATCACGGCGAATGGCGCGAATGCGTCGGAACACAGGTGAGAGACTGGACCCTTTGTTCGGCTCTTGCGAACCCGATATCTCGTTCGTAACGGCCGAACATTTATTATAGTATATTTTGAACGACCACTATGGGAACGACATCGGAATCACGAACGGTCGATGCGGTCCAGATCTCGCTGGATATCATCGAGTTCCTGCAGGACCGTGACGGTGCTGGGATCACCGAGATAGCCACTACGCTCGACCACTCGAAAGGAACCATCCACAGCCACATGGCGACGCTTGCGGAGAACGAGTACGTCGTGAAACAGGACGGGGTCTATCGCCTGAGCCTACGGTACCTCGAACTCGCCGAGACGGTTAAAGACAGGCTTCAGATATACGACGTCGTCCGCGAGGAACTCGATGACTTGGCCGCGGACTGCGGTGAGCTCGCTCAGTTCGCGACGGAGGAGCACGGCCGTGCGGTGTACATCTACAAGACGGGCGGAGAGAAGGCCGTCCAGACCGCTTCTTCGGTCGGTGACCGGCAGTACCTACATTGCATCTCTCTCGGCAAGGCGATGCTGGCACACATGCCGGACGCGCGCGTCGACGAAATAATCGAACAGCACGGGCTAGAGGGTTTTACTGTCAACACGATAACCTCGTCTGAGGAACTGTTCGACGAACTCGAAACAATACGCGAACAGGGATACGCCTTCGACCGGGAAGAGAAAATCGAGGGGCTCCGCTGTGTGGCCGCACCGGTCGTCACCAACGGCGAGGTTATCGGCGCACTCAGCGTGTCGGGGCCGGCCAGCCGGTTCGAAGGCGAAATCTACGAAGAGAAACTGCCCGAGATGGTGACCCGGTCCGCGAACGTCATCGAGATTAACTCGCAGTTCTCCTGACGGTGCGCCCGTCTACACCCGGTTTGAGTTGCCGTTCGCCTCTCGCAAACGTGCTATAGACCGACCGTATTACTCACCGTACCGGATACCCTATAACAAGAGTACGTATGTTATATTCGAGCGGCCCTCAGCGTACTTTCGTGTCGGTTCGCTCTGGGGACACCTTCCAGAATGGCCACCTTTCGCTGACCGTGTGAGGAACACTACAAGCACCATATTTGCCTCTAAAATGTTCGGAAATGGATTTAATTTAAATCTATATCGTCGAATTTGCCAGTTAATCCGAATTTGTATTTCTAATCTCGCTTTGATGGTACTGTATATTTGAATATAATACCAACCAGTGGAATTATTTCTCATAATATGCGTGGACACTCGCAGTCTGGCAGCGTCAATTCATTCAACTTGTCTATGTGAGATATACAGGCACTGGTCGATCCCGAACAGGATCAATTTGCGAGCATCGGGACAATGAGAATAACGTCCATGATCTGCATGGCACCGACTACGACCATCGCCGTCAGCATCAACATGATGTGGTTGTACCAGTTGACCGAGATACCGGACACAGCCGCCGCAGTCTCGTCGAAAGTGACGTATAGCAGTTGGTTGTGCGTGAGCCCGACTACACCGATGACGACGGCAAAGAAGATGAACGGTATCGCGGCGCAGTCCTGGGACACCGTCGCGAGGTTCCCAAAGATGAACAGGTAGACTCCAACGGCGAGCCCACCCACGTTGATGCTGATGAGCTGGTCCCAAACGCGAATTCGGTCGAGAGGACGATAGCCATCGGCACGTCGATGTGGGCGTCGGTCGTCTCCGAGATGAGTTCGATGGACAGGCCCGCGATCATCGCGACCACGACGGCAGTCAGGAACGAGGAAACCACGAGATCGAGAAAGGCGTTGAGAAACAGCACCACGACGACGCTGTCAAATCCGGTGTGGACGGCCGCATCGCCGATCAGCGCCAGTTGGCCTTGGACCAGAAACATGCCGATGAGCGAGGCCATCACGCCGATACATAGTCACACCAGCATCGCCCGGTGCATGAATTCGTGCTGGAGCAGCTCTAAGCCGGTTATCTGGCCGATCCAATAAACGAACCCCAACAAGAGTTGCAGGCTCCAGTACAGCGGTGTCAGAAGTAGCACCAGCAGCCCCGCCTGAAGCGGCGTGGCGAGTCTAGGGATCATCGCGACTCACATAACGGATTCGCTATGGTACCGGACGCGCCGGCGAGGGCGTCGCTCGCCACAAACGCGTCGGTTGGACCGTCGAAGTAGACCTCGCGGTTGAGACAGATGACGCGGTCCGCGTGGTCGGTGATCGCAGTTAGAACGTGTTCGATGAGGAGGATGGTGATGCCCTCTCGGTCAGGCATCGAGGGGGTCGTAGAACACGTCGGCCGACTTGATATCGACTCCAACCGTCGGCTCGTCGAGTACGAGCAGGTCGTCCTCGCCGACGAAGGCATGGGTAATAAATGCCCGCTGTCGCTGGCCGGCCACTCGAGGATTGGCGAACGCCGTCATGCCGACGATATCGAGGGCCCAGTCGACAATGGCCCAGTCCTCGCCGAAGAGGAGCCGTAGCCGAGTGGGGGAATCGGCCCACATTCACGACTTCCCCAACGGTGATCGGGTATCTCCTTCGAAGCGGTGGCGTGCTGTGCGATGTACTACGCGAGACGTCGTCGAACTGGTGAGCGGGTTCGACCGAAGAACCTCGGAATCCCGTCGTCCGGTTTGAGCAAGACAAGCATCAACTGCATCAATGTCGACTTGGCCGAACCGTTCGGGTCCACGACCGCAAGGTACTCACCGGGATCAATTGACTCATCCATGACAGCGACATCCACATATAATTCCAGAATATTTCATATCTATCATATAGTATGTCAGAAACTGAAGTTCCCTATCATCTGAGAACAAAATGTAGACCGGCAGGCCGTCTGCAATAGTCACCGGAAACACCAGAATAGCCGGTACAGTCGCTTTGGCGCAAGTATCGTCGGGACTACATCGTGGCAAATTCCTCACCCGAGTCGGGCAGGTACTCAATGATGCTTTGATGGGCACCAAACTCGCTAATAATCGTCTGGAGGGCGTCAACAACAGTCGCGATGTCGCGGGTGAGCTCATGCTGCCGGTACGTGCCACCGTCCTGCCCACGGTGTTCCATCTCAGATAATGTGAGATTGAGGATTTCGAAATCAGAGAGGAAACTGCGCATTCGGCGTGCGGTGCGTGGTTCCCGACCCTGGAACTCACAGAGCTCCTTATATCGTTGATAGACGATCCGAGATCGGGCAGGAGTGTCTCCCTCTGCAGCAAGCGTGGTCAGCGCATAGAGTGTGAGTTGCTCGTGTTCGGTGAGGTCGCGCATTATGTCCATGCTCTGTTGGGCCTCAAGTTTCTCCTGGGCGCGTTCGACATGGTCAGTTGTAACCGAGTCTGCGTTTTCAGTGCGGGCCAAGTCACCAGCCTTCCGGAGAAGCGTGATCGCTCGTCGGGCGTCTCCGCCATCTTGGCGGCCAAGCGCGGCACAGAGCGGAATGACTCCGTCCTCAAGCGCACCCTCGTGGAAGGCTATTTCAGCCCGCTGTTCGAGCACCTTCTGGAGTTCTTCGGTCCCGTACGGCGGGAACGATATCTCTGTCTCACAGAGTGAAGATTGTACCTTGGCATCGAGCTGTTCACGGAACGTCGAATCGTTGCTGATCCCGATGATGCCGAGCTGGATGTTGTCGATATAACCGTTGTTGTCGGCGCGGCTGATCTGGTAGAGGAACGTGTCGTCCGTGATGTGGTCAATCTCGTCGAGAACGATAATGACGCTTCCAGAGAGTTTATTGAGTTCATCCCAGAGGAGCCGGTACACTTTGGACTGAGGATGGCCAGTCTCTGCGATGTGGTTTTCGTGGTCTCGGAGGTTGTTTACGAGACTGATGGCGGCTTGATAGCTGGTACTTAGGCCATCGCAATTGAGCGTGATAACGGTAAGATTGACTTCGAAGTGGTCCGCTGACTCTCGAAGTTCATTCAGGAGAAAGTTCGTTACAGCGGTCTTCCCGACACCAGTCTTCCCGTAAATGAAGATGTTATCGGGGTACTCACCATTGATGATTGGTTGCAGTGCGGCTTCGTATTCTTCGATCTCGTTGTCCCGGCCAACGATTTCGTCCGGGACGTACTCGACTTTGAGTGTATTCCGACGTTTGTATAGTGTATCGTCCGGTTGAAAACGAGGACCCATATTGTGCCTGACTGAGACAGGCTACCACAATAATTGTTTCGACCACCGTTTCCGCTATTTCTAGTATAACCAGTACTGGGTAGCCCTTCCACTATATGAGGGACACCCCAGTATTTCCAGTGTATAACCTGCCCTCAGAGACGATGCGGTCAGAGTATGATAACAGGGGGACAGATGGCTACATGTAGCCGTCACTAACCTGTATTTGTATAGGGATCACCCCACTATTTCCAGTAAATAGAGCGTTGGAGTCAGCTGGACACACCCCACTATTTCCAGTAAATTGCGGATAGCAGCTGTTGATCTGTGGCAGCCTCTCGGAACCACTGGGTTCCAGTATTTCCAGTAACTTAGTGTTTATAAAGATTGGACACCCCAACGTTTCCAGTATATTTACGGTATGAATGTAATCGCAAGAAGAGACGGATACGGCCTCTGTTGATTATCGATACACCCTCCCCCCAGTATTTCCAGTAAAAGACAGTAAAAGAGATGCCGCGAATGAGAATGAACTATGAATATAGGAAAAGTTTATATTAGTGCCGTCATAGCTAGTCCGTAGTAGGACTGAAGACAGGTTGTTGCAGGGGCTAGTTCTAGTGAAAGAAGTCGACAGATCGTTCTGTCACACGCATCTTGCTAGTTTTAGTGGAAATAGTGGGGGGTGGGTGTGCTTTCCTGCTCACTCCTTCTTAATGTGTAATCCTATTAGTGGAAACACTGGGGTCTGACGAATGTCTGACAGTGCTCCCCAGGCGCAACCGGATCGCCGACCCTGGGAGCTTGGCTCTCCCCCGATTAACCATCCTTCCACCGATGCGATCCGCCTCAACAGAACGGACAAGCAACCCAATCGAGCCAGTTAGTTCGATGTTCCGTTGATTCGGAGTCGCACGTGCATCACCATCATCAGTGATGACTGTTCCAGCAACGGCATCTGTAACTGCCAGTGCTTGCGCCTCACCCGGATCAAGCGTCTCCAAGGGGCACTGCTCGATTTGGTGTTCCTCCGCCGATGGCTCCTTCTTCCAGCGCAGTCAATGCGTGTTCGAGATAGCGATGTGTCTCAACTCCTTCGGTGAGTTCCGTCTGGACAGCAGGGACCGCGACGAGTCGTGGCAGGTCCACTATGAGTTCGATATGATCAACCTGCGCGAAGTTCGAGAGAACAGTTGTATTGGGAACGATCGCGTTAGCAGGCGCACCTGTCATTCAAGATTCCGAGCCACGTCTATTTCATCGCGTGCAGCGTCCATGTCCTCCGGTCCAAATCGAAGTTCAACATCCTCTTCGCCAAGGATGTCTCGCATTTCGAAACGGGTAACCCCAGCAAGTCGAGCAGCAGTCCCGAGCGTAATTCGTTCCCCTTCATACAATGAGACAGCAGCCGCAACCCGTGCGTTCCCGTGTTCTTTCTCGAATGACGTAGAATTGTATTTTGTATTCCAGGCAGAGTGAGGAGAGTCAGTAGCAGTTGCTCAAGCGTGCGTGCTTGATGATGCACTTGCTGGTAACGACTCTTCTCGAGTAGAACCATGACACAAGATATCGTATCTCCGCTGAGTCGCACCGAGACGAAACTAGAGACTGTTCTCGTTCTGTCTTTTGAGCAAACCACTGATTCCCAAGTTCGGCGTGTCCGATATCTCGCCTGTCGCGGGGAAGAAATGATGTGGCGGATCGAAGAGCGTCGTTGCGGCGGTGATTGGCAGACCGTCGACACTGAACGTCTTGAAGGACTCCAATTGAACCTACCCGACCAGGCCACGAACGCAGAGCGACAGACGGACGTAGGCGTATGACCCAGCCCGCTTCGACAGCTGATCTGGACGAGCTTGTCGACACGACTGCCGCGACGCGTTCGACTGAGCAACCCTATGGTGACCATGCACAGATCTTATCGCAAGCCGACGACCAGTCCCCGCTATTGGATGTGCCCGTCGCAGTCTGTTGTCCGAACTGTGGCGAGGCAGTCACGTTGCACGAACGAGGTCTCCCGGGTGATGTCCCGTACTTCGATTCTGCATGCACCCAGTGTGATGTCGACGTACGGACGTGGTGCGCTGTTGGCATTGACGCAGCCTATCACCAGATCGTCGAACCCGCGGCTCTTACGACGATGGTCCAGCAATTCTGGGACGACTGGCTCTGGAGTGGGATCACCAACAGCAAAGGCGAACCACGTACCGACGAGTATACCGAACGGTTCGCGACAAAAAGCACAGCCTTCGGGTGGAACTGGGAGGTTACCTGTCCGCTGTGTCGACGGACACGTACTGCTCTTGAACGGGACTCAGCACTCGTCGGCGGGAATCTAGACTACCATCACTGGTCGCACAATCCTGACCAGGGAGTCTGTCTCTGTCGGGAGTGTCACAATATCATCGGCTTCGACACCTACGATACCGAACTCGAAGAGCGAGCGGAATCATGGGGGTTTGACTCTCGCCACGACCTGCAGGTCATTCGGCTTGCACTTCGAGATGCCGCGGTAACTGGTCGGCCAGTTGGAATCCGATCTACAACAGCTCTTGTCGATCGATATAATCTCCTGCACTCTCCCGAGTCAGTTCGCCAACTCCTCGAAAGTATCGGCAACAATGAGTCGCTCCGAGAGTTATTCCTTGACAAGCGGCTGGTGGCTGGCATTGACGCGAATTGCTGACGAATAGCAACGAATACTGAGTCAATCGTTGATTGCCTCGTTATCGGGGTTTCCACAATTCTATATATGGGTGCCTTGGTATCGGGATAGTTTGTTGGTTACTTAAAAAAACGAAAGTGGACATTTTGGGTGCGCTTATCGGCAGTCCGAAGACGATTTCGGAGTTACAAACACAGGGCTTCGCCAAGTCCACGCTCTACAAGCATTTGAACGAGATTCAGGAGACGGGTGCGATCGCACACACGGACGACGGATATGCTATCACCGATGACACGCTTCGGTCGTTCCTTGAAGCGAGAACCCGAACGACACCGTTCGAAACCGAATACCGCGCGAACGGCGACCGACTCGTCGCGACGAGCAAGGACACCGTCGATGGGACGTCGACCTTGTCGTTGAGGACGGACGACGTTTTTCGCACTCGCCGAATCGCTTCAGGACCTTGGATACGAGGAGCGTAGTGACTTGGAAGCGGTGTACAACCAGCTCGATCCCAGTCTTGTGCTGGAGAAGGAAGGGTTTCCGCGCTGGGATATTTTCGTGGAGGCGGTCGCCGGCCAACTCCAGTTGACGCCGGCGATGATCGAACGGTGCGACCAATCACTCGAGTACGGCAATCTTCACGTACATCTGCTCTCTCTGACCGATATCTTCGTGTTCAAATCGATTACGGAACGCGAAGGCGATCTCGAAGATGCCGCACTGATTGCCAGACAAACCGACCCCGACTGGGAGAGCATTTTCCAAGAGATCAAGACTCAGGAAGATCGCACTGGCCAATTCTTCTCGTTTGCTGTGCTCGATACTCTCGATGTCCTCAACGAGCGGCACAATATTGTTGCGCCATCACTGACCGGTTCGTCTCGTACTGCCTTGAGAACGCGTTGCTCGTCTCGCTGGAGGCCCCGAAAACAACCGAAGATCTCCGAGAAGAGCTGGAGTTCCCCGATCACCAGATCTACAACAAACTCCGGACGTTCGAAGAGGAGGGACAGATCACCGTCGACCGTAGCGGTCGGCTCAATACGTGCCAGCGAGCTGAATCAACTGACCGGTAATTTTGCACCACGATTATACTCCACGGGTTATTGACGACACGCAGACCAGAAGGAGCCTATCCCGCTGAATGCCTTCGATGGACGGTGGAGTCGACCGCTGTCAGGTTTCGATACCGCGTATCTTGAAGTCGTCTTCGTCGCCAACCTTTCCGAAGTTGATGCACAAACTGATTGTGAGAGATACCCAATTCCGACAGAGGTTTTGTGAGTGTACTGCAGCCACAGTGCGTATTTATGACGGGTCAATTACGATACTGGTGATTGAACAAGGGAGCGGGGATAGCCAATCTCAGTGTCAGCTACCGTAGCAGCAACGAGGTATGGGGTCTCGTTGTTCCTGCCTCCCGTAATTGCCTAGTAAATACTCTATAACAAAGCAGTGTCAAAACCTAGTTCGTGATATGAGTTGCGCTAATTGTGATACTGAAATCAAGGCGTACACGCTTCGGGTACACCCGAAAGAGTCCGACTCAGACATCGATATCTCGTTCTGTTCAACAGACTGTCTCGAAACGTGGGTGTAAACCACAACCTGTTTCCTGAATCCTGTTTGCCCTTGTGGACAGACCAGATACGATATCAGAGGATAGCAAATACTCCCGCTGTATCTCCACGGCGTTCTTGACAGCTGTCGGTCTAGTCAACGAAGTAGTCGATATGTGAGGACTCTGTACTGAGCGGACGAGGAAGTGACCAACCGGTATGAGAACCGTTCTATGACACCCTGACCGACGTACTTAGAGATACAGGATACCTCTCGATTAAGGCTTGAACAGTACGACTAGATATTCTTTCCCGGTGTAACTCTGGTCCAAAACTGGACTGGATTCAGCCTCGGTTAGATCAGGGAGAGACGTCGGTTTCAGGACCGTGACACAACCAGCACTAGCTCATTGTTCGTCGGGCGTCGGTGGCGTTGTTCCCTTCACCGCAACTGTTCGTGGGGTTGGACAGTCACACTCTGTTCTAAGCAGTGCCTCCTGTCCAGGTGTGGTCTGTAAGAGTGCCTCTAAATCATCTGTATACACGCCCTGCTCGGTCTCAACGGTCAACACAACCTGTTCGCCACACCGCCGACATGCGCGTCCGAGAGGGATCGCTTCTCCCATATCGTTTCTTTTGGGGAATGGAACCTAGAATGTATCGGCACCGGAGTGAAACTGATAGACTCTCCCCCAAATGACCGGAGTCCTCGCCGTTAATACCGATAATATCGGGCGATCTTGATCTGAGTTTTCGACGACACAAACAGTTATGTCCAATGCGGCTTGATTCCTCTTCACGTACAGCGTCGCAGAGTGCCCTCGGACACACACATGCCTGACAACACAGAGACCGTTGGTCAGTGTCCGGACTGTGGTGACCCCATCACAGCCGCATGGACGCTGGTTGAATACGAGAAGGCCGACGGGACAGCGGGTGTCTGGGCGGAGTGTCCGACGTGTGCGGATGTCGTCGCACCGGAGTAGGAAGTACCTCAGTACCACCGTCGCTGATAGAATCAGCCAACTCAAGACCCGGTATTGTGAAGATGCTCTCTCGAACTCACGACGCCACTCTGGAGGCGGTTCAACAACAGACAGGTATCAGACAGGTCGGAAAAGTTTTTAGACAGGCTGTTTAAAATGAAATTAATATGAATATTCGTGAGCGCGACATATCTGGGCTTCTGCCAAGCGGAATGGTCATCGGAGCAATGCTTGGACTCGTAGTAATGTGTCTCTCAGCTGCCATCCTACTCGGTGTTTTCCCATTCATTCCCGGAGTGGTAATCAGCACATTGTTGGTTGGGCTATCTTTTGCTGCCGCCGCCCAACCTACGTGAAGTCGGCCTGAGCGGCGTAGATGGATTTAAATTGATTACTTGCAGTAGTAATTCTTAGGTGACATCCTCCGCGCCGTGAACGGCGCGGCTTCCCTGCATGGGAATACCGGCTAACTACCGGCAGAGGGTTCCGACCCGACCTCTCCGAGCGTCATCTGCCGTGGTTGGCTCTGCTCGGTGGGGGTCGCGGCGCTGTCACAGGCGCTCCCATCCCGTGGGATGTCATCGCCCGCCGGTTTCAGCGGCAGGCTCTCACCCCACGGGTCGTGGCGGTCAGCGATGTTGACCGCCGCGTTGATGTCTGCGTGATACTCCGACACCCAACACTCCTCGTTCTGACACCGGAACTCATCGCCGTCCCGATGCCCGACGTGGCCGCACTCGTGACACGTCTGCGACGTGTAGGACGGCTCGACGTATTCGACCGGGATGCCAGACTCTCGCGCTTTGTCCTCAATGCGCTCCTGCAAGCGAGCGAACGCCCATGCGTGGAGGCGTCGGTTCATCCACTCGCCGTAATCGAGATGCTCGCGGATGTACGAAAGGTCTTCCAGAACGACCACAGGCTTCTCGAATCGGCAGGCGTACTCGATTGCCTGCCGAGACGCCTTCTCGATGATATCTGTGAGTGCGTTCTGGTAGTGGTCGAACCGTTCGTCAATCCGCCACTCGGCGGCGTCACGCTCTTGGAAGCGCTTGAGCGTCGTGTGCATCTCTTTGCGGAGGTGGCGAGCACGGCCACCGTTGATGAGTAGTGGGTCGGTCGGAGTGCCCTGCTCGCAGGCACAGCCCGCGAGCAGGTGTGCTTCGCCAATGTCGAAGCCGACTGGTGTTACATCGTCGTCTGTCGGTTCGTAGTTCGGTTCTTCGACCGGGAACTCGACGGTGACGTGTAGCGTCCACGACGTGCGGTGGCGTTGCAGGCGGAGTTGCCCTGCCGACGCTTCACCGTCCACGAGGTCGTGCCACAGTTCTTCTTGAGCGGGGTTGATACGGAGTGGTATCCAGAAGTTAGTGCCGCGACCGGGCTGTGGTACCCACCACGTAAACTCGTAGTCGCGTTCCGGCGAGTGGTCGAACTCAGCGGCTTGGTTGGTGAGCCGAACCGGGTGGTCGTCGTCCAACTCCTGTGCATCGTAGGTTCCGTACAGTTGTGGAACGTAGTTGCACAGGGCCGCCTTCGCCTGATACGGCAGGTCGTAGGGCGTCACCATGTCGCTGGTGGCGGTCATCGTCTCGCACCCGGCCTCGAACGCCTCGTGGAGTCCTGCGCGGTAGGTGTCGAGCAGGTCGCACAGTTTGCGCTCTTTGTGGTCTGTCGGCGGGGCGAGCGTGGCCTCCAGCGTTTTCGTGGTTGTTGCGGTCATGCTACTGGTTTTCCACGTAGTCCATCAGCACGTCGATGCTCACTTGACCGGTCGTGGCGAGGAAATATCCCGGTTGCCAGAACGCATCTTCGAGCGTCTGTTTCACCTCAGGGTACTCCTGCCGAATCCGGCGGGATGTGACGCCCTTGAGCGAGTTGATGAACTTTGTGAGGTCGGTGGTGGGTTTGGTCGTGAACAGGATGTGAACGTGGTCGGTGCCGCCGTCCACGTTCTTGATGTCGGCCTCGAAGTCCTCTGCAATCTCGTGAGCGACTTCAGCCACGCGCTCCAGCCGCTCATCGGTGAGGATGTCGGCGCGGTACTTCGTGACGGTCACGAAGTGATATTGAAGCGCGTAGACCGTGTGCGACCCGGATTGCAGGTGATACTCCATTTGGCCTAACCAAATACAAGGCACCCAATCCCAGTAACTCTTGCGCCGTTGGGTATTCGGTTGGGCAGAACCGCGTGGACTGTCGAACCGGGCTCACGCGATTCACGCCCGCCGTGAACGGCGGGATTCTCTCGCTGAATCAAGATAGCGAGTATGGGGCCGGTCTCCAGCGTCTTGTTTTTCGCTGGACGGTGGAAGCCTGCGCGACCGTTGGCAAGGCCCTGTGTCTCTCCACGAGGAGTACATAATCTCACGCATAGTCAAATCGAAACCGTCGACTGGGTGGCCACTGGACGGCAAAACGCGTGGATTACACCGAGCCGCCGTCGGTCGCTCTGGGTCATTGTTTCGGCTGCCACGCTGACAGTGATGGCAGGTGCGATTCTCGGGCCAATTGTCCCGCAAATTCAATTTGTGCTGGGCGTCTCGGAGACAGCAGCTGGACTCATCATTACGACCCACGGTGACGTCATTATTCTTGCAAGCCCGTTGATGGGGTCGGTCATTGGTCGGGTAGGGCCACGGCGACCGTTCGTGGGCAGGCTCATCATTTATCGCCTGGGCGGCGGTGGGGGCTTGTTGGTCAATCCCTTCGCCACGTTACTGCTGTCGCGAGTGGTCCTCGGGATTGGAACTGCAGTTGTCTACACCTCGATAACCGTGCTCATCTACAATCTATACGAGGGGCAGGCGATGGAACGTGCACTGGGGTATCGAAGCGGTGCCAACAGCGCTGGTGCCGCTGTCTGGCCTCTTGTCGGCGGTGCAGCGGGCACCATTGCCTGGTATCTGCCGTTCGGTGGCTCTCTCGTTGCGCTTCCACTCGGGCTGGTGGCAGTCTTGACGATTCCTAAACCGGCCGAAAGCTCGGAGTCACGCGATGCCCCGAACCCTGGGGAGACCACACCAGCCAGTCTGGGCGACCGTATGCACGCCACAGTAGCTGTCGAGACGTATGAGCGGCTCAATCAGTCTGCTGGGTTTGAGGTCCGCCAGGCGGCACAGAAGGACTTTACCAACGCTCTTGATCTGTTCGAAACGTACGACGGGCTCTCCCTTGGCGACGCAACCATTGTCGCGTACATGCAGCGAGCGGGGGTTGACTATCTGTATTCGTTCGATGATGACTTTGACGTGATTGAGGATATCGCTCGACTGGCGACGCCGGACAATCCGTTTCAGTAAATCGCCTCGGGGTCAAGCCCGAGGCTTTCGTGTTACATCCTATTCTACGCCTCACTGGAAGCAGGAGGGACGTACTGCGACGCATCGTCGAGGTGCGCCGCCAGTGTTTCAAGAAATCGCGCGGCGTCAGCACCGTCGACCACTCGATGGTCGAAACTCAAACTGGCTGTCAGCTGCCGGTGAAGGGTCACGTCCTCATCGACAGCAACGGCAGGTTCATTGATACGACCAAGTCCCAGGAGTGCAACTTCGGGCGGATTGATGACTGGATTGAACGAGTCTACGCCGAGCGGACCAAGGTTCGATATCGTGAACGTTCCGCCCTTGAACGTACTCATCGTGTAGTCGCCCGCCTGTACCCGCTCCGTTAGACGCTGGCGCTCGGTTGCCACCTCGCTCAGAGACAGCGATCCGATGTCTGCCACAACAGGAGTGACGAGGCCGCCCTCGATTGTGATGGCGACGCCGACGTTTTGTTCCTCATAGAGGCGATGGGTCCCGTCCTCGAAAGTGGCGTTGAACGCCGGATGGGCCGCCAGCGTGTCTGAGAGCGCACAGAGGACGATGTCAGTCACCGTCGGGTCCACGTTCTCGACTGCCTTTCCGGCGTCATCGGCAGCGGACAGCAGCTCCTCAGCATCGATAGTCCGGTTGACCGTCACGTGGACGGCCTCCTGGTAGCTCTCTTGGAGCCGGTTGGCGATGGTCTTGCGCATCGGCGTGAGCGACCGCTCTTCGCGGACGGTCCGCTCAGCGGGTCCGTCCTCGCTCATGGTTGGGTGGTCCCCGTCATGGTGCTATCCAGGCGAGCGTGTCGCCGACTGCGAACTCGTCGTCTTCGCCACAGATGATCTCTGTTAGCGTCCCGTCCGTCGGTGCAAACACGTCCACACTGACCTTATCAATCTGGACTTCACAGAGACTCGCTCCTTCGTCGATGCTCGCTCCTTCGCGTGCGAACCAGTTGACGACGACCCCTTCGTCACTGTCGGCGTCGTCTGGCCAGTCATCGAGCGTTACCGCGACGCGGTCCGTGGGATCGCTCATTGGGTCCGTTCGACCGCCGCAGCGATATCTTCGGCATCCGGGACGACCTCCTGTTCAAGCGGGCGCGAGTAGGGAATCGGAACGTCTGGCAGGGCAACCCGTTCAACAGCATTGAGCGCGGCCAACGACTCGTCGGCGACGCTGGCGACGATTTCGCCCGTCACGCCGTAGGAGCGATAGTCCTCGTCGACGACCACGAGATTCCCCGTCTTCTCGACGGACTTGACGATGGTTTCGGTGTCAAGCGGCACCAGCGAGCGCAGGTCAACGACTTCCGCGCTGATACCGTCCTCGGCCAGCGTTTCGGCCGCATCTAGGGCCCGGTGGACGTGCAGGCCGAGCGTGACGATAGTTGCATCCTCGCCTTCGCGTTTTATATCGGCGCTTCCGAAGGGGATGGTGTAGTCCTCCTCTGGAACGGGTGTCTTGGGCCCGTCGGGCGCGGGAAGCCAGCCGATCCCCATCAGGCGCTTGTGGAACATGTACACGACGGGATCGTCGTCGCGGATGGCGTTGTGCATCAGTCCCTTGGCGTCGAACGCCGTTGACGGGACAACCACCTTCATACCAGGGACATGGGCGAACGTCCCATAGAGCGTCTGGGAGTGTTGGGCGGCGTCGTTGTAGGTGCCCCCGACGGCGGCGGTCAGGACCATCGGCACGGAGACGTTCCCGCCGCTCATGTAGGTGTTCTTGGCCATCTGGTTGTATATCTGGTCCATCGCGACACCGAAGAAATCGACAAACATCAGTTCCGCGATGGGGCGCATCCCCTCTTGTGCGGCGCCGACCGCCGCACCGAGGTAGGCCGTCTCGCTAATCGGGACGTCCATTACGCGGTCATAGCCGAATTCGTCGCGCAACCCCTCCGTGGAGTCGAAGATGCCGCCGTAGTCGGCGACGTCCTCACCCATATAGAAGACCTCCTCGTTGTCGCGCATTTCGTCGGCGATGGCCTCGACCATCGCTCTGCTCATCGTCAGGTCGCGGTCGATTCGCTGGGTTTGTTTCGACATCAGTCGTCACCTCCTGCGAGGTCGTACTCGGGCTCGCTGTCGGTCACGCCACTGGGCGGGTTCACCCACATGTCCTCGTACGCGTCCTCGGGGTCAGGTTCGGGCTGTGACTTGGCCCACTCGATAGCCTCCTCGACGGCGCTCTGTGCCTCGTCACGCAGGTCTTCGATAGTCTCGTCATCGATGCCGTGAGCGCGGAGATCATCTTCAAGCCGCTCAATTGAGTCCCGCTGCTGGGCGGCCGTTTGATCATCCTCTGGGCGGTAGCTCTCCGGGTCACCCATGAAGTGACCCATCCGACGGTGGACTTGTATCTCCAGGACCGTCGGGCCGTTGCGGTCACGGGCGCGGCCAATGGCCTCGCCAGCGGCCTCGTAGACGGCGATGGCGTCGTCTTCGTCGACGCGGACGCCGGGCATCTCGAAGCCGTCGGCGCGCTTGGCACCGTTCTGTACGTCTGTGATCCGTTCTTTTGGCATGCTGATAGCCCAGTCGTTGTCTTCGATGACGAAGACGACGGGCAAGTCATGGACGGCGGCGAAGTTTAGTGATTCGAGGAACGCGCCTTGGTCGATGGCGCCCTCGCCGAGGAACGCGACGCCGACGCTGTCGGTGTTGCGCTTTTTCGCCGCCAGTCCCGCACCTGCGGCGGGCGGACACCCCTCCGCGATGATACCGCTACAGGCGAACCCGGCTTCGGGATCAAACAGGTGCATGTGTCCGCCTTTCCCCTTGCCGAGGCCGTTCTCGCGACCGAATATTTCGGCGGTCATCCGTTTCAGATCGACGCCCTTCGCGATGGCGATATGGTGGGGTCGGTGCGGGGCTGTCACTGTGTCGTCGTCTCGGAGGTGCTGACAGACGCCTGCACCTGATGCCTCGTGACCGGCTGCGAGGTGTAACTCGCCAGGGATCGGTCCTGCCGAGATATCGAAGGCAGGCTGCTTGCCTTCCAGATACTCCTCCTGTAACCGCTCCTCGTAGTGACGCGCCGTCACCATGTCGCGGTACATTTCTTGTAGGTCGTTAACTGGTACCATAGAATCCACCCAAATGATGGTCTACGTACTATTTAATCATGAGGGTAATCCCATTTCAGATCAGGCCCGGATTGACAAAGAGCGCGTCCATGTCCCGCGACCACTGCTCTATTTGTGGGGCAGTCAGGTACGACTGGTGCTGACTCGTACTGTAGGGGGATCGATCTCGTTGGTTTGTCTCTGTGGGACCGGCGCTAGCCGAAAAATTAGTTCGACGGATGCGGGTTCGAGACGAGAGTGTTTCGTCACACCTATTGTGAACGACTGGATTGCTGTGGTCGCTCCGTTCGTGTTACGACCACTCATTACATGCCTCTGGTGTGTCAGGTCGCTCTGTGGGTTGGTCGTCAGGCTCGGCCGCTGTGTCGAGAGTCGTACAGCGTGTCTCGATGTCTTCGAGTGCTCGGTTGTATGTTTCAGTCAGTTCTGCTGGGAGTGTGTCTCGGTCAAGGACCTGGAGTTCTTCGAGTGCGGTCCTCGCGTCGGCACGGTCGGACATGTGCTAACCAACATTTCTCGGGAACTTGGCGGTTGTGTTGGTTAGCTCTGAGTGACGGGATTGAGTCTGCAGACAGCAGCACTATCCTTCTTCCAGCGGCTGGTCGAGAATGTCGAAGATATCGACAGCCTTGAACTCTTGATACCGCTCCTTCCCCGTTGTTTCGGTCAGGACATCCTGTGCCTCGAGTTCCTGAATCGCGTTCCGTGCTGTCTGTGATGTCACATCCAGTAGTTCGGCGACGTCGTTGGTGGTCACGTATGGCTGCTTGAACAGGCGCATCGCCAGCCGGTCGGCGGCTGTTTTTTCGTGGCCATAGGTTCGCTCGTACTCTCGACGGAGAGTCCGAAGATCATTCGTCCGTGCGACTGCCTCGGCAGCTTGCGACCGAATGCCCTCAACGAAGAATTCCAACCAAGGCTCCCAGGCTCCCGTTTCGCTGACTGTTCGCATCCGGTCGGCATACTCGATTTTGTTGCGGTTGAAATACGCACTCGGATATAGATACGGCTGCGTGAGGTAGCCGTTTTGAATCAGCTGCAACGTGATGAGAATGCGTCCTAAACGGCCGTTCCCATCCTCGAAGGGATGTATCGTCTCGAACTGATAGTGGACGAGCCCGAACTGGACGAGATCGTGATACTCGCTGGTTGTGTTGCAGTACTCGACGAGATTCGTCATCAACTCCGGAATTTTGTCCGGTGCCGGCGGGACGAATGGTTCTTGGAACGACGAGGCTGCCGGGAGATTGATCGGCTTTGGACGGAATTCCCCGGGGTACTCACAGTGGCCACGCACGTCCTCAATCAGTAACTCGTGGAGGTCCTGTAACAGTCCAAGAGTGATCTGATCACCCTCGGTGAGCCGAGTCGCACCTTCGGTGATTGTCCGCTCGTAATTGAGTGCCTCCTGGACATCTTTCCGAGTGGTTCCGCTGTCGGCGAGCTCCTGGGACCGGAATACGTCCTCGATATCGATATCTGCACCCTCAAGCACCACCGATTCGACGGCTTCGCGACGGACCATCGTCGTGTACAGGAGGGGATTGGCCTCCGTCTCGTCGCCGATCCCTTCCAGCCGCCCGAGCTGATAGATTGCATCCTGTAGCAACTGCTGGAACTCTGCATCGAACTCAAGATCATGTGCCGGTGGTAGTGGATCTGGCAGATAGTACGGTCGGCGCCCGAAGGGAACGTACTCCCCAGGTGCTTTATTCGGAAGACTGTTGCCCGCCATTTTGTTTGCAGTTATCGTATTCGGGCTAAGGCAAAAACACCTGTGGTGTATTTTAGTTAGATGGGTAGCTCTCCGACATCTTTATATATGCGGAAAACCGGACACCAGCTCTAACCCAAATTGGGGATGGGTGCCCTAGGAAGGGTTTGTGATTGGGACTTGCCGTCACACCCGTTGTGAACGACTGAACTGCTCTGGTCGCTCCGTTTGTGTTACGACCACGCACTCCACTCCTGAAAACAGGGGGCCGCTTCCGGTTCCTGCAGCTAGCAGACAGCGGCGTCAGCGGCGGCAGGGCACGTGCCACCGCGTCCAACAGCGTAGGGTCAGTGCTGATTTCCGTCCTATTCGATGCGTGTCACAGGGTTAGGGTGATGACTCCACCACAACGGGTGTGACGCCACCCGTCGCGGCTTTGTGGTCGCTGTTCTCCAAGAGGTCAAGGCCGACGTAGCGTTTCTCAAGTAGCCCTTCCGCTGTTGCCATATCCATCGCGAGGAGCTCGGTCTTGGTCTGGTCCCGGCCGACCTGCCGCGTTTTCTCGACGATGTCGCTGCCGCCAATCTCGATGAGTTTCTCCCAGACGCGCTTGATCGTCTGGCGATGCGGGTCCTTCCCGAGTTCGGCGGTCAGGGCCGTCTGCAGGTCGGTTTTGGTCATGAACACGCCGCTGCCGTCGGTTCGCTTCGTGGCAAATTCGGGCCAGCGCTTGGCGACGGTGATGGCGCGGTAGGTGTTCTGGCGGTTCGACCGCTCGACGAACATGGTCTTGATATTGGACTGGCGACAGTTCGCGAAGAAGTCCAGCGGCGAGCTGCTGGGCTCGATGCCCTCGGGTAGTTGCTCGGCGTCTTCCTGATGGTCGGTGTCGGCTTCGAGTTGCTGGGCTTTGGCGATGGCGCTCTTGGCGACGTCGTGGGTCGCCTCCTGCTGGGTTTCGAGGTCGTCGAGACGGTGGTCATTCGTGGCGGCGTTGCCGACCGCCGTGGTGGCAACGTCGTGGGTCTGTTCGACGTCGTCCTCCAGGTCGTCGACGCGTTCCTGGAGGTCCTCGATGGTCCCGACCAGCAGCTCAAGAACACTCGAAACGGGGGGTGCCACTTCGTCGTCGAGGGCACTGACGAGCGACTGGAGGGTGTCGATGTCCGCCCCCTCTTGGCCGATATCCATCCCGAGTTCGTCGGCAAGTGATTGGTCGGTGGCTGTGCTGTCGGTCTCGCTGTCTTCGGTGGATTGTCGTGGCATCGTGACCACAGCGCCCGTCCCCGGAATCGAACCGGGCAGTGCTGACCACAGCACGGGCTATCGGTGACGTAGCTGGCACTATCTGGGTGTGGTTGGTGGCGCGTGGTACGCCTCTCCCGTCTAGTGATTTAGCGTCGTGGCAACGCGCAGACAGCGGCCAGTATTACTCATGAACTGCCGTCTCCTGGACCAGTGTGGCACTGGGCTCACTGGTAACAGGGCCTCTCGCTGGTGTCAGAGTCACAGTCGCAATTGACACTGCAATGGGTGCCGTCGCCGGTCATCCTTCGACCACCGCCCGGCGCTCGATGACGACATCATGTGCGTAGTCACCGCGACGGTACTGGTCGTAGTAGTTCCCGATGGTGGGGAAGTCGGCCGTCCACTCGGTGTAGTGTTCGAGATCACCGACCATGTAGCGGAGTCGCCACAGGTGGGCCTGTGCGGGCGCTGTGTCGGTCTCCGTCGTGGCGGGGGCATCGGCTTTGGCCATTACCGAACCCCTCCTGTGGCCGGCTCGCTGCCCTGTGTGGCTGGCTGGTCACGCTGGCGGAGCTCGGCGACGGGGACACGGAAGGTCATGAGGTCCTCAGCTCGCCGGATGGCCGTGGTCAGCTCCTGGCGGCGCTGGCGGTCGCCGGCCGTGGCGTCGAGGCGCTGGATGGTTTCGGCGGCGAGGTCGGCCAGCAGGACGCCAGTAACCTCGTCGCCGGCCTCGTCGACGGCGGTGACGAGCAGGGGTGGCTCACTGTCGAGTTCGGTCAGGACGACGACGTCGCCGACAGCAGGAGTGGTCATCGGGCCACCTCCCGCTGACGTGTCTTCGGTCTCGTGTTGTCTGACCAACCAATAAACTGAGATATAGTATCAAAATTGTTTTGTATTGCAATTACATACCAGTCGGATAGGTGCTGGTCTCCGCTCCATCTCCCTATGGATCCACCCCAATTCATCGATTGGCTCGGGACCAGGACCTGTCGTCGTGGATGACGACTCCCGATGGTGTGGTGCACGCCACTCCCCCCCGGCTGCCCACCATTCTGCTGCTTGAACTCCGGTAGTTGTGTCTGTGGACCGCTTTCGGACTGCTGTTCGTGTGGATCGACTACATCGTGAGAGTGAGCGAAACCACCAGACTACGACTGGATACCACAAGCGCTTTTATACACTCCCGTATCGGCTCCACATGGGATCCGTGCCCTGTCTGCTCCCGGAGACACCACCCATCCTATAGGTTGTTTCGGGGCCGGACCCCAGTTTTCGGGGTGCCGTGCGCTGTATTCAGAACAGATAATGAGCCGAAAATTACAATTATGATGGCTAACTAATCTGACAGTGCAGGCACAAAGTAGTCCACTTTGTCCTGAACAATTGTCAGAGGCACGCGACGCAGTCCGCCGTTGCGGGCGACGGCGGACTGTCTCACAGATTGCGCTATTGGTAATTCCCCGGTAACAACTATTATTTATGAGCTTTGCGTTTATTTTGGTAGGGTACCAGTCGGTCATCACCTGCCCAGTGATCACGTGCCTCTGACAACACCGGCCGACTGTGTTCCCAGTTTTACCCGCTGAGCGACGGAACTGCGTGGGTCGGCGCGTCATTACTGCGCACCCCCATCGGCGGCGGGCCGGGGCAACTCACACAGCCCTGCAAGTGTTTCCGCGTGGTGTTGGAGTGCCTGTCTGCCAGCGTCAGTCAGCGTATACACATTGGTGCGGGCGTCGAGGGCGTCGCGGTTGATGAGGTCTTGTTCAACGAGCTGGTCGAGGTTCTGGTAGAGGCGGCTGTGGTTGACCGGGTCGGCGTAGCGCTCGTCGAGGTAGTCCTTGAGCGCGAGGCCGTAGGGGTCGTCGTCGACGGCGGCGATGGCCTCCAGGAGGTCGCGCTGGAAGCCCGTCAGCTCGTGATAGGTCGTCATTGGTCCCCTCCCGGCTCGCTGGTGTCGGTGTCGACGCGCCGGAGCGTCGCTGGCTGGGGCTGGTAACAGTCGCCCTGCACCAGAAGGTCCAGCAGCACCGTCATCGCCCGCTGGGCCCCGTACTCGCAGGCGAGCGTGTCCAGTACGTCGCCGGCGGGTGCGCCCTGGCCGTCCTCGCGGGTGGCGATAACCTCAAGCGCGTGGCTGCGGATTGCGGGCTCGGCATGGGTCCCGACGACGAAGCCGTCCGTGTTCCGGAGGTAGGTGCTGACAGCGTCCAGCAGTTCGAGTTCCTCGTCAGCGAGGGCAGGTTCGGCGGCCTGCAGGACGGTGTCAAGTCGGGTGGCCGCCGCCGTGTGTGAGGGGATGGTGGTGCCGCCGTCGGTGGCGACCAGGTCGTGGCCGGTGACGATAGCCAGCGAGCGGGCGGCCTGGGTGATGGCGTCCTGGCCGCGGTCGGTCAGGGCGTAGGTTCCGTCAGTGGTGGTGACAAGGTCGTTCGCTTCGAGGGTGTCGAGGCTGTCCGTGACGCGGGCATCGTCGAGCGCGGCCTCGCGCCGGGTTTCGACGGCGATCTGGAGGGCGTCGGCGGTGGCCTCGCGGTCGTAGTGGTCGTGGTCGGCAATCGCTTTCAGGAGATCCCGCTGGAGGGCGGTGCAAGTGTGCCAGGCGGTCATTGGTTGCCTCCCTGCGTGGGCATGGCTGCTGGGTTGGGCAGTTGGCTGATAAGGCTGGGGCGACCGCGTGGGCGAAAGTCGATTTTCGCGCGCCGATTTTCGTCTGTGGGTCGCTGTGGGGCGTTCGTGGGCCGCTCAGGCGATGGGCGAATGATGGGCGAATGTGAGCGACCGGGCTGCCGTCTGGCGGTTTTCGATGGGCGAATATGTGGGCGAAAGTGCGCTGGCGAGCGATGCGACTCTTCGTGGGTGGGCTTGCCGGTTGTCATGGGTTCGACGGGACGCCGTTGATTGCTGTGGGCGTCGCCTATCTCTTGCTTCGGAGTGGTGGGTTTTAGTCTTTGCCCCGTAGCAAGAGATACACTCATCATAACTAATGACAGGGGCGGATGTATCGCTAGTACAGTGACAGAGAAGCCGGGTCCAGACCCGACGGCCGACAGGAAATCTATACTGGAGGCAATAGTCTTAGCACATTCTCCGGTGCTTGGGACTAGTGATATTGCTGAAAGGACTGGTGTGAGCCGCCAAGCTGTCGATCAGCGGTTGCGGAGAATGGAGGAAGATGGACTTGTCGATACGCGAAAGATTGGACGCGCCCGTGTGTGGTGGATCACGAACAAGGGGCGGGTCTATCTCGATCCTGAGGAAGACTCTGGGATCCAGTAGACGACGGCACTACTCCCAACTTTTGTACGATGGAGCTGTCCTTGGTTATCGAGTTGGTTGAGTCGTTGTCTCGCTCTCTCTGTAGATAGTGAAACAGCATCTGCGATGTCTCCAGTCGTCACGAACGGGGGCTCTACTGATTCAATGATTTGCATAATTTCCTCATCAGTAGCCTTGGGATCCGGTCCACGAGTCGACATTGTTTGTGTTTGCAACTATCTTGCTCCGAAGCAATAGTTTTTTGGTTGCCCGGAACAACAGTATTAGATAGGAACACACGCGCTGCTGGTCGATTTCTTACGAAATCGCCCCGGTGCTAGTACACCGAGGCGCGTGGTTCCAGGAAGAACCAATGGCAACTACGCAATCCAATCCACAAGAACGTACCGCACGCGAACTACTCACCCAAGGTCGACCGCTCTTCCTTGGTGTCGACGGCGACGGTGCAGCGCACTATTGGGACAGCTACGAGTTCGCCGTGGCTGTCGTCGAGGCTGACGGTAAAGCAGAGAAGGTCGTGTTGGCAGAGACGCCCTTCGAGACGCTTGCAGAGTGGTGTGAGTACACACGTGGGGAGCGTGGCTGGGATGTTGGGCCATATGTTGGCGGCTCGCTCGTCGGCGATCTCGTGCGAGGTGTTGAAGCGTGAGCTCGCTCCGCTGCACGGTCGAGAACCGGAAGCGTGTCCAGCGTGCCGCCCGTGCCCTCCGGGAAACTGTGCCGACCGTTCTGGTTGAGACAACGCCGCCGGTTCGCTCAGAACACGACGCCTGGACGCTTGATGCCGTGCTTCGAGACACCGAGGGTGTCCCGCCTGAGGTGCTTCGGGAGCTCGCACTGGCTGGACTGACGTTGCAGCCGACGCCCGCCCAGAACGAGCATCAACACGTCGTGGCGACAGCCTGAGCGAGACAGCGATACCTCTACTTTTTGCTGAATCGTGTGTGTTTTTTCATGGGTCGCGGTGATTTCGAGACTACTCCTGACAGTTTGCGACCCCGCGCCGGGACCTAGTGAGGCAGACCCCACGATGGCGCGAGTAAGCTCAAGACTGGCTAGGTACGTGTCTCGCGTGTGACACGCTCAGAGAGCCAGTCAAGCACGGGATAGCCGTCGGTTGTAACCCATGGCCCGCCGAAATCAAACCCAGACATACTCTCTGTGGCGGCTTCTCCAGTCATCTCGTCTACGGAAAGCCCGTTTGACGTGGGGCTGCCGGCCGACGCTGACTGGCCAGCGGTGTCAGCGTTCCAGTAGACATCCTCAACCGGGCCATTCTCGTAGTTTCGACCGACAGCGCCACCCACACGCTCTTCGCCGCTAACAGTCGCGGCACTAAAGGAGGAAGCGACCCGACCGGGTGCATAGTTCGTTCCTACCAGTCCGCCGACCTCCGATTCGCCTCGGATGCTGCCGAAGACTGCTGAGTTTGTTAGGTTTCCAATGCTGTTGCCGGCGAGACCGCCAACGTTGTGTTCACCAACAACTGTGGCATTCACTTCGACGGCGGATATCTCGCCAATCCGGTAGTTGGCATTCGGCTCGGCAACAACGCCAGCGACACCGCCGACACGCCACTCTCCATGAACACTCCCTGTAACCGTAACCTGCGTGATCGTACCACTTGAGGTGCTGGCTATGCCTCCGACATTCTCATGTCCACGGACGGAGACATTTCGAAGATGAATTCGCTTGATTGTGCCTCCGTTGAGTGTCCTGACGAGCCCACCGGCGCTGCCCGACCGATGAACGGTAAGTCCACGAACTGTGTGGCCGTTCCCGTCGAGCGTTCCAGAGAAACGTGGTGTCGGGTCGAACCCAGTCCGCCACGTTGCGTCAATATCCGAGACGAGTTCATAATTCGCATCAGAGTCGACGCCGATGCACTCGAGCTGATGGAGTGTCTCGATCTGGTACGGATTGCTATCGGACCCATCGCCGCCTGCAAACGAAACGGCAACGCATTGATCTAGAGCATTAGAGCCCGGCATGAGCCTAGTTGGTGGGGTGTGCATTTTCTGTTCGATATACTCCCAGTCGTCAAAGCCATCGCTGGAAGCGGCTTCTGAGGTGTAGCTGTAGTGATCCGAGGGAGCGTTGTAGTTCAGTACACTCGGGTATTCGTCAAACGGAACATCAGTGCTGTCGATGCCATGGTATACATCAGGCATTAGGCCCAACGAGTGCCCAAGTTCGTGTATGAACGTGGTCCCCATGCGTGTGTCGTCGACGGTCCCCGACACGTGTACCGACCCCGGAGAGCCGCCACCATCGACAGAAGGTGAGATAGAACTCCGGTCAACCAAAATCGCGTAATGATATGCCTGCCCGCGGTGGTCAAAATACTTCTCTTCGTATTCGTCTGTTCTCATACCACCAAGCGTACGAGTGTAGGGAACCTGGTCACTCCTTACGAGATGAAGGTCGATCCCGTTCGTTCCATTCGGATTTGACACCGGTGCATTAGCGAACTTGGACTTGATGAGTGCTCGCTCCTCGTCAGGGAGCGAGTAGCTCTTCATGTAGTCAATTTCGACGTAAATATCCTTGTGCAGTGGATTCGCGTTTGGATAAACCTCGCTGTGGACCTCCCAGCCATCGAGAAGGTTGTCCCCATCAGTGTCCCGAACAGTGGGATTCGTACCATGCTCAATTTCAGCACTGTCTATGAGCCCATCGTTGTCCGTATCGCGGCTACGTGGACTTGTCTCACGCTCCAATTCAGTGGGATCAGCAAGCCAATCATTGTCCGTATCTGCTGAGGTTGGGTCCGTTTTGAGCTCAGTCACCTCACGATGATCATTGAGACCGTCACCGTCTGTATCAGCCTTGTCTGGGTCCGTTCCGAGTTCGGCTTCACGCCGGTCATTCAGCCCGTCATCATCGGAGTCTACCGATGTCGGTGTTACTGTCGATGTAGCAGCAGTGACTTCGGTATCGCGTTCCGGTTCTTCAGTTGGGCTATCGCTTACTTCAGTCGACTCCGGCCGGGTTGGCTCAGTCTGGTCTATTCCGCCAAGACCCGAGCACCCAGAAAGCAACATAAGGATTGCCAACACAATTGCGATCACTTGGCCCGAATCCATGATACGTTGTCACTTTACGAAGAGAATAAATCTACCGACATGCACCACTACAGGCGCTTAAAAGAGACTTCAACATGATATAGAACGAAGAAGTATCAATTCTATATGTATTTATGATGATTACAATCGCCCATTGGAACCGCCAACTGCTGATCCCACACCATGACCTCACAGTCCTGGTCAAGTAGGGTCCACCCATACGCCTGCCCCTTGCTGTCGTCGGTGATCTTGCCCGGAGTATTGAGTCATGAGCTTCACTGTGGAAGAACGCAAGCGGGTGCGGCGGGCTGCAAGAGCGATTCGAGACGAGGTGGCGACCGAGTCGGTCGACGTGCTTGCACCGAGTGCGAGTCAGTACGATGAATGGACGCTCGATGCTGTGTTGCGTAATTCTGAAGGTATTCCGCCGGAGATACTTCGAGAGTTAGCGCTCGCTGGATTGACACTACAGCCGACGCCGTCGCAAGCGGAGTATCAGCACGTGGCAGCGACAGTGTAGGTTGAATAGAGCGTTAACAAACAAAGGGTGTATAGGACCCATAATTGTTGGTTATCTATCCTAACTCCACTTCCTGACAGCCATCTATTGCTCGGGTATTTTCCTGCAACAGTTGCTCAATAAGCAGGAACAAACCCGTGGCATTATATATCATAGACTTGATTCAGGTTTTAAGTGGCACATGATCCAATGGTCGGATAAATTAGGATACTACTCAGAAATAGAGATGTCCGTTGTTGCTTCAGCAACGGGGTAGGGCGTCATCGATAGGATAGAAATTTGTTCTGTCTCTACGGGGAGACCAAGTGACCGATCTGTGCTTGCTGTAAGGCTAATACTATTCGTCGTGCCCGGTTGAACTGATGTCTCTTCGAATCCACCAGGAACTCCGTCCACAGCTGTTTTTAGGGTAAATTCATCAACAAGTGCATCACCGACTGTTAGATCATACGATAGATCTTCCCATACTAATTGTTCCGAGTCAACTTCTCCGTTAGCAGTGAAGTTCGATATCGAGAATTCAGGAACTGGGAGGGTGACGAGCCGGAAAAGTTCTTGGGTTACTCCAGTAAGTTCCATACGGTATGGATTCCCACCGTGATATGCTGACGGGAGTATTTCACTAGGTATTCGAATTCCGGCGTTAGAGTCGACAGCGAGGTCCGAGTCGCTCCCGATCTCAAATCGTATCTGTTCAGTTGGCGTAGGAATTGACTGAATAAATCCATGGCTCACTGACGAGGCATCAATCGTATCCGGAAGGGGGATATGGATCTCATCAGATACTATTTCTCCGTGGAGAATTTGTTTCTGCTCGTTAATGAGATCGCTGGGCACCTCCCTCGGATCATACGGTGTTGTATCAGGGAGTGTTTCTGGCCATAATTGTGGGTAAATTGTGAATTTTTCAATTGGGGACCGTCCTCCGGGTTCAAGGGGTTCCCCTACATCTAAGAAGACATTCGTATGTTCTCCTGGTCCATACTGGGTTCTCCATGTCTCTTTATCTAGGAACTCGATATGAACTGCCGGATAAGTTCGACCGGATTTATTCGTGAGGTCCATCTGTAAAAATTCGGGATTATCCTCTTCAACATATACATCTCCTGTAATCCCGTATTCTGCAAACCCGTATCCAGCTAATTTTGGCTTTGAACGGGAGGGGGTACTAGTTTCCTGTGAGCTAGTGGTGCTTTGGGGAGTGTTTTGATTAGAATTTATTTTGGTTGGATTATCAGGCTCTGAACTCGTACTGGAGCAACCGCTCAGTCCTGAAAAAAGACCAATCCCTAATCCTTTAATGATCCGACGGCGCCTCTTATTCGTCATGTGTAGTAATTATTGTGAGCAGTAATTAATGCTTTATGCTAATTTCATTACTATTTAATCTATTTTTGATCATGTTAAGTTAGTAATGACACGGTGTCAAACAAATGAGGTTTTTGCACACCTCAGATTTTGAGAAACCTACCTGCTTTGACACGCATTGTAGCTATGCACCCACGAATCATCAAGGATAACCTATGGTATTTTTTCATAAATTTGTTTTAGACTGTCCCACTTGATCTCATACGTGTTATCAATATCAGGGGAGTACCCTAGTTTACCTTCTGTATAGTGGTGCTTTCGTGGAATGGGTATAATCCCGAAACGTTTCTCTGTATTTGCGGGATGGTGGAGTGATTCTTCAGTTGAACGAAATGACTCAATCGATTCTCCAGGCTCTGTATTCCAAGGGTGAAAATTCTCTTCCTCTATATCTTCCTGAATAGTAAGCTTAGCAGGATACGAATTCCCACCTACTATGAAACCAAACTTAGTCCACCGTGGAATTTGAACTTCTGTTTCTTTTTCTCCTAAGTGCTTAAAACGAATTGTAAATAGAATCCATTGTGTATCCTGCGGGGCCTTGTAGACATGATCAGATACCTCAGGATCAACGATTTCTCTAACCGGATACACTCGTCGAGGCCAGATCTCAAGATTTCCAATTTCAACGAGTGAGCCTCCAGAAACTGTTTTAGGCGTAACTGTCTCCGTAGCTGAAGAGGTATTATCATCACTCGACATACATCCAGTGAGCAGCCCGAAACCGCTGAGAGTGCCCGTTGAAAGCACTTGCCGGCGGGTATATTTGTGCATGACTTAGCAAGGATTACGATGAGATATTGTATAAATATGGCTACTGGAGTTATTTAATAATAGCAATAACTAGTTGATTGAGATTGTTATTGAGGAGGCCCGAGCACACTGATGTAACATGGCATAGTAACGATGAACAGTCACAGAATTTGGGGGGGGGGGGAATATGTGGATTTCGAGGGGCAGCTCGTTAATCAGACCAGAAACTCTGCGCAGGGGATATCCTAGATGACGATCGGTTGCTCTACCAACGGACGGAGGACAAGCAAGTGCGGCACATGCTTGATTATGTGAGTGGTCCCGACAACATCATGAACCTTAATGAAGACGTACGGCCTCCGCCCCCATCGTCCGAGACCGGCGGTTGATCCGCCACGCCGAGACCTGTGCTGACTCTACCCTCTGCATCTATTATATCTTTCTTGATAGATGTCGGTTTGGTCAACGTGTTGAATAATGTGTGGTTACCCTGTACTGACCGTTCCGAACGTGAACTACTCACCCAAGGCCGACCGCTCTTCCTTGGTATCGACGGCGAAGTTGCTGCCAACTATCGAGAACAAGAGTGGGGTACCGAATCTTTTGAGATCTTATTATCTTCAGTCGAGCACAGGCTTTGGTTCTTAGTACGGTTAGCTACAAGATGGGACCTGTATCCACGTCTTACCTGATTGTGCATCCGTTCTAGTTTAGTGGAGAATTCTGTCGCTGTCTGCTGATTAGATATCGTCGCAACTACCCGGTTGAGGAACCCGGTGGGAAGTGTGTACTCTCCACCGGACTCGGTAGTTGTTGACCGAATT
>NZ_QXIK01000011.1:0-108399 GCF_003666065.1 Haloarcula sp. Atlit-7R | reverse complement strand
GGCGGGGCAGTCAATCCAGCGCGAAACAGTGGTTACGACGCTTCAGACACCACTACAACCACGAACGACCGAACCAAGCACTCGACGGACGAACGCCAGCTGAGGTCATCCAGAACTAGACAGTGCCTGTGTAACCTATCGGTACGTCATTTGAGAATTACACGTGAGTAATGTGTATAACCAAACTATCTTTCATTATGGACTGGCCGAACGTTGTTTTTGCGTCAAATGATTGCTTATTTGAAGAAACTAGAGATAATTTCGTCTATCTCTTGGCTCGTCACTCACATCTGCCAGGGGCTTTTGACACACCCCAACTCATACGTCTTGTCAGGTCCTCCGATTCCTCCTAATGTGACAGCCTCCGCGTCGTGAACGACGCGGCTTCCCTGCATGGGAATACCAGCTAATCGCTGGCAGTGGGTTCCGACCCGAACTCACCGAGCGTCATCTGCTCTGATTGGCTCTGTTCGGTGTGGGTCGTGGTGCTGTCACAGCCACTCCCGTCCCGTGGCGAGTCATTGTTTGCCGGTTTCAGTGGCACACTCTCTCACCACGGGTCTGCCCGTTGTGCGATATTGATAGCGCCGTTTATATCGCCTTCAAACGTTGTGACGCGACGGTTGATGCGAAGTGGTATCCAGAAATTCGGCCCGTGTCCGGGTTGGGGTACTTCCCCCACGTAGCTGTGGTTCCGGTCCGCTGAATAGTCGAACCGGGCGGCACGGTTGACCATCCGTGTCGGGTGGTCGTCGTCTAGCTCCGAAGCGTTGTACGTGTCCCGCAGTTTCGGCACGTAGCTCTTGAGCGCGTCTTTGACCTGATACGGCAGGTCGTAGGACGTCACAATGTCGTTGACTGCCGACTTCGTATCAGCGCCAGCGCCGAACGCCTCGTGTAGCCCCTTGTGATACAGGTCGCGAATTTGTTGTAGCTTTCGCTCTTTGTGGGCTGTCGGTGGTGCGAGTGATGCTTCGAGCGTCTTAGTCGGCATCAGCTGCCTCTAATCCCTTTTCGATTAGCTCGCGGTATGCTCGTGGGTGACGGACACCGTTCTCACGGGCATACTCTTTGACCCGTTCGTGGAGGTTGCCGTCCCGCTCCATGTCTACGTCTGTTCGCACAGAGCTGTGTAAGTGACTGTGTAACTAAACGCTGACATCTGGTATTCAGTCAGGCGACAGTCCCGGCGGTTGTCGCCCGGAGCTTACGCGATTCCCACCCACTCTGTTCGCTCCTCGGTTCCGACCAATCGGAACACTCGTCACTCACGGGGAGGGCGGGATTCTCTCGCTGTATCAAGATGTTGTTTCCTACCGAGTGGTCGTCCGACGTTTGGTCCGCAGTTCTGGTGTCGATCAACTGGTTAAAATGTCTATCGAGATACACAAGCGACAATCTACTGAGCCGGACGGACCCGTATCATTGCGATTAGTCCTGCTTTCCGCTGCTGTTGTCAGCGGCTGACAGCTGTATCAGTCCGTCAGCGCGAACTGTCACCAGAACACCCTGATATTGAAAACTGATGGTCTGCGTTGCTGGCCCGGTCGACCGGTTCGGTGGTGAACCAAATAGTAGTGTCTCAATGGCTCCGATATCGATGTAGTCGTGCAACGGCGACTCATGATACGTGTTTATTTCTCGCCCCGCCAGATCAGCGATAGCCTGAACAATGACCCAAGCAAGCTCCTGCTCGCTGGTTGGGTCGTACCGAACCTCAGTTAGAGTGCCCCCTGGTGGTTCAAATAGGCCCGTATCCCTCCCAGCCTCGTCGGTTTGGCTCTCGTCAGTCATTTATCTAGTAAACAACTGGAACGCACATATAATACGTGTATGAATATTCGGGCATAGCGAGCACTTTATTGCTCCACTATTTCGTAACGAAATAGTCGGACTGTTTGACTATTCTATATAGCTATACTCAACTTCTGCCGTCTGAGTCTACACACAACACGTGAATCTACTGGCGAATATATCGAAATACTTGATAACAATAGTCATGCACTGTCGGGTAGAATCAGACTGTTGAGGTGTCCGTCTCCATGCACCAACTATCCAGACGCCAGTTACTCGGAGGCGTGTGCTCGGGAGTAATTGCACTTGCCGGTTGTAGCGGCGACCAGAACAGCGGCTCAGACGCGACAGAGAGTGGCGGTGGTGCCGAATCAACGCCAGAACCCGCTGCGACAACCGCTACGGATAAATCGACCGTCAGCGGAACCGACGACAGACCGACACAATTCGGTCAGATCGCACGGTTCCCGGAATCGTATGCGATGACAGCCACGATGCAGTCTGCGGGACGGACTGTTGAGATGACTGGTCGGCTCTATCAGGGGGATATGTACTGGTCGTTCGACCAGCAAGGTCAACAGATGGAGCTGTATCACATTGGAAACAGCACGTATACCGTTGCTGGCGGGCAGTGTTTCCGAGGAACGATGCAACAGGGGATGGACCGTGACGAGGTTGATCCAAGTCGGTTCTCCAACCGGCCAGAGGAAAATCCAGACGTCACGCCGGCCGGCCGTGACACCATCGATGGTGAAGCGGTGTTGGTGTACGAAATCTCTCAGAGTAGCTCCCGACGGCCGGTTACATACTATATTCTCGCGGACTCCGGATATCCGCGCCGTATTGAAGCTGGGTCAATGCAGTGGGACTTCCACTCCTGGGGGTCAGTCGAACCGATCCAGAAACCCGAAGGAAACTGCCAGTCGATGCCCGGTGGCGGTACGATGGCTGACGGTGGCAGTTAATCGCTCAGTTAGACGTGACTTGATGGAGCTATTCGGAGAGCAAATGCTCTTAACAAACTCTTTAGGATTCTTACTGGGAGTCGGCCCCGACTGTCGACCTGTGCCAGTGTACAGGAACTTCCTTTGATAATATACGAAGGTCGGCAACGGAAAGCGACGCGACTGAGTATCACCGTCTGGCCGCTCGATGTGCTACAGTCAGTAGCCGAGGTGATCCCGGATGAGGACCACGGTCGTACGGCCCTCTTCGAGTTCTTGACGGAGGATGAGTTGCTTGGCGATTGCGGAGTCAACGCCGTACGCCTCCTTCGCACGCTCGTTTTCGAGTGGGTACGCGACGCTCTCCAGTCGGTCGAGCGCGTCTTCGAGCGTCGGCACGATTTTGTTCACGCCACTGACGATGACGACGTTACTGGCCGCGAACGGATACGCACCGATGCGGCTCCCCGAACGGTCCGCCGCGACGAGTTCGCCGGTCTTAGAAATACCGTTGATGCCACCGAGGAAGTAATCGGCCGTCTGTGACTCTCGGCGGGCAGCCTGGCGCTTCGCGTCGTCATCGATACTCCAGATCTGGTCCGGAAGACTTTCCCACTCGTGGTCCCCCTCGGTCAGGTAGTCGACAAAGCCAATCTCTTCGAGCGTCGTTGAGTGGCCGTTCATTACAGACGCCTCTGCCGGGATGAGCGACTGCAGTTCCGTGAGCGCCTCGTCGGCTGAGTCAACAACGATGACATCGAACCCGTTTGCCTCTAGGTTCTCGACAGTCTCTTCGATGGTCTCTTCGGAGGCCAGCTCGTCCAGCGATTCGTCGATGTCCGCATCGTCCGCGTAATCAGATTTCTGTTGAGACATATTGTGTTATGTGAGTGTAGCAGCATCAACATGGAAGTGTAGCTACCACAAAAGTGCTCGCGGACACCGGTGTCAGGTAGTTACATTGGTGATACTCCATTCTCAGGTATGATGTACTGCGTCGATAGACTCTCCATGAACACCACTGTCTAAGGTGCAGATTTTCAATCCCAGCGTGATCAGACGCGCCTCTGTCCGAAAACAGCAGGAGGTCTCTGATTGCCCACTCCGATATCAACTGCTGAAAACCGGGGGGTAGCATATATTGCCCCGCATTCCTCATGTTGTGCTATCAATGCAAATGGCTCGTAAGGAACCTACAGACACTTTCGGGACACCATCGAAGATGGTACTGTTCTGCCCGGACTGTGACTTTGAGAGCGGGATGGTCGGGGGAGACTGGAACGTTTCGAGCACCGGATATACGACTACTTATCACTGCCCGCAATGTCGGCACTCGTTCAGCGTTGGCAACCGCCGGTGACACACAGGCAGAGTCTGTCGGACGCAGAGAGATAGTGGTCATGCAACACCGAAAACCGGGTAGCTCCGACAATCGAGTACGGCGGAAACCCGTGGTTTAGTCGTCGCTCGGCACAGCTGAAGGGGAATTCTGATTCTCGCCCTCCCAGCTAAAGAAACTCGCCAGCGCCGGTCCCGTGATGTTGTGCCAGACGCTGAACAGCGCGGGGATGAGCGCGGCTGCAGGCTCGAACAGGGTCGTCGCCAGCGCAACCGCCAGTCCGCTGTTCTGTAGGCCCACCTCAAACGCACAGGTCCGAACCCGGTCTTTTGACATCCCAGTTGCCCGACCGACACCGTATCCCGAGCCAAGCCCGATAGCGTTGTGAGCAACGACTGCCACCAGCACGAGCAGACCAGCCGTGAGAATGTTGTCCACGTTCGCCCCGACAACGCCGGCGACAATCGCGACGATGGCAGCGACACTGATAACCGGGAACACGTCGGTCCCGATTTCAGCGGTCTTCGGCGAATAGCGGTCCAGCAGATATCGGAGCGTGAACCCGAGCAGCACTGGAATAATGACGATCTGGATGATGCTCTGGAACATCTCTGCAAAGGTAACGCTGATCTGCTCACCGAGAGTGAACACTACCCAGGCCGGCATCACGATCGGTGCTGCAATAGTCGTGAGGGTCGTGATGGCGACAGACAGGGCCACGTCGCCTCGACCGAGATACGTCATCACGTTCGATGCGGTCCCACCGGGGGCGGCACCAACTAGAATGAGGCCGATACCGACAGTATCTGGAAGATTGAGCAGAACGTAGAGCCCGTACGCAGCGCCAGGCATCACCAACCACTGCGTGACCGCGCCGATGCCAATGTCCACCGGGTCCTCGATCAGCCGCCGAAAGTCTGCCGGCTGAAGCGTCAACCCCATTCCAAGCATGATTAGCCCGAGCAGCGGGGTCACGTAATTCAAAACTGGGACGAACGGATCTGGCCTGATGAGAGCAAAGCCTGCCAGAATAATAACCCAGACGACAAAGTATTTGCTCGCAGCACGACTCACCGCTCGAAGCGTCGATATCGAAGTCACATATCTGGATGATGAACAACGTAAAAAAAGTTTACTCTGGATCGTCGTAACGCCGACTTACGAACTCGCGGCTGGAGGCGAGTACTGCTCCGTCGGCATCCCGGCTGATGGCTAATTTCAAGACTAGTCCGGATGTTTGATACAACGCTTGAGAGTGAAACCACTCCTGTGGCTGAACTGCTACACTCTGATTCTCTTTTTAGAGATACTCTGATTCACCCACCTCTGGCTGTCTAAAGACTTCTACTAGCTGAATAGACTGGAAGGCACCGAACCAATCAGCAACGTACAGCTGATGTGATATACTGCTAACAGATATGATATAATCGACTGGTTCGGTCATGCTCTACACTGTTACTTATCACCGATTGATGAGTCACTGCTGTCCAAGCGTAACCAACTAGAAACTACAATTAGTAGTATATACCAACCAGGCTGGGGCATGACCAATCAACCCTCGCTACTGCTACACTGGGAGCGGCACCAGTACAGTGCCACAGTTACAGCGGAGGTGAACCGCCGGTGAGCACCCTTGCACGCAATATCAGCTCCTGGCTCCTCATCGCCACTGTGGTTGCCACCAGCGGGATAGTCGGAACAACAGTTGCACTCCAGGATTCTGCACAGGACGTACAGACAACGAACGAAGCCCTTCGCGCTGAAAACGAGGAACTGCGCGAACAGTTGAACGAGACCCGTGAAGACCGACAGGCCGCGCAAGCCCGTGCTGAAGAACTCAACAATCAGTTAGAAACACGCAACCAGGACGTAGAAAGACTCGTTTCGGAACTAGAGAGGAAAGAAAAAATACTCAATGCCAGTCAGGCCCGGCTTGCGGAGTCCCGAGAAAGTCAAACGGGTATGTCGCGATCTGAAATGGAAAAACGGCTTGATTACCTCTGTGCCCAACCAGAGAACAGGGAGAGATTCGGCTGTCAAGAGTTCGGTCACGATGAGTGACAACTACGGGCCGGCTTCAAAACTGGTGAGCGTTGTTCCACGCTGTTGCGGGACGTGCTGGCTATCATTCAGACAGTGACCGTAAGGCCGGCGTGTCGACGATTGTTGGGCAGACTGCGTTCACACGAACGTCCTGATCTGCAAATTCAAGTGCAGCCGATTTCGTCAACCCCACGATACCGTGCTTACTTGCACCGTACGGTGTTCGGCCAGGGCTGCCACGTATTCCGGCCAGTGAGGCGACATTGACTATTGCACCGCCACCAGAGTCCTGCAGCGCTGGAATCTGGTGTTTCATCCCTCCCCAGACTCCCTTCTGATTGAATGTATTGATGCGATCCCATTCATCCTCTTCAATGTCAGTTATGGGGGCAGGCTCGTTCCCCGTCGCTGCGTTGTTTACGACGTAATCGAGCTGTCCGTACCGGTCGATAGTTACCTCAACTGTCGACTGAATTGACTCTAAGCGGCCAACATTTGTTTCGAGAAAGGTTGCGGTCCCGCCCCGGTCCTCGATCTGTGTGACTGTTTCAGCACCCCCGTTCGTATCGATGTCAGCGACAACGACAGACGCCCCCTCTTCAGCGAAACGCGTTGCCGTTTCTCGACCGATACCGGATGCAGCGCCGGTAACAAGTGCGACAGCCTCTTCGATCTCGTACATACCTTTATATATTGAATATTTGTAAAAAAGGTTCTGACCGATCCCAGCAACAGACAATCTGGGCGCTTAGAGCGAACGCAGCGACTCTAACGGAAATACAGATACTGCACGCCGGTATCGCAACCGAACTCAGTTGCTGGCGGTATCTCAAGAACTGATGTACCTATTCCGGCGAAGAACAACGGATCCAGAGTTAGTTCGAATCCGTCGTGATTCGCTCAATCTGCGTATTAATTGCAGTCCGCAATTCAGCGATGGATTGCTCGGGCTTGTATACGGTGAGACGGCGGGTACGAGTGCCTGTCAAGATGGACAAGAACAGCTCTGCTTCAACAGCTGGATCAATATCGGTAAACTTGCCAGAGTCGACGCCACGCTGAAAAATCGACTCAAGCGTGTTCTTGATCTCTCTATCGACCTGTAGATACTGCTCACGTGCCGCTTCGTTGTGTGGTCCGTTTACGCGAAGTTCAAACATGGCTATTTGGACTTGATACACGTCTTCATCCAGTGTTGCCGGGAGAAGCGTCTCGACAAGTGTTTCAAGCTCTTTTTGTGCTGACCCTTCGCCATCCGGTAGTTGCTCAAGAAAGTCATGCAGGACGTACTCAAGGAAGTCAACCAGTAGATCATCACGACCGTCGTAGTGATAGTAGAGCAGTGTCCGACTCCGTTCAAACTCGTCGGCGATATCCTGAATGGTGAGGTTGTCGTACCCGTGCTCACTCAGGGCATTATACGTCGCCTGCATGATTGCTGTCTTGGTCGACCCGAGTTCATCAGGACCAGTGTACTGAGTCACTACCCGAGTAATACTCTCACTATGAAGTGGTCTTTCGGAGTCTCGGTCAATCACACTGGGTTAGAGAAGTGCTTGGTTTGAGAGTGTGTGCAGCCTGCTGAATTGATTGCAACGAATGCAGAAACACTGTATTCGTCGCAGGCACAAGGCGGAACAACAGTACTGGGGTGAGTATGCCACAGCGGGATATCTCGAAGACGCGATAGGATTTGACCTACCCGCCGAACGGACGACACTTCCCGACGTGCGGTCTGGTGCTGGTGGCTTCGACGAAGCTCGGCAGAATCTAGACTAACTGACACCAAGTTCACGATGTTTCTCCCCCTACTACTCACATGCTCACTGATACATCCGGAATCCACCACATCATAGGCATTGTTCGTGACGCCCAGAAGAACGTTAACTTCTACAGCGACGTGCTCGGTCTCCGACTCGTCAAGTAAACGGTGAACTTCAACGACAAGTTCACACGCCACCTCTTCCACGGTGACGAAACTGGCTCACCGGGCACTGCTCTTACCTTCTTTCCGTATCCCGCCGAAGACGATGGTCGTCCCGGCAAGCCACAAATCAGCACCGCTGCGCTGACCATCCCGTCGAACTCGGTGTCCTACTGGCAGGACAGACTAGCCGAACATGATGTCACCGTCGAGGGACCACTCGATCGGTTCGATGAGACAGTCCTTCGGTTTTCCGACCCGGACGGCACGCAACTCGAACTCGTCACTGGTGAGTCGGCTGTAGAACCGTGGGCGAAGGGTCCGGTTCCAGCTCAGCACGCGATTCGTGGCATCCACGGCGTAACGCTACTATCGACGAGCATCTTTGTCACTGCGAGTGTACTGGTGACACTGGGATTCGAACTTCGCGATCAGGCGGGCGACCGAGTTCGATATCAGACACAGGGAGAGCGTGCGGCCGTCGTCGGTCTCCTCGACCGGGACGCCGAGTCTGGGCGAGAGGGTGCTGGATCTATTCATCACGTTGCTGTGCGGATCGCTGAAAAAGCTCAACTCTACGAGTGGCACGTCGCTTCTCGAACGTGAGCCGATGGTAGAACTCGTCAACGAGTGGCAACTGTGGTAGCGCCCCAATATGTTCCATCGAGGCGTTACACCCAGCCATCCGGCAATCGTTCTCCATGGCGCTGGACTAACTCGAGGAACGGTTCGATCTCAGCGAACCGAGGCCCTTGACTAATTTCATAGGTCTGCTCATCCAACACGATGTAGCCAGCGTCGGCCAATTTTGGGAGGTGGAGATGGATATATTCGGCGTGGATCGGCGTCCCAGTGTTTGACTCATCGGCTCGGACTTCTGTGAAGTGGACTGTCTCCGTCGGTTCCTTGGCAGCTAAGCCCGTCAAGACCCGGCGGCGAGGTTTCGCTTTGAGACACTCACAGAGTGTGTCCCAAGGATTGTGTCCAGTCATGGCTACACTCCCTCCAGTGCCGCGGCCACCATCACAGCGATAATCAGCCCTGCGAGAAACGTAGCTGACAGCCACGAGAAGCCGGTTACTGCGGATAGATGATACTGCATCTCAACTACCGCTGTCGCCAGTGGGCTGGCAAGGATGACCGCAACGAACGCCCCGAGTACGTATTGCCCATCACTCTGCCCGCGCTGCCGGTTCTGGTCAGTATACGATACCCTCTCCATCGGTGTACAGCGGTCCGCACTATTTTCGGTAGCTTCCATCGACACCTTTGCCGACGATGGCAGGGGACAAAAACCGGGACGACCGTTTTAGGTCTTCTACCGAGGGTTTATGCCTATCAAGAGGCCCCTGTATCAGCGTCAACCCATAGTTCTTGCCTTTATTACCCAGGTTGTCTAACCGAAGCGTATGGCGCGAGTCCCGTCGGCGTTCGCTGATGAATTCGACGCCAAAGGAGACCGGTTTTTCGCGATTGCCGAGCTGTTGTACGCCAACCCCGACCGGCAATACACCCAGCAGGAACTCGCCGAGCGATTCGACTGCTCAACGACGACGATCAGTAATCACACCGGCGAGATGAGTGAGTGGCTCGACCGTCGCGACAGCCAGACCACCTACGCCTGGGACGTCGACGTCCACGATCCAGGCCACACGGAGACCACTATGGCTGTCCAACGGTTCTATGCCGACCTCTGGAGCCTCATAAAAAAGCACTCTCGGACTGGCCCCGGGGCGTTCGCCCTTTTTGGGTTCATAATGCTTCTCACCGGGAGCGTCGTATTCTCCGTGTATGGTGCGTTCACAGTTGGTCTCCTATCAGAGTCGGCGCTCCCGGAAAGAGCCTATCTCGGCATTGCCATCGGGTGTGTGCTCACTGGTATCATTGTGACACTCTGCTCACCGTATATGGCCTGGGTGAGCGGATTCCTGTGGCCCCGGCTACCTGAGGGCCCGTTTGACAAGAATAAGTGACGATGGTGAGCATGAACTGTCAGCATCGAGCCACTCCGTGGGATTGGTTCTGGCCGGGTTCGTCGGTATCAAACGCTCGGATACCGTTCATGTGAGAAAATGATCAGAGATAGGCGAAGTAGCAATGGGCAGTCTCAGGCACTATACTCGCGAACATTGTCGACAGCTAGCAGTGTCAGTACCTGAGCTGATCTACCAGCGAGTTCGTGACAGATGTCCGCAAGTCTGCAGTTAGGCGATTTCGAATCAAATACAGATATCTAAATCAGATTTCTGACTAACCAACAACCGGACCGATTGTGCGACCACGTTGGTTAGCCACAATCCCGCGAAACAGACACTCTCTAACGGTCTCCGCAACAACCTCGTCTGTCTCGTCGGTCGACCGAAGCCGTTCGGAGGCGAACGGACTAATCACGTCGTCAGTGCGTTCAATTATTGCCTCGGACCCTTCAATTCGCTCAACAATCAATCAGAGAGGGACACGGCGACAGTCATGGTCGAGTCGACCCTCGCAGAGCGGTCCAGAAGCGGTTTCCCGTGAGCTTGATAAACTGTCAGTTCCTTAGTGTCGTCTACTCCCTCAAGTACACTGCTGGCTACTTCGCTGTTGACTGCGGCGTTTACATAAGACAGCGCACAGCACTGCTTCTATCTGTTGGGTCCACTGGTCCGTAGACACGGAATTGACGCACTCAAGGGCATAGCAAATATCGATTATAAACTCCATGAGTGATGTCACAATATTTGTGCCAGTGGGTGATCTGAGTTTACTTTCTCCTGTTCCACTGTAGCCTCGGATGATCAGTCCTCCGTGCTCAGATATTGTCACACCGTTACTGAGTTCAAACGCCTCCCGCCATCTCAACTAAATCGATGCGAGAAGTACCTGATGTGGAACGAGCGTCCAATTTGACTATGTCGCGGCGGCCTTCGAGGGTTCCCTGTTGTGACTTGCGCTCGTTTTGGACTTTCCCTCAAGCCACGCCTGATGTACTACACGACTGCACTCCCACTGGCAGTCGGTCCCTTTCAGCGTAAGGTAGACGGCCGACCGAAACAGACGGATGCCTAATTACGGTGTCAGAGGGCAGTTTACGGGGTAGTTTGTTTCTGGCTTCTGGAGTGAACTGTCCGCTGAGCACGTCTGCTTACCGAGTTGGTGATTCAGTCGAATATAGATGGAAAACTCGTAAGGATATCCCTATGGCACGCTCAGAAAGGGGGGAATAGCCACCTTGATTGATGGACAGCGGTTTGGTAGAATATAGAATCGTGGATCTGAGTTATGTTCTGACAGTTACGACTGACGGGGAATTTGCCGCCGCCTGTGAACGTGTGCTTCCAGAGCAGGGTGATATCCGGGTCATCTCCGCGATGTCGGTCGGAGAGGCTATTGATATCTTGGGGAAGGAGACACAGGTTGATTGCATTGTCAGTGATCACGACCTGCCAGATACGGATAGCGTTGCGTTTCTTGAAGCAGTCCGTGCACAGGCACCGACACTGCCGTTTATGATATTTATAAACGAGGGGAGTGAAGCGGTCGCCAGTCGTGCCATTTCTGCTGGCGTCACCGACTATCTGGTCAAAGAACGCCATGAGAATCAGTGGGAGCGCCTTACGACACTCATACCGACGCAGTCAGATACCACCGCGATCAGCGTGATATCGTCGATACGGAGTGACGAGCCAAAACACGCCTCAACGCTGCACACGACATTATTGGAATCGTTCGGGATGGTGAAATAGCGGCCTTGTTGAAACCCTTGCTGACAAACATGACTGGTGAGTAGCTGGAGGAAGATGGATGCTCTCCCAAAGTCACGACTTCTTCGATTCGTTGAACGGGCTATGGTGCTGGCTCGCCGTGCTGTGGCGCGGTTCTCGACACGCTATTCACGGAACGGTTCACGCTCCGGCAACATGTTGTCCTGCTCTGTCTCAAGGTGAAGAAGACGACAACGTACCGCGATCTTGTTGACGAACTTATCGAGATGCCTCGCATTCGTGACACCCTTGATCTCGATTCGATCCCTGCACCCTCGACACTCTGCAAGGCGTTCGACCGCTTGGAGATGGCCGTCTGGCGAGTGCTGCTGAACGTTTCACTTGTGGACTTGCCGCTGAACGGTGTCACTGGCATCGATGCGTCCGGGTTCGAGCGGGCGCATGCCTCTACTCACTACACGAGGCGAACCAACCTCACCATACAGCAACTGAAGACGACGCTGTTGGTCGATACAGCGACCAACGCCATTCTTGATGTTCACGTGACGACAACGCGAAAACACGATACACAGATTGCGTCACAGGTAGTGAAACGGAACGCACAGTACATCTCGATCTTGACCGGTGACAAGGGCTACGACAACCAGAAGCTCCGGCAACTCGCCCGGGAGCTCAATATTCGCCCGGTCATCAAGCACCGCGAGTTCACACCGCTCCACAAGGCGTGGAATGCCCGACTGGACAGCGGTCTCTACAATCGACGAAACATGAACGAGACAGTCAACGCGGCGATTAAGCAGAAATTCGGCGCGTTGGTGCGGTCGCGCCGCTGGTGGAAGCAATTCCGCGAATTCGTCATCAAGTGTGTCGTGTATAACATCGAGCGGGCGTTCGCAGTCGCCGAGAACAACTGTGGATCGGCGTAGTGCTGATACCGACGGATGGTGAAGAGACGTGGTAGCTTTGCTGAAACCACATCGCAGTAATTTAACAATCATGCTACAACACCCACAACCATTTTCCTCTCGGGAACCAAGACACCGTACAGAGCCCAGTACACACTGTGCGTTTAGCCCCAATGGTGGGGGCTGCTTGAAACGGGAGTACCCGTTCGCAGTCATCCATTTCTCTTCGCGCATCGGTTGCGCGGAACGCATCACCAAGTGAGGCGTTTCGCAACGAGAGCTATCAGCAAATGTCAGAAAAAAACCGAAGAGAATGGCGGCTCACTGAATGAACTGTTCGAAATACTCAGCCACGAGTACCGGCGTCGCATTCTCCTGGCCGTTGCCCAACAGAACCCGCGGGACGAGGACGACATCACATCGGAGACAGTCGCGGGAGAGCACGATGGCGACGCGCTCGAACATGTAAAGACGGGACTTCACCACGTACATCTCCCAAAGCTGGCCGACGCGGGTTTCATCCACTGGGCTCGTGATTCCCGGACTATCACACGCGGCCCTCGACACTAACACCCCGGACCCGTTTCAGTATCTACTCACGTCGTGTGAGGTGTTCGTATCACCAGAAGTGATATCTGAACTCCGTGATATCACGCAGTACCAGGGCATCCACGCCCCGGCTGCGAACAACGTCCTCGCGGTCGATTGGTTTCTCACCGACGAGTTCGGCGGGACGAACTTCCCACTTATCCACGCTTCACTGCAGGGCCCGCGGATCGTCCCGACGCCGCGGCTCATCGTCGACTACGCTCGGAACGGACATCTGAGCCCCGAAGAGGCTCGGACGCTGATCACGACGATTAGCCCGCATCGGAGCTGGGAGAATCGTCCCTACGTCACGCAGTTGCTCCACCGCCTCGAAGAGTAACCGGCCTCCGAGTAACGATGCCGAACACCCAGCGTCGGCGACGACACCCGAAAGCCCTCGGACGCTCGGCATCCCGCGACCACCGCTACGCTCCTCGTCCCTGCGGTGCTTGCGGGGCCGGGGGACGTTCACAGCGCTTCACGCCGTGAGCTCGGGAGACGGAGTCTCCCGGTGACCGAGGCGGCCTCGCCCTTTCTGAGTCCACCAGGAGACGGGTTGCTCCACAATCGATCTCGCACAGAAAGATTTCGGCCTGTAGCTGGGTCTATCACCAAAACTAATTCCAGCATCTGAGATATCACCCGAGATGCGAAATAGAGGAGACCAACGATGCGCAGATGAGGAGGAACTGACTGAGGCCGCCGAAAATGAGGGGTGAAAGTATTACGCTGATCCCCCAGACTGGATCGTGGAGAGTGCGACAGCGGATGGTGTTGACCAGTCTGCTGGATTCGACGCTGACCGGGAGGTCTATTAGGGAGACAACTACGTTTATCTTGCAGTTTCGTCAGTTCATGGGCGGGACATTCACGTGTTCTCACAGCAGAAATCGGAGTACTACGAAACCACCTCCGAAGAGGGAGTCTGTCCCAACTGTCAGGCAATATCCGTCGCCACGACGAGGATGATTATCTCACGTGCCACCGCGTCCAACAGCGTCGGGTCAGTGCCGATTCTTGTCCAATTCGGGGCGTGCCACAGGGTTAGGGCGACGACTCCACCACAACGGGTGTGACGCCACCCGTCGTGGCTTGTGGTCGCTGTTCTCCAGCAGATCGAGGTCGACGTAGCGCTTTTCAACCAGTCTTTCGGCTGTTGCCATATCCATCGCGAGGAGTTCGGTCTTGGTCTGGTCCTGTCCGACCTGCCGCGTTTTCTCAACAATATCCCTGCCGCCGATCTCGACGAGTTTCTCCCGGGCGCGCTTGATGGTCTGGCGGTGTGGTTCCTTCCCGAGTTCAGCGGTGAGGGCTGTTTCTATATTCTTTTTCGGCACGAACACGCCGCTGCCGTCGTTCGCTTCGTGGCAAACTCAGGCCAGCGTTTGGCGATGCTGATAGCCCGGTAGGTATTCTGGCGGCTCGACCGCTCGACGAACATCGTCTTGACCTTGGACTGCCGGCAGTTCGCGAAGAAGTCCAGCGGCGAACTGCTGGGTTCGATGCTCTCAGGTAGCTATTCGGCGTCTTCTTGCTGGTCGGTGTCGGCCTCAAGCTGTTGGGCTTTCGGATGGCACTCTCGACAACGTCGTGGGTCGTCTCTTGCTGCGTTTCGATATCGTCGAGTCGGTGGTCGCTCCTGGCGGCGTTGCCCACTGCTGTGGTAGCAACTTGTGAGTCCGTTTGACGTCGTCCTCTAGGTCGTCGGCACGTTCTTGGAGACCTTCGATGGTCCCGACCAGCAACTCAAGAACACTCGAAATGGGGGGTGACACCTCGTCACCGAGGGAACTGACGAGCGACTGGAGGGCTTCGATGTCTGTTCTTGGCCGATGTCCATGCCGAGTTCGTCGACGAAGGCTATGTCGGTGCTGTGCTGTCGGTCTCGCTGTCGTCGGTGGGGTTCTCGTGGCATCGTGACTACAGCGTCTGTCCCCGGAATCGAACCGGGCAGTGCTGACCACAGCACGGGCTATCGGCGACGTAATGAGAGCTATCTGGACGCGGTAGGTGGCTCGTGGCAACTCCGGGCCGTCCGGTGGCTTTGCCCCGTGGCAACAGACTGGATGGGACCATCAGCACTCTTCGGACACTGCTCCCGGGACCAGCGTGGTCAGGCTCTCACGGAGGCATCCTGTCCCAACCGACTGTCAGCTTCGCAGTCCTCCGGATTGACGCCGTAGGGGGTGCGTGGCTGGTCATCCTTTGACCACCGCTCGACGTTCGATGACAACGTCATGTGCGTAGTCACCGCGGCGGTACTGGTCGTAGTAGCTCTCGATGGTGGGGAACTCTGCCGTCCACTCGGTGTAATTCGTGGCAGTGAGAGACCAGCAACAGCGATTCGCTGTCGGTGGTCGTGATGGCGACGATCTCGCCGACTGCCGGGTGGGTAGTCATTGGTCCGCCTCCCTGCCAAACGGGCAATCGATGGAATGTTGATATCTACTTGGTAGTGTATCACCAGATAAATGACGGCGAAAACGACTTTTGCGGATACTTACCAATGGCTGTGATGAGTTCCAGAGGCCGGAGTGACTATCAGTGAGTCTACTCAGGGGCAGTAGTTGATCCGGACCCGGAACTCGATTTGAGATTGACGATATCGGATGGTGGCGGAAGCGCTAACTGCAGCACGGCTGTCCCCCGGCTGGCCACCATTCTGTTGCCGGGCCGCCTGTGGCTGTGTCGTAACCGATGAGAGAACAAACCATGAGTCTAAGTCACAACTGTTTTTGATACTAAGTGTATACCATTCGGTTGGGTTCTGGTCCCCGCTCCATCTCCCCCCCAATCCACTCCGGATTCATCGATTGGTCTGGGTCCAGAACCCGTCGTCGTGGATGACGACTTCCGGTGGTGCGTTGCACACCACTTCCTACACCCCCAGCAGCCCACCACCTTTATAAACCGACTCACACTCCCGGTGAGTCGGCTGTCTACGTGGCACTGAGACCGGTCGCTGTTGTTCTTGGCGCCGACTGGTCGAAACACGATTCCAGCGCTTGCTTGCGGTTCGACGGAAACCGCAACCGATTTTATTCCGACTCCTGCTATCTTCAGCCGGGTTCTGGTCCCCGCTCAGCACCCCCATAGGACCGATCTGATTCAGCGAGTAGTCCGGGTCCAGAACCCGTCGTCGATTCAGTCGACGCTGGATGGGCTATGATACGTCGTTTCTCCGAGACCGTCCCTCATCTGTTCTCTGCGCTGACTGGGGTCTGTGTGTAGTCTGGGTCTCATCTGCAGAACTACGTCTGTGAGTGCGGTCATCGCTGGCGTCTGAGCGGGCAGCGAACCCGGTCGCTGGAGGCCTGAAACTGGATGACAGGGGCGAATGAAAATTAATTAGAGGGAATGCATAGCGTAGCCACGGGTTCTGATCCCCGCTACAGACTGGCGTCTAGGATGGTTTCGGTTGAGCCGTGCCGTGTGCGGGGTTCAGAACCCGCCCGTGCCTCTGACAGAGGAGTGGCAAGTTCTGTGCCCGTTGCCACCGACCTCCGCTTTCTGGCAAGCGGTCAAAAACCGCGTGGTATCTTGCTGACTTTGGGTGTCTGTAACGGCTGTCAGTGCCGTTGCCCTCCAGCAACGCGACGGTGGATTACACAGGCATGGGTCTGGCACCTTTCCCCAGCCTCTCCGTTGTTTCAGTCCTAGAGTCCGTTTTCTGAGGCACTTCGTGATATATTCTGCTTCTAACGTGAGTCGCAAATTACATTTACAATTACTACATACAGAGTGAACGCCAGCACGAAGCAAACCGCTTTGTACTGGATACTTGTCAGAGGCACGAGAGCTGGTCCGTCGTCGCATCCGGCGACGGGCCGTCTCGCGGCTCGGATGCCGAAATACTCTCGAACAGTAATGATTATTTATTGGGTCTACATATATTCCGATAGGGTACTAGTCGGTCATCACCTGCCCAGTGATCACGTGCCTCTGACTACACCGGCCGACTGGGTCCCCACTTATGACCGCTGTTCGCCGTCGCTATGTGGGTTATAGTGGCATTATTGTGGACCCCCATCAGCGACAGGTTGCGGTAGATCACACAGGCCTCTGAGCGTTCGGCCTGCCGTTGGAGGAGGTGTCTACCGGCGTCAGTCAGTGTATGCACGTTGATACGGGCGTCGATGGCTCGCTTGACGACATCTGTATATCCCAGGTTCGGGAGTCGCCGTTGACGACGAGGACGTAACCCACCTCGATGCGCTGGATCGTGTCGACAAGCGGTGGGTCAACGCCAGTGTCGACAGCCATCACAGCATTTCAGGGTGATATAACCAGCGCCACCAACGTTGCGCACCGGGCTGACCCGTGGGGGGAGAGCATGCCACTGAAACCGGCAGGCAATGACTCGCCCGGGATGGGAGAGCCTGTGACAGCACCACGACCTCGTGTGAGATGGCGGAGCCGTCTCGTGATCACGAGAGACGCGGCGCGTCTTTCGAACGGCACCGTGAGACGAGCGAGAAACACTCGCAAATGACTCTCTCGGCGTTCCACGGGCCGGAACCCTCTACCAGCGATAGCCGCAATTAGCTGGTATTCCACATGCGTGGGAAGCCGCGCCGTTCACGGCGCGGAGCATATCACTCGAGCGAGAGGTCCTTTGCCTGCCACCCTCCGACACAGGTGAAATCGTCCGTTATCTCGCCAGCAGGGAGTGCCAGCAACCCGTCCTGTGTGAACTGTACCGCTTCAGCGACGGCACCGGTAACCTCGAGTCGCCATCTCTCTGGATCAACGGTGTTTGGAACCGCATGCGATTCGAGTTTGTCCATTGTTGGTAAGTCCCCGCTAGTACTTACTTAGCGGAGGGGAGACAGGCCCAGCACTAAGCTTCTGTTGGGAACAGATTCGGCTCGGTAGCCCAAGTCCCCCGAACGCCTTCGACATAAGTCCCATCCGTCCAGTCAGGGATCATCAAGTATGGTGACGGAAACGGAACTCGACTTGCGGGCTTTGGCCGAAGACAGACTCCATGAGCACCTATTTGAGGCCCTAAACGATGCAGCAGCCGGTGACAAACTCGGTATCGTCACGGATCGAGATATCGATCCCGAGTTAGTTCGCTACCAGATTGAACAGGAATGGGTGATCGATTGGGAGTACGCGGATCCCGATGCAGTCCCCCGAGAGTTGACTCTGACTGTTGGTGGCCGATTCGACGATGAGGACTCCGCGACCATTGATGTGCGTGATCTGAAACCACAGCGCCGTCACGAGGTACTACTAACGATCTTCGAGGAATTGGACGCGGATGAAGGGTTCGTACTCGTAAACGACCACGATCCAAAGCCGCTGTATCACGAGCTACGGTCGATGCACGGCGACATAATCGAATGGGAGTACGTGAGTCGCGGCGACGACGGGTGGCGCGTCGAGATTTACAAGACTGCGGACTCCGAGACCGTCGACGAGGCCATCGTTACCCGGTACGATGTTCGCGAAATCCCGAAACAGGAACGCCACCCTACCATCCACCACCGCTACGGAATGATTCCCGACGGCGGAACGATGGAAATCATTGCTCCCCACGAGCCTCGGCCGCTGCACCAGGAGTTCCGCCAGCAATATGCTGACTCCTTCGAATGGGAGGTTGTTGAATCAGCACCCGGGCGCTGTCGCGTGCACATTACGAAAGGCGGTAGCCACGACGGTGCAAAAGACGTGGGCCAGTCTGACGATATGCAGGAGAATGCGACGTCGACGACAGTTGCTGAAGACAGAGAGATTACGCGAGAACTCGACGTTCGAGATTTGCCTCCTGCCCAGCGCCACGAGCAAATCTTCGAAGCCTACGCCAAACTCGACACTGGGGAAGCATTCATGTTCGTGAACGACCACGCCCCCAAGCCGCTGTACCACCAGTTCGACGCTGAGGCGGGATCGGAGTTCTGCTGGGAGTACCGCCAGAAGGACCCCGGCGAGTTCCGGGTACTGATCGGTAAGTCCGAGGCTGGCGACTCCAGCTTGGCTGTCGGACAGGGAGCCACCGATGAGACGCCCGACGCGCCGTTCTGACTGACCCAGAGAGGCCATCGACTCCAACGTATGACTGACACTTATCCCGACCGAACACTTGCATCGCTCGTTGAGGAGGTGCCTACGCCCGGGTGTTCGAGTCTCTCGGGCCGGACTACTGTTGTGACGGCGACCGGACGCTGGCGACGACTACGACTGGAGTGGACTCGCGGACCTAGCTGACCACGTCGTCGAGACCCACCACGACTATCTCCGTGAGGAACTGCCCGCGCTTGAGACCCTCGTGGCGAAGGTGAACCGGGTCCACGGGGAGACCCACCCCGAGCTGGCGGCGGTCGAATCGACGTTCCCCGACCTCGCGGCGGAGATGCACGAGCACACCGAAGAAGAGAAAGACGAGTTGTTCCCTGTCGTTGGGAAACTTGATCGCTCGGAGTCGCTTTCCGACGACGAAGCAGCCCGGCTCCGCGAAGCGATCCGGGGCTTCGAGGACGACCTCGCCGGAACGGCCGACCGCCTCGACCGGATCGCCGAGCTGACCGGCGGCTACGCCGTTCCCGAAGACGCCTGTGCGAGCTACCGGAGCATCAAGCGATTCATAGCAGCGACAACATCGAAGAATTTGCTCCTTCGGTTCTTTTAGTTCGCATTCGCCCGTCTGCTGTACTCGATTTGGCGGGTCGATCTCTTAGTCTAGGTCGAGTTGACGGGTAAGTACGGGCATTCCCCGATCGTGACTGCGGATACTACGCTCACATTGTTGAAGAAGGAGACTGGGATCGGGTAGTCACGGTCCAAGACGACAGAGGTAGAGTGGTGGTGAGCGGCAGCACTGGCCTGATTTCTTTAAATACACAAATCGAGTTGGGTTCCTAACTTGAAGCGGTGTCCTGACCCGAGTGTGTCGAGTTCGGCGGTTCAGCTGATATCGTGCATCCTGGCGGTGCTATAGTCCTGTAGTTCATCTTCTGGGGACAAATTTAGTATAGCTATATGCAGTTTATATTATTTCCTTCTCAAGATCCCGGTATCTGTCTTGTTATGGGTTTCTGCGTGAGAAAACAACACAAGACAAATTATTAGTACTGCGACTGAAATACGATACATACGAAATTCCGGCGGCTCAGAGTACCCAGTAGGGACAGCACACTGCCCACCCACTCAGACCAATGACCGAAGTTCGCTATTCAACGATGGACTTGGCCGATTGCAAATCATTCTATCGTGAGGCCGTTGTGCCGGCGATGAAAGAGGATGGCTTCAATCCAACAGCTGAAACCCCCACATACGCATGGCTGAACCGACAGTTTCCGGGATTCGTCAAGCACCTCCAGCGCCGGTTTGACCTATCTCCGGGGCAGTTCTACGACGAAATTGGGGTGCCGGAAGCACCGATTGAATCGGGGTCATTCGAGTTCCTGGCTGACAATACACAGCGAGCCGTAGAGGAATACCTCGCTGAACTTTCGACTCGACGAGGGCGCGCTGATGCGACAATCGAGACACGTCGGTCGATTTTGCGACGCTACACGAAAGTATATACCAATATCCACGATACAAAAGATCTGCTCGCACCGCTGGAGAATCCCGATGAACGTGTTGCAGAAATGGATAGGGTTGCAGCGACGTTTGACGCACTTGACCAACTGGATGAGGCTCTGACGACGCTCGCATCACGCCGTAAATACGTTCAGGACACACGGCAGTTCTACAAGCACCTGGTGATGTTCGGCACTGCGGCGTACAACCCGCTCGCTGACCTCGAAATCCGGTTTGGGTGGGATACGACTCCATCATGGGATAACCAAGCACTCGATAGAGACGCTGTCCAGCGCCTATATACAGCGGCGTCTGAGTTACGCGACCGATTCATTGTGGTTGCATGTTGCGGATGGGGGCTGCGGCCGAGTGAAGTCGCATCGCTCCACATCCGACAGCTCAATCTCGATCCGGACGATGACTCCCATCCGTACATAGAGTTCGGTGATGGCGAGCGGAAAAACGGCCCCGGGACGGTGGCTCTGCTGGCCGGTCTGGAGACCGTAGAGCGACGTATAGAGGCGCTTGCTGATCCAGAGTGGTCTGGATATCTTCTGCCCTCTCCATCCGCGGCTAGTGGTCATTTAACTGCTGAAACCGTCCGTCGTCGGTTCAAGTCAGTGGCTGAGGCCGCAGACATCACCGTTGATGGCGCCACGCCGACGCCGAAAACGGGTCGTCGATTCTGGTATACCACATACGGTGCTGCTGTCAGACGAGTTGCGGATCGGTTCGAAGATGTTGCGGCTGAGCAGGGTTCGGCATCCGCACAGGTCGTCCTTGATAACTATCTTTCCGAGTCTGAGGCCCGATCTCACCGGCGGGCTGAGATGCACGAGACACTCGCAGGGTTATTCACTGAGTAACCGCTCGCGGGAACGCAACAGTTGTGTGGAAGCGGAAAGGTACCTTCCGTAGCTATACCATATAGCTATACCGTCTGACTAATCTTTATATCTGTGCGGCGAATCCGATATAGTATGCTGACCTACACCGTGTACAGCGAGGCCGGCGGTGTCGGCAAGACAACGATGGCGGCGAACCTCGCTGTCGCCGACGCTCGCGCTGGTCACGACGTACTGGCAATAGATATGGATCCACAGGAGGGGAGCCTTTCATTCCTGTTCGATGTCGCGGACCGCCGAACGGACTCAGAGGCCGACAGTTTAGTTCGACACCTCGTCGAACGGCCACGGGGGCCGTTCGCTGATCTCATTGAAAGTTCCGAGGGCGTCGACGTCCTCCCTGCACACAACTCCCTGGAGGTCCTCTCAAAACATCTGCGGCGGCGCGAAGAAGAGGCAGCGGATTTCGGCGAAAACTGGAACCCGAACGTCCAACTGCTTCGTGTGCTAAAAGACGCGGGCGTTCCGTCCGAGTATGATACTGTCATCATCGACCCGCCTGCGACTGCGGATGTGAAACTGTACAACGCGTTGCACGCCACGCGGAATCTGGTCATCCCGTTCGAACCGAGCGGGAAGGGCCAGCAGTCTGTCGAGGGCCTTGCAGACCTCGTTACTGGACTCGAAGACACGTTAGATATCAACGTGGGCGTGCTAGCTGCTGTGCCGAATCGATTCAAAGGTACGAACGATCAGGAAGAGATGCTCAAACGGCTCCGGGCTGAGTCGTATGACATTCCGGTCGTGTTCCGCGAGCGGACGTCCCTGCTTGAGGGATGTTGGCGAAAACAGTGTTCGGCGTTCAAATACATCGAAGAACACCGGAGCCGGGAACGTGACTATGAAATCGAAACGTTAGAGCAGTTCGAAAAGCTGGCTGCACGCCTCCGACAGACCCGAGAGCAGGAGGCAACAGCATGAAATCCGGCTCAGGTGACGATCCGTTCGCAGAGGCGGACACAGATACAGAGCCGGAAGCGGATGACCAGCAGGATGAGGTGCCAGCTACCGAAACCGAATCTCCTGCCGTCGAAACTACGACCCAGCCAGACATCCCATACAAATTCCGGCGTGATTCAGTCAAGCAAGACCGCAAGCAACGGCCGATTTTTATTCGGCCTGAGGTCGAGGAGCGGGAGTCCACCTTCCTCCGGAATCTAGAAGATGCAGTCGGCGAGGATGTATACAAGACTGACGCGCTGGAGGCTGCCCTTGTCGTCGCTATGGACAATCCGGACCTTGTCGCGGAAAAGCTCCGCGAGTGGGGGTACGACTGGGAGCAGTCAGCCCCCTCTCGCTAATGTCTTATCGGTTCTTCTATACTGAGTAGAACTACGACCGCTCTTTGCCCTCTACAGGTGACCTGTTTGCTGTACTTGACTCTATCTCTGCGTGGGCAAACTATCGCACAGGGCCAGCACTAGTAGCTGCATCTACTGGCTATTCTTCCCCGCTGACTTATCCGAACTTCTTTGCTAGCTACAATTTCTAGCTATACTACTTAGATATGCTGTATAGCTGTTCCAACTGGATACATTACTTGACTATAAAAGGTAGCTATATTTAATAGATATGGTGTCGGATTAGCCTTCATAGCTGGTGTGGCGAGCTGGGACGGACTATCTCTATCTGTGCTACGCTGACTGCTCAGGCAGTCGCCGCTGATCAGTCGTGAGACAGATTATCACTCCTCAGACAGACAAGAGCAGAGTATCGGTAGCGAATAAGACTTACCTATAAATTAAGCGACACTATGTACCAAGTCTCTACGCCTCCCGACCGAACACCGCTCTCTGGCCGACTGCGTGTCTAACAGTGATTGGTGGCTCTATATGAAGGTTCGAACAGCGCCCAGAATATCTGCTGGCTGCTGCGGTTCAAAGCTCTCCTGATACTCGATGTCCGACTTTGCCAACCGAGCTATTCCGTCTAACCCGATGGTGTGATGGATGGGTGAAGCCACACCAGTAACTGCTTTCGTCCAGAAGTTCTGGCACAACAACCTGCGTTTATACGAATTCCCTTGCACGAAGGACCGCACAGCAGCTCGGCCGGACTGTGCCGCATGTATCATTCCGAAGCCCGTCAGGCGGTTTGCCAATCCGATGGCGTCACCCGCGATATGCACTGTGCAGTCGTTGAGCTCGTACGAACAGTGTGAGAGACTCCGCAACCCGTTTGAGACATCAGTGCCGCCGTACAGGGCCTCACGCTCTGGGGGCTCGATATCGATTTCTGCAAGCAACTGTCGCATATCTTCGTACAGCTCGGCAGGGGGCTTGTCCTCTCGACAGCCGAGGCCGACAGTTGCCTCCTCCGGTGACTGTGGCACGATCCAGAGGAAGTAATTCTCGTACGCAAGTGCTCTTGGCTCAGGATACAGATGGGAGAAGTCAGCCTCTATCCTCCCGCTCAGCGTCGGACACGCTACGTCATACGACAGGGACGTAAACCGGCGTGAGATCGGGAACTGACCAGTGGCATCAATCAGTAAATCCGACTCCGCAGATAGCCTCCGAAACTCTGCTTCGTCGACTTCTGCGTTCTCTACAATCTCTGTCCGTTCGAGCGTGCCTGCCCAGTGTTTCTCTAACTCTCCTCTGTTCAAAATAACGCCATCAGGAACAGTTACAGCTGTTTTCCCACTGGAACCGACAAATATCCCGGTATTAGCCTCTCTAACGTACCCTGGCACATGTCGATCTAGAGGGAGCCGCGAGTAGTCCCAGACCATCTCCCCCCAAGCCCCTCTTCGATCACCGCTGTATGCGCCCTTATCGTAGAGCTGTACGTCCGACGTAACCCCTTCAGCCAGTTGCGCTGCTGCCAGCCCTGCGAATCCCCCTCCGACGATAGAAATCCTCATACCGTACCCTTTGACGGTAACCATTTCAAATATACCCTATTGCTCGCCTGTGTTTGACGCGGCTCTGCGGTGGCTGTTCCAACCGAAGGAAAGTACCCATGTCACTGCTCTGTGGCTGGCAGGCAGACACCTGTAGCGCGTTCTCTGAGGAAAAGCGTATGAGATAGATCGAAAGAACATTCGAGCGGGCGAAACTGGTCGTAGCTTTTGCAGCCCCGCTCACAAACGTTACAGGTCACTGACTCAGTTGCCGCTGCCACCGATCAGACCACGACAACACGGTCGGTTTGCCAGCACCCTCGGAACTCACCGACGGACTGCACTGACAGACCGAACTCGTAGGTGGTTGTCCGTCCATCCGGTCCCGTAATCGTCACCCGCTGCTCAGCGTAGTTCTCGTCTTGCTCGATGGGGCCTCGCACGGCCTCCTCGAAGTCGATCATCGGGCGGTACTGCGGTGACTGGACCATGGCTATGAACCGGTCGAGGGGACCAGTCGAGCGGCGGTTAGCCGGGGAGGCGAAATTGTACGCCGTCATGATCCCCGCGTTGTCACATGGCTCGTCGTTCGTTTCCAGCGCATCGAGTTGGAGGGCAACAGCATCGCTGGGGCCGTATGTCTCGCTGGGTGTCGGGAGGCCGACCACCGGGTACTCGCGTTCAGACATTGTAGAGGCAAGCGCGTATCTGTAACAGGTGCTGCATCAGCATGAATGGCAGGTCCGAGCAGCCATTGGCAGGATACCGACGGGAGTTTGTGCCCCCGAAAGCTAGAACTGGCAACTGCGAACATGGCCCCACTCAGGGACGCACTTATCGAAACCATGCTGCTCGACGAGGAGCAGTTTCGCCGGCGGCTTCCGGACCTTGTCGAAACACACCAGCTCCGGACTGTCGGTCCGGACCACGCCGAGGACTCGCCGGCAGACATCATTCGGTCCCTCGATGGGTTCGAGACTAGCTCTGTGACGTCTTTCGAGCGAGAATACATCGCGAAAATGGTTCGACTCGGGACGGGTCCTCTTGGGCTGACGCTCACTGGCCCGGCGTATCAGGACAATCCAGTCCGATATGCGACACAGACGTTCCAGGAGATGACCGGGTACTCGCTGGCAACGCTTCGCGGCGAGAACCTTCGATTGCTGCAGGGACCAGCGACGGATCCCGAGGCGGTCGCAACGCTTCAGGAGGGGGTCGACATCTGGGAACGGCGAACCGTCGAACTATGGAACTATCGCGCGGACGGCACACGCTTCAGAAACCGGGTGACGATAGTGCCACTCAGTGGTCCCGACGGCTCTATCACGAACTGGCTCGGTGTGCAGAAAGCCATTGACACAGCAGATGGCTCATTGCTGGTGGCACAATCGGCCGATACGTCCTAGGCCGGGACTCGGTTAGCTTGCAGTAAAGAGTATATATGCCAGTGTCGCCGCCATCCCGACAGCAACCAGCACTGCCCATCCAGTCAGCCGGATACGCTGTCCGTACTCGCTCAAACCGCCGTCTTCGGTTCCGAGTATCGTGACGAGCCGACTCGGATGCCTGAACGGACGTGGCGGCTTCGGGTTCGGGAGTCGCCGCCGGAGCTGCTGGTACTCGGTGAACGACCAGACGGCGTACAGACACAGTGAGAGGATCATTCCGATCCAGAAGCAGACCCCTGCGATCATCGGGAGGCCGACCGGACCCAGAAGGTCCACCTGCACCTCCTGTGGCGGCCCTCCAAATTCACCGGGGGTGTTGAGAAGGCCGAACACCAGCGTGACCATCGAGAGCCAGAACCCGACGAAGCAGGCCCCGAGAAGCTGTTTCGATAGCCGGTGGAGAGCCTTGCCGTGGCGGACAACCCATGACTCGCGAGGCGCTGGCTGGCTCTCACTCGCCGGACGTAGCTCCTGTTGACCCGGGTTCTTGGCTCCCAGTCCGGACAGCACGCCGATGGCAGCGAGAACGCCGCCTGCAGCGATGGCTCGCAGTGGGAACGGCGTCCGCTCTCGAATGAGGAACGCGCCGTCTGGATCGGCCGGTGACACGTACGCGCGGGTGGTTGTACCCGGCTCGTATGAGTCGACCACCGACTCCGCCCTCGATCGGTCGGAGTACGTCCGTACGCCCGTACTCGGGAACACCTGCTCGCTGGTGTATGTCTCGCCCTGATACTGGTACGTGTAGTGAATCTCCGGCTCGTAGTCGATTCCTCGTCCGCCGTCCATTCGATCGACACGAGCGTCGGTGATGGTCGCCTGGACGGCTACAGCGTTGCCGACCGCCTGTGACTGCTGGACGTAGTCGTACCCGCCGAACCCGAGAAGGCCGGTGGCAAGGAGCAACAGAAGCGCACTCCTCTGTGAGAGGTGGAGGGTCGTGATTCCGACCGGGACCTTCATTTCAGTACACAGTATCGTGTTGCCCTCGTATGAGAGTCACGCTCGAAACAAAACGCTTCGTGGCTCGGTCGCACTTTATCTGGGACAACTGAACCCGCACGTCACCGGTCGGCTACCTTTCCATCGCGTCGGTCACGTTCCCTGGCTTCCGGGTCACGCTCTGCTGGGTTGCCGTGTCCGCCGCCGCCGGGTGTTCTGACGGAGATGGTCGACCCGGCCTCGACATCAACGGACGCCTTCGCGGGCACTGGCTCGCCGTCGACAAGATTCTCTCCTGTCGCGCCGTCTTTGCCGCCGTCGATTCCATCGGGGGCCGTTCGTCGGCGCTCAGTCAGCAGTGACACGGTTGCGTCGGTCTCGACGGTGACCGTGCGTTCGAGGCCCAGTCCGCCACGGTATCGGCCGTCGCCGCCACTCGACGGACGCAGCGCGTACCGCTCGACCCGGAGCGGATACTCGGTCTCCATCGCTTCGACAGGCGTGTTGAGCGTGTTCGTCATACCGACCTGCACGCCGTCCATCCCGTCCTTTTCGGGCCGGGCACCGAACCCGCCGCCGATCGTCTCGTAATACGTGAAATCGCCGGTTCGGTCGCCGATGATGAGGTTGTTCATCGTCCCCTGTCCACCGGCGGGAACCCTGTCGGGGACGGCCGTGGCGAGCGCCGCCAGCGTGACATCCATGACGCGCTGGCTCGTCTCGACGTTGCCGCCGACGACCGCTGCTGGCGCGTCCGGGTTGAGCACTGACCCTTCTGGTGCGGACACGGACACCGGCTCGTAACAGCCGTGGTTCGGGGGAATCTCCGGGTCGGTTATGGCCCGGACGACGAAGTAGACCGCACTCTTTGCGACCGAGAGTGGCGCGTTCAGGTTGCCCGCCACCTGCTCGGCAGTCCCGGCGAAGTCGACGGAAATCGAGGCCTCATCGATCGTGACGGCCACCTCGACCGGGATGTCATCGTCGGTCACGCCGTCGCCTTCGAGGATATCCTGCGCTCGATACGTCCCGTCCGGGAGCGCGTCGAGTTCCGCCTCGACCCGCTCTCGGGAGTACTCGATGACGGCATCGAACGCATCAAGCAGGATCGACCCGTGTTCTTCGAGAAGTTCACCGATGCGCTCCTCGGCTCGTTCGTTCGCAGCGCGCTGAGCACGGAGGTCCGCCTCGCGCTCGTCAGGCGTTCGGACGTTGGCACGGATGAGGTCGTGAACCGCCGCGTTGGGTTCGCCGCCGTCGACGAGTCGGACGGCAGGCAGGCGGAGCCCTTCCTCGTAAATCTCCTGTGCGCCCGGCGGCATGCTCCCCGGCGAACTCCCGCCAACGTCGGCGTGATGGGCTCGCGAGACGGCATACCCAATCACTTCGTCGTTGGGTGCTATCGTCGAGACGAGCGTGATATCCGGCAGGTGTGTCCCGCCGGCGAACGGGTCGTTAACGATGAACACGTCACCCGGCTTCGGGTCCTTCTGGAGGACAACATCCACCGCATCGGGCATTGCGCCGAGATGTACCGGGATGTGTTCCGCCTGTGCGACCATCCGACCCGACGCGTCGAAAAGCGCCGTCGAGCAGTCCTGGCGCTCCTTGATGTTCGGCGAGTACGCACCGCGGATGAGCACGTGACCCATCTCGGTTGCAACACTCTCAAGCTGGTTCCTGAGTATTTCCAGCGTTACAGGGTCGATTGCTTCCTGTTCGTCACTCGGTGTTGTGGCTTCGTCGTTCATGTGTCGCTCACCGCCGCAATCAGCGTCCCGTCATCGCGGACCCGGACGTTCCAGGCCGGCGGGACGACAATTGTACTCTCATCGCCCTCGATAATCGCGGGGCCGTCGATTCTATCCTGAGGTGGCAGTTGCGCCCGCCCGTAGACCGGCGTTTCGCGGACCTCGTCGGCGAACACCGCCTCTCGGGACCCCTTCTGTGGGTCGCCCTCGGCGGCGTACTCGACCGGCGGCGCGCTTCGTTCGACGGTCGTCGTCACGCGACAGTTCACCAGTTCGACCGACTCGTCCGCTCGATACCCGTACGCGGACGCGTGGGCTGTGCCGAACCGCTCGCGTGCGTCCGCGGTGTCGAACGGCCGGTCGACATCCACGGTCAGTTCGAAACTCTGGCCGGCGTACCGGAGGTCGGCGGAGTAACGCACTGTCGCCGCCTCGCGGTCGCTGACCTCGGCTAACAGTTCTTCGGCCAGCGCCTCGTAGACTGCATCGACATCGTCGGGGTCGACAGCGTCGAGCGAGCGCTGATACGTCCGTACGGCGTCGCGCTTCTCGTCGGCGGCGAGCAGGCCGTACGCTGATAGCACGCCGGAGGCGCGTGGAATCACCACCCGATCCATATCGAGGCTAGCTGCGATGGAGGCCGCGTGCATCGGCCCAGCACCTCCGAACGCAGCCAGCCCGAACTTCCGCGGGTCGTACCCGCGCTCGACGGTCACGGAGCGAATGGCTCTGGTCATGTTCGCATTGGCAACGCGATAGACGCCACGAGCGGCGTCGAGGGGACCGTCGAGGCCCGCTTCGTCGGCGAGGTCGGTAAGCGCGTCATGGGCGGCATCGGCATCGAGTGATAGTTCGCCACCCAGACTAGTGCTTTCGCCGATGTAGCCCAGCACGAGGTTCGCGTCGGTGACGGTCGGCTCAGTCCCGCCCTTCCCGTAGCAGGCGGGGCCGGGCTCGGCCCCAGCGGAACGTGGTCCAATCCGGAGTGCCCCCCCGGCGTCAACCCAGGCAATGGACCCGCCGCCGGCTCCGACTGTTTCGACGTCGACCATTGGCGTCTTGATCGGCCGCTCGTTGATGACGCCCTCCGTCGTCCGTTCCGCTTCGCCATCACGGACGAGACTCACGTCGCTAGAGGTCCCACCCATATCGAACGTGACCAGCCCGTCCTGTTCGTCGGCCGCCATCGAACCTGCCCCTACGACGCCGGCGGCAGGGCCCGAGAGAACAGTCGTCACAGCGTTCCGCCGGACGGTATCAGCGTCGGTGATGCCGCCGTTGGCCTGCATGATCCGTGGCTGTGGGACCCCGAGGTCCCGAGCACGGTCGGTGAGGTGACTGACGTAGTGGTCAATCGCCGGTCGTACGTACGCGTCGACGGCCGTCGTCGAGGTTCGTTCGTACTCGCGGAACTCGGCGAGGACTTCGTGTGAGGCTGAGACGGGCACGTCGAGCTCATCCCGCAGGATGTCTGCGACGCGCGTTTCGTTTTCGGGATGCGCGTACGCGTGCAGCAGTGAGACGGCAACGGACTCGACAGCCATCTCGCGCAACTGCTCGGCGATTGCCCGCACTTCGCTCTCGTCGACGGGCTGTTCGATACCGTCGGTGGTCGTTCGTTCGGCCACTTCGAAGCGTCGGCGTCTGGGAACCAGCGGTGTCGGCTTTTCGGCGGACAGGTCGTACAGCGACGGGCGATCCTGGCGGCCGATTTCCAGAACGTCTCGGAACCCGTCGGTCGTGACGAGCGCGGTCTTTGCGCCGTCCTCTTCGAGCAGCGCGTTGACCGAGACGGTCATCGCATGAGAGAACTCGCTTACGGTCTCAGGGTCGATTGCAGCCGCTTCGCAGGCCTTCTCGATCCCGGCGATGACGCCCTCGCTCTGGTCTTCGGTACTCGGGACTTTTGCGGTCACGAGTTCGCCGTCGAGCGACAGCGTCACGTCAGTGAAAGTGCCACCGACGTCGACACCGATCCGCCGGCCGCCCATCTACAGCACCCCCGCGACGCTGAGCAGCGTCCGAACCCCGAGCCACACGACGATGAGCGTCACAATCGCGCCGAGGGCGTTCGCTATCGACCCGTTCGTGTACTCGCCGAGGAGGTCCCGCTGGTTCATCGCGTATATCAAGAACACCGCGACAATGGGCAATAAAATCCCGTTAACAACCTGTGCGAACACGATAATCTGGACGGGACTGCCACCCAGCAACACCGAAAGCACCCCAACACTGAGGATGGTCCCCCAGACGGCGCGGAACTGTGTGCTCTGCATGTCTGAATCCCAGCCGAGTGCACCTGTGGTCGCCCACGCACCCGCAAGCGGCGCTGTCGTCGCGCTCGTGAATCCGGCGGCGAAGATGCCGATGCTGAAGAACAGTTCGGCGTACGGTCCCGCGATGGGTCGCAGTTGTTCGGCCATCTGACCGATATCGCTGATCTGGGTGCCGGGCTCGAATGCTGCGGCCGCGGTCACCATGATCGTAATCGTGATCACGCCGCCCGCAACGATTGACAGCACTGTGTCGATGCGCGAGTGACCGATATCGTCGGGACCGCTCCACCGCTCCTGGACGTTACTCGCGTGCAGGAACAGGTTGTACCCGACGATGGTTGTTCCGATGAGGCCGGTGATGAGATACAGCGACCCCGAGGGGATACCGGGGACGAACCCCATCGCAATCGCACCCGGGTCAGGACCAATAAGGATGGCCGATGCTACGAACGAGAACGCCATCACGGCGACCAGCCCGATGAGCGCTCGCTCGATCAGTTTGTAGCGCCCAGTGTAGAGCAGGAGTCCGGCCACGAGTCCCATCACGACTCCCCACACTGTCGAGTCGATACCTGTGATCGTCGCGAGCCCTGCGGCACCGCCGAGGATATTCCCGGCCTCGTAGGCGGCGGTTCCGACGCCGATGGCGCCGACAACGAGGAATATACTCACGTACTCGACGATTTGATTGTCGAACCGCTCTCGAAGTGCTTCGCCGAGCCCCTCCCCCGAGACAAGGCCCAGCCGCGCGCTCATTTCCTGGAGAACAATCGTTGCAGCGATTGAGAAGACCATTGTCCACAGGAGCGCGTAGCCAAACTCTGCCCCGGTGACGCTCGCAGTCGTGACCGTGCCTGGGCCGATGAACGCGGCGGCGACCATCGCTCCTGGGCCGACGGCTTTGAGTCGTTTTGTAATGCTCATGATTGTTAGTTTTGATAGCCACTGTCACGGTCCCGGCAGGTAAGCAAAAACATTGTTAAGACCTGTGTGTATCCGGAACATCGGTCGTATGAACTCTGTGGCACCCGGTGAGAAACTAGTACGAAACATTCACTCCCCGGATACGAGTCTATCCGGGTCCAGAGCGGGGGTACTCACGGCTTCCGTTCTCTTAACAGTACTTTGGAAACACTCTCTTCGATTTCGATTTCGAACGGGAGGGCAGTAATGCTACCACGGATGAACCGGATTATCAACCACCGCACCGACTCAGATGGGAACACCACGTGGAAACTTCCCTTTTCGTCGCGGCGAACGGTCAGGAACCCACACAGTGAGAGCCATTCCAGAACGTCTTCGAGCGAATCGAACCGCTCGGCGTACTCCTGTGCGTGGTACTGCGCCACCTGATCGACCATGTCCAGAACCTCCTCATCACGTTCGTCCGGGTCGGTAAACTGACTCAGGAGTGCGTGCAGCAAGTCGATGTCCAGCAGGACGTGCTCGCCCGTCGAAAGCATCTCGTAGTACGTCTGAAGGTGGTCGCTGTCACTCGCATGGGCTGAGTCGAAGTTTGCCGCGTAGAACGCGATCGACTCGCGGATCAGTTGGCTCTGGCTCTCCCCAGTTCGGTCGGCGAGACTTTCTAACGTCTCTTTGGTCTCCTCGTCGAGAGAGACTGTGACCCGGTCGGTTGGCATAGTTGCCTTCGTCACTGGATGGCCTTAATATCGTGTCGTTTGGTGACAGAGCGCTCCCAAATACAGTAACGGGCGCGGCGGCCAGATGTGGTCCGGAACCCGTTACGGCCAGGTTCCGTTCTGCTCGCTGGCGTTCATGACCCGTTGGAGTGCGACGACGTATGCGCCGGTTCGGAGGGACGGGAGGTTTCGCTCCTCGTAGGCATCGACGAGGTTCTCGAACTGCTCAACGATAATCGAATCTAGTTCCTCGTTCACGCGCTCTTCGGACCAGTAGAAGCGCTGCCTGTTCTGGACCCACTCGAAGTACGAGACGATGACGCCGCCCGCGTTCGCGAGGATATCTGGAATGACCAGCGTCTCGCGGTCGCTGAGAACGTCGTCTGCTGCGGGAGTAATCGGACCGTTCGCGGCCTCAGAGATAACGTCCGCGGATATCTCACGTGCCAGAGACTCGTCGATGGCGTTCTCAAGGGCGGCCGGGATCAACAGATCGACATCGAGTGTGAGCAATTCATCGTTCGTTAATTCCGCCGCTGCGTCCGGATAGCCGATGACACTCCCGGTTTCGCGTTTGTAGTCCTTGACTGCGACGGGGTCGAACGACGATTCGCTGTAGATCGCCCCGCTCGAATCGGACACGGCGACGACATTGGCCCCCATCTCGTAGATGAGTTTCGCCGCGATCCAGCCGGCGTTCCCGTAGCCCTGGACCGCCACCGTCGCGCCTTTGAGGTCCTTGCCGAGATACTCGAAGGCTTCACGCGCCGCGACGACTGTCGACCGTCCGGTCGCTTCGACGCGGCCTTCGCTGCCGCCGCTTGCGAGGTCCTTTCCGGTGATGACGCCGGGCTCGGTCGTGTGTTCCAGTGTCTCGTAGGTGTCCTTGATCCAGTTCATCTCGCGCTGGCCCGTGTTAACGTCAGGGGCAGGCACGTCGCGGTCGGCTCCAATCAGTGGCGTCAGCTCCTTCGCGAACGAGCGCGTGACCCGTTCGAGTTCGCTCTCGGAATAGTTGCTCGGATCGATGACGATGCCGCCTTTCCCACCGCCGAGCGGGATGTCGCTCGTCGCCGTCTTGTACACCATCCACCCCGAAAGCGCCTTGACCTCGTCGCGGTCTACTTGCGGGTGATAGCGGATTCCGCCCTTGTACGGGCCACGGTCACCATTGAACTGCGACCGATACGCACGGAACACCTCGACTGACCCGTCGTCCATCTCGACAGAGAGGTTTGTTTCCAGTATACGCTCGGGTGCTTTCAGCCGTTCCAGTTGTCCCTCTGAGATGTCCACGTATTGTGCTGCTGCATCGATCTGCGTCCGCAGGCTCTGGTACGGATTTACATCAGACATGTGTCCATGAGACCCATCGAGATACCAAAAGCTATCCATTTTTACCAGAAAATAATCATATGTATAGTTACAGATAAAGCTAACAGAGCGGCTTACGTCGGCGCTTTAGCTCAGGAAATATTATCCTATATTCAAATTACTATCAAATTTTGTTACTACTATATTTCCTGTTTTATCTGTTATCCGAACAGTGGTGTCCGTATCGAGTGCCACAGCATCCGCAACCTGTTCCGTTCCGCGCACTGGAACATCGACCCGGTCGACGTCCGGAATCAGGCAGTCGCGATGCCCGGTACGTTCGAGCAGAGCGTCTCCGCTGGGGAAGTGCCAGATCCGGGTCACGGATTGGAACACTGGTACCGACATCGGTGCCTCGATGTGCCTGATAGCTCTCTTTTCCATCAAGCGACGTTGTACGTCCATCATAGCTGATCTGGGACGGGAGCCGCTGGACCTCTGGACGACGAGCGAGGACCGCCTGTGTCAGTCCATGTGCTGTCCGTCATGTCTCTCCGTGCGGTCCGGTCGTCGACCCATGGCACTCTATCGGAACGACCGCAGGAATGAGGAAATAATAAATTGTTTAGCAACGAAGTATATCGGACATTAGGTGTTTATTATTGAACCCCACATCCACATTCCGGCGACTGAACCCCTTCGTTTCCGACAGGTGGCGGCATCACGAACGAGTGTCCACTCACCGCGACAGTGGCCTCAGTGATAGCTCCGTGCCCGGGAGAGGCAGATGAGTGACGCCGGGAATCCGCTCGACACGGCACAGGTACTCGTGGTCGGTTCTACGAACTGGTGCGAGCAGTTCTCGGATGCGCTTGCATCGAGTACTGGGGCCACTATCCTCACCGCCGGGACAACACCGGCCGCTCTGGACATAGCGCGTCAGCGCTCAGTCGACTGCATGGTCACGGCAGCGACACTCGGCGACGGGAGTGGCATCGACGTGGTCCGACAGCTCCGTGACTCGGCTCCGGACCCTCCAGTCGTTCTCGGGGCAACGGACGGCAGTGAGGCCCTGGCGAGTGAGGCAATCGAGGCCGGCGTTTCCGACTATATCCCCCTCACAGGGACAGACGGCCTGCGGATAGACGACTTGGTCGAACGAACCGAGAAGGTGCTCCGATCCACGCGGCGAGCGACCATGCAGCGCAAACGGGCACGGCAGTTCGACGCCGTCTTTCACGACACACAGACGGCCACGTGGGTCCTTGACCCGGATGGCTCGCTCGCCCGTGTGAATCAGACGGGACAGGCGATGATTGACGAGGACGTGGACGCGGTCATCGGTGACCCGTTCTGGACGCTGCCGTGGTGGTCCAGATCCGAGGCAACTGAACGCGACATCCGGCAACTCGTAGAAGCCGCACGCGACGGGCAGTTCGGGAACGTGGTCGTCCACCAGCCGACCACAGCCACAGACCGCGTTATCGAGCTCTCAGTTCGGCCGGTCGAGAACGACTTCGGCGACGTAACCTCGATTGTGATCGAAGGAATCGACATCACGGAGCAGGTCACCCTCGACCGCGACCTCCGCCAGTCCGAGGAGCTCCACCGAGTTACGCTCAGCAATATGACCGACACCGTTCTCATGACGAACGAGGACGGAGAGTACACCTACGTCTGCCCGAACGTCCACTTCATCTTCGGCTACACCGACGACGAGATCCGCGAGCAGGAAACGATCGATACGCTCCTCGGTGAGGACCTGTTCGACCGAGCGGAACTCGCCGAGAAGGGCGTTCTCAAGAACATCGAGTGTACCGTCACCGACAAAGCGGGTCACGAGCACACGCTGCTGGTCAACGTCCGCGAAGTCTCGATTCAGGACGGAACGCTGCTGTATAGCTGCCGGGATATCACGAAACGGAAACAGCGCGAGGAAGCACTGACGACGCTGCAGGAGACCGCACGGAAGTTCCTCTACACAGAGACCAATCAGGAAATCGCCCAGCATATCGTCGATGACGTGCTCAGTGTGTTCGATGTCTCTGCGAGTGCCATCTATCTGCACGACGCCGAGACGAACGAACTCCAGCCAGTGGCACAGTCCCAGGCGATGACCGAACACCACGGGCCGCTGCCGGCCGTCCGAACGAACGACGACACGCTCCCGAGCCACACCTTCGTCAACGACGAGACACTCGTGTTCGACGACGTCCATACGTCGGATCGGCTGGAAAACCGGGCGACCGACCTCCGGAGCGTGATGTTCATTCCGCTCGGCAATCACGGCGTGTTCGTCACCGGGTCGACTGCGGTCGGGGTGTTCGACGACGTGACACAGGAACTCACCGACCTGCTCGCAGCGACCGCCGAAGCCGCCCTTGACCGGGTCGTCCGGGAATCCCAGCTCCGGGAACAGGACCGCGAACTCCAGCGGCAAAACGAGCAACTGACCGCCCTGAATCACATCAACAACACGATTCGGGAGATAGACCAGACAATCGTCAGCGCCGAAACGCAGGACGAGATCAACCACACTGTCTGTGAACGGCTGACTGATACGGACCGATTCAAGTTTGCGTGGATCGGGAGTGTCGACCCGGGAGGTAGTACCGTCGAACCGCGAGCGTGGGCCGGCACCGAACAGGGGTATCTCGACAGTCAGCAAGTCACCGTCGCGCCCTCTGAGACCGAGCCCGCAGGCCAGACGGCTGCGACCGGCGACGTGACGATGATTCCCAACGTCGCCGCCGACCTCCGAAACGCGCCGTGGCGGTCGGACGCACTCACGCGCGATTTCCTCTCTGTGTTGAGTATCCCACTCGTGTACAACGACCTCAGGCACGGGATTCTCACCATCTATGCGGACACGAAAGACGCGTTCGACGAGACAACGCGCACTGTGTTGCACGAACTCGGCGAAACGATTGCCTCGGCACTCAGCGCCATCGAACGGAAACACGCGCTGCTCACGACCTCGGTGACCCGCGTCGAGTTCGCCATCGATGACGAGCGGTTCCTCCTGTCGCGACTGGCCCGGTCTGTGGGGTGTACGCTTTCCTACGAGGGTGGCATCCAACACGCGCCGGCCGGCAACAGCGTGTTCGTTACAGTCGAAGATGCTGACGTGCAAACAGTCGCGGCAGCCGCGGCCGATATGACGACGATTGACGACGTGACAGAGATAAGCGACGATGACACTGACACCGGCGTCCTGCGACTGGAGCTGTCACAGCCGTTCCTCGCCATAGAACTCGCCGACCACGGCGCTATCTTCCGGGAAGCGACCGCAGACTCGGCGGGAACGACACTCGTCGTTGATGTGCCACAGAGCGTCGACGTTCGAAATATCGCGCAACTGGTCGATAGTACCTTCTCTGGCGTTGAACTCAAGCGCAAGGAGACGCTCGAACGGGGTGTCGAGCAGGACCGGGGTTCGGAGTTCCTCACGGACCTCACGGAGCGGCAACTCGAAGTGATCCAGACCGCCTACTACAGCGGCTACTTCGAGTCACCGCGCACGAAGTCCGGCGAAGACATCGCGACGATGCTCGAAATCTCCCCACCGGCGTTCTACCAGCATGTCCGGACTGCCCAGCGGAAACTGTTCACCACACTGTTCGAAGAGCGGAGCGTCCCGGGTCTTGAGTCGTGAAGGGGGTTCAATAATAAACAAGCCAATCTCACCCTACTTCTTTGTTTAACCTCTGAATATTCCTTTGATGTCCTTCTATTCCTTAGTCGAGTGCTGGCGGTCGGACACCGTCACTCGTGAATACACATGAGAGATGTAGAGCAAGACCACGACGAGAAGACACCGTACGAGTGCTTTGCGTGTGGCACAGTCATCACTGCAGAGAGCCAACCGGAGAACTGTCGGGACTGCGGCGGCGAAATGCGCAACCGACTGACACCGCTGGAATAACGATGGGACCGGAACTGACCTCCGCCTCTCCGTCGGGTGAGTCGTCGTCAGGGTCGGAAACGGCGCTCGAAACAGCCCGGCTGCAGCTCCACAGAGCCGCGGACCACCTCGATATCGACCCGAACATCGTCGAACGGCTGAACCACCCGAAAAACGTCCACGAGGTCACCGTCCCGATTGAGCGGGACGATGGCACGGTGGAAGTGTTCACCGGGTTTCGAGCACAGCACGATAGCGTCCGAGGGCCGTACAAAGGTGGCCTCCGCTATCATCCCGACGTGACGAGGGATGAGTGCGTCGGACTCGGGATCTGGATGACCTGGAAGTGCGCGGTGATGGACCTCCCCTTCGGCGGCGCGAAAGGCGGTATCGCGGTCAATCCGAAAACGCTGAGCCGAGACGAGAAAGAACGGCTCACCCGCCGGTTCGCACAGGAACTCCGCGAGGTCATCGGTCCGAACCGAGACATACCAGCCCCGGACATGGGAACGGACCCACAGACGATGGCCTGGCTAATGGACGCTTACTCCATGCAAGAGGGCGAGACGATACCGGGCGTCGTCACCGGCAAGCCGCCTATCGTCGGTGGGAGCAAGGGGCGTGAAGACGCGCCCGGCCGGAGCGTCGCGATTATCACACAGCAGGTCTGTGAGTACTACGACCAGCCACTGTCGGACACCACTGTTGCGGTACAGGGTTACGGCAGCGTCGGTGCGAACGCAGCACGGTTACTCGACGAACAGGGTGCGACTGTCGTCGCGATCAGCGACGTGAACGGGGCGATGTACGACCCCGGCGGAATCGATACCGCGACAGTCCCGTCACACGACGAGGAACCGGAAGCGGTCACCGAGTACGCCGACACCGTGATTTCGAACGACGAACTGCTGACGCTGGACGTCGACGTTCTCATTCCGGCAGCACTCGGCAACGTCATCACCGAGGCGAACGCGGACGACATCGCCGCGGATTTCGTCGTTGAGGGGGCGAACGGGCCGACTACGTCCACTGCTGACTCAATTCTCGCTGACCGCGATGTCGTCGTGATTCCGGATATTCTGGCGAACGCCGGCGGCGTCACGGTGAGCTACTTCGAGTGGCTACAGGACATCAACCGTCGGTCATGGTCGCTTGAGCGCGTAAACGATGAACTCGACGAAGAGATGCGAGCGGCCTGGGACGCCGTTCGGACGGAGTTCGAAAAGCGCGACATCACGTGGCGTGATGCGGCATACATCGTCGCCCTTTCACGCATCGCTGAGGCCCACGAAGCGCGCGGGCTCTGGCCGTAGTTCTGTTTCTGCCGGTCCCGGAACGGGTTCCACGCCTGCGTCCCAGCGCCGAGAAGTCGCTACTGTGCTTCTCTCAGTAGCAGAACTCGAACCGCGCCCCGCCAGCAGAGCCGTCTGTCACACGGACACTCCAGCCGTGCGCATTGGCGATGTCTTCGACGATTGAGAGTCCGAAGCCAGTACCCCCTTTGGTAGACGTGACGCCGTGTTCGAGCACCTCCTCACGCTTCCCCGGGGGAATCCCGTCACCGTCGTCTTCGACGTAGAACCCGTCGCCGCCGTCTAACTGCCCGACAGTGACGGTGACGGTGTCCCCGCCGTGCTCGATAGCGTTTCTGAAGAGGTTCTCGAATAGCTGCGTCAACCGCCCGGCGTCACCAGCCACTGTCGGGACCGTGTCAGCAACCGTCAGCGTCGCTTCAGCGGTGTCGACGTATCCCCAGGCCTCCGTCGTCACAGCCTTGAGGTCGATCTGTTTCGCATCCGTAACTGTGGTCTCACCGCGCGATAGCGTCAGGAGGTCGTCGATCAGCCGCTCCATGCGATCATGTGCCGCCTCGATCCGGTCTACGTGACTGAGGTCGCCTGTCTCCTCGACAATGTCGAGAAACCCGATGGCGATGGACAGCGGATTCCGGAGATCGTGGGCGACGACACTGGCAAACTCATCGAGCCGCTCGTTCTGTCGCTGCAGTTCGGTCTCGCGGCTTGCGCGTGTGAATGCTGCTTCGACAGTTGCACCCAGTATCTGGAACAAATCCACGTCCGCTTCAGAGAAGGTCTGTTCCTGTGTCGTTCCGACGCCGATAAGCCCAAACTCGCCCAGCGGAACGAACAGACCGCTTCTGAGAGCCGTGCCGGTTTCGCCGAACGATGTCACGGACTGGATGTCGTCGTATCGACGCACTCCTGAGGCCTGGAACGCCTCCCAAACAAACGCCGAATCGGACTGCACACGTGGCAGCTCACCGAACCGATCCCTCGTGGCTGCACTCGCCGACAGCGGAACAAGCTCGTCGGTCCGGTCGGCGTACTCCCAGATACCGGTGAGTTCGAACCCGAGAATCTCGACGGCAGCCTCGATCGCGATGTCTCCGATCTCGTCATTCGACCGTGCGCCACTGAGCCGCTGTGCTGTTTCCTGCAGCGACCGGAGTTTCGCCTCTAACTGTTTCTGCTCAGTGATGTCCTCTAACACGGCCAGTATGCTCGCTATCTCTCCGTCGGGAGCAGTGATTGGGGCAGCCGACAGGAGCAGATCTAGTTCCTCACCGGCTTTCGTCTTCCGTCGTACCTCCTTGCCCCGAATCGGCTCGCCGCTCAATACGCGCTCCCGGTGAGAGGCGAACTCAGCCTCGTGCTCGTCTTGGACCATCGGATTGAATTCGCCAAGTACCTCTTCGCTCGACCAGCCGAACATATTCTCGGCTCCATCGTTCCAGCGGATGACCGTCCCGTCCGTGTCGATTTCCATGACAGTGAGCGGCGTCGCCTCGATGAGTGACTCCAGTCGCTGGTTCGTCGCTTCGAGTTTGCGTTCCCGCTCGACCTGCTCAGTCACGTTGCGGGCGATGCCGACGATCCGGACGATTTCGTCTTCGAGGATGACCGGTGCGAGGCTCGTATCCCAGAACCGTGCGTCGTCAGCGATGTCCAGCTCCTCACGATACGAGATTGGCGCACGCTGTTCGACACAGCGAGTGTAGTTCGCTGCGAGCTCAGCACCGCGCTCGTCACCGAAGACTTGCCGCGGTGTTTGCCCTCGAACGTCCTCGGTAGTGAGTCCTGTCTGCGACTCGTAGCCGGGGCTGAGTCGTGCAAACTCGAACGCTGGCTCGTCACCGGCTGTCTCGACATCGAGCATGAATATGGCGTCACCGGAGGTGTTGAGCAGCGCCTCGTATTCCTCTGCAAGCTCTCGGTGCGCGCGCTCCTCGGCTCGTCGCTCGGTGATATCCTGGAAAACCCCCCGAAGCACGGGCTCGTCGCCCTGCGAACCGTCGACGCGCTCCCCCCATGCCCGAACATCGCGTACCTCACCGTCTGTCCGAACGATTCGGAGATCGAGATCGTACGACTCCCGGGCCTCGATTGCCCGCTCGACGGCCCTTGTAATCGTCCCCCTGTCCTCAGGATGGTAGAACTCGACTGCGTCGTCGATAATCGGCTCGTAATCGTCGTCGACCCCGTGAATCTGACGCACTCCATCGGACCAGTCGAGGTCGCCTGTAGACGGGTAGTACTCCCAGACACCGATATCCGCGATGTCTTGCACTCGTTCGAACAGGAACTCCTGTCGCTGGAGCTCCGCCCGGTCTTGTCTACGCGATATTTCGGCGCTCACGAGCTCTGAGAGTAGCTTCACGAACGTCCGCTCGAGCGCTCCAAAGGGAGCGACCCGCGTTGTGGGACTCGAAAAATTGACCGTCCCGTACTGACTCCCGTCAACGACCAATGGGACGCCGATGTACGATTCTAACTCGAACTCACGATATGCTGGGTGGGTTTCTTTCCCGTCGGCCACCGCATCGGTAAACGAACAGAGGGAATCTGTGCCCACGACTTCTTCGCAGTACGTCGATCCGATATCGAACTGATCCCCGGATTCGATTTCGGCAGTCGGCGCGTGCACTGCCGTGACCGTGTACTCATCCCCCTGAATGTGTGAGACGATGCCGATGTCGAGACCGAGCGTTTGACACCCCAGTTCGAGAAGTTCGTGAAGGCGTGTTTCGGCCGAGACATCGCTGCTTGCCATGATATTCTGGAGTTCCCGGAGCGCGTCGCGCTCTCGCTCCAACTGTCGCTTGGCTTCGCTCTGTTCCGTGATGTCCCGAGCAACGACAAGCGCTTGACTGCTCTTGTTGCTCTGGAACGGTGTCACTCGGACATCAAGTGTGCGTTTATTGCCACCGGTCGTGATATCAAGCTGTAAGTCCGCGTCGTACAACCCCGTGACGCCACCGTCGCCCTCTATGTCATTGAGCGTCGAGCGGACCGCAGATGTAAACTGCTCCGCATCAGACGTGGAAACGCGGTCACCCACGACTGTCTCTAACTGCTGCCCCGCGACCTGCGTTGCCCGTTCCCCGGCAATCAGCCGTTTCGACGCCGCGTTCGCGAATTCGATCGTCCCCTCATCGTTCAGGACGAACACGGCGTCGTGGATGGTTTCGAGGATCGCTTCACTGCGCTCCAGTTCCAGTTCGCGCTCCCGCTCGGCCGTCGTTTCACGTGAAAAGACGGTGAGCCCGTCATCGTCCGGGAATACCCGCACTTCGACCCAGTACTCAAAGGGTTCGCCAAGGTACTGTTCGAACGACACCGGGTCACCGGTTTCCATTGCCGTTCGGTATTTGTCTTCGAGTTCCGTCCCAACTACCGAGGGGAACTCTTCCCAGATGACCGTACCGACGATAGCCTTGGGGTCGCGGCCGACCCGGTTAGCCATCTTCTCGTTTACGTATTCGATTCGCCATTGGCTGTCGACGGCATAAATCCCGTCAGTCGCCCGCTCTAAGGTTCGTTGGAAGCGGTCGGATAGCCGCTCGGCGGCCGCCTGTTTGCGAGCGGCATCGGTGAGCGTCTGGATGCGGCCCGCGAGCACCTCGAAACTGTTCTGGCCCGCGCGGATCGGAATGTAGTCGGAAACACCCGCCTGTGTCGCTTCGCTCGCAATTCGCTCGCTCCCGCGGCCGGTAAATAGAATCGTCGGTAGTTCGTACTCGCCAGCCCGGAGCCGATTCAGGAGGTCGATCCCCGTCCCGTCCGGCAGTGAATACGAGGTGACCACACAATCGATAGTCGATGTTTCGAGCGAGTCGAGAGCAGCCTCCACAGTCCCGACAGCTGTCATGTCAAAATCCGATGAGAGATGTGCGAGTTTCGTCTGTGTTAGCTCAGCAAACTCACCATCGTTGTTTACATACAGAACCTGAATTGAATCGGGAGTCCTGTCACCTGTGTAGGCCATTGGAATTACTACGTAGTGGGCTTTTATCAGTCGAGTGGCCCGGTTTTTATCTGTGATACTATTACGACCCGCCGAAATCAGAAATAACGGGTGTCAGGTGATTCAGTGCTGAAAATTTCCGCTATTGACACATACCACGTCCAAGATTAGAGTATAGGTTCTGATACTCGGGTCAGCAACTTTATCCTCCGAAGTTCGGTACAGTCGGTATCGTGTCAGAGATGTCGAGTATCGCTGTGCTTCATATCGATGATGAACCGGACTTTTTAGATGTGGCATCAGAAATACTCACACAGCAATCAGATAAACTCACTGTCGTCCCTGCGACGAGTGCTGCTGAAGGGCTCGACAGACTCGCGACGCGGTCTATTGACTGTATTGTCAGCGATTACCGGATGCCCGAGACAGATGGCATCGAACTCCTCGAAACCGTCCGTACGGAGTACCCTGATCTCCCGTTTATTCTTTTTACCGGAGAGGGGAGCGAAGCGGTCGCCAGCGATGCTATTGCCGCCGGTGCAACCGACTATCTGCGGAAAGGGCACGGCACGGAACGATACGAACTCCTCGCAAATCGTATCGAAAACGCCGTCGACCAGTACCGCACCAATCAGCGCGCTGCTGAACTTGAACGGGTTCGCGCTCTCGTAAGCAGTATCGACCAGGCTCTCATCCGGGCGAGTTCGCTCTCGGAGATCAAAACGCGTGTCTGTGAGATTATTAGCGACTCTGAACCCTACCGTTTTGCTTGGATCGGCGAGCCCAATCCTGAGACAGACCGAATCGAGCCACAGGCCTGGGCCGGCGTCGAAGACGAGTATCTCGATACGATTGTTGTCACGGCGGACGACTCTCCGACCGGACAGGGCCCCGCGGGCAGGGCCGTCCAGCACCGACGCATTGCTACGTCGCAGAACATTCAGGCTGACCCGGCGTTCGAGGTCTGGCGAGAGGAAGCACTCGACCGCGACTATCGGAGCAGTGCTGCGGTTCCGCTAGAATACAATGACACGCTTTATGGCCTTCTGTGCGTCTATTCGTCCCGTCCGTTCGCTTTCGCAGAGGACGAACAGGAGCTACTCACCGAACTCGGGAACAGCATCTCGCACGCCATACACTCGCTAAAGATCCGAAACGAACTCCGGACAGAACGGACTTTTATCGATCAGGCGCTCGATTCACTTGCCGATATATTCTACGTGCTTGATTCCGAAGGCAACGTCCAGCGCTGTAACGAACACTTCGAAAAGCTGGCCGGGTGCACCGACGAAGAGATGACGGACCTTGACGTACGCAGTCTTTTTCCGGAAGAGGAACGGGAGGCAGTCTCTAAGGCGATTGAGGAGGCGCTCACAACGGGGCACTCGACCATCGAAGCGGATTTCCGTACCGCAGAGGGGAACCGCGTTCCCTACGAGTTCACTGCTGACCGACTAACTGACGCCGACGGTACCATGATAGGGCTTGTCGGCACCGGTCGAAACATAGCCGAACGTACGAGGCGTGAACGGGAACTGCAGGATCAAAAAGAACAGCTGGAGCAGTTTGCCGCAACTGTCAGCCACGACCTGCGGAACCCGCTCAACGTCATACAGGGTCGGCTTGGACTCGTTCAAGCCGAACAGTCGAGCGATCATCTCGATGTGATCGAGACCGCGACTGATCGGATGGAACGCATTGTCGAGGACCTCCTCTGGCTCGCGCGGGAGCAACAAGAGATCGGGTCACTGGAACCTGTCGCAATCGACGCAGTCGCTGCGGCTGCGTGGAAGCTTGTCTCTGACCCTGCAGACGAGGCCGAGCTGTACTGTGATTGTGGGGCCGATGCACAGCCAGTGATAAAAGCTGACCCCGACCAACTCCGGCACCTGCTCGAAAACCTGTTCCGGAACACGATTGATCACGCAGGTCTAGACGTTACTGTGGTAGTCGGCGAGATTTTCGGAGACGCCAACGGATTCTACATCGAAGACGACGGTCCAGGCATCCCCGACGAGGACCGGGAAAAAGTGTTCGAGGCCGGCTACTCGACTTCCGAATCGGGGACTGGTCTGGGTCTCAACATCGTCAAACGAGTCGTTGACGCTCATGGCTGGGAGATTCACGCAACTGAGAGTTCGATGGGTGGGACACGATTCGAGATTACGGGCCTCGAAGCCGTGGAATAATCCCGGCTGACAAGCGGGTGCGCGCTCATCGCGACTGCCCATGCTGCGATTGCGGACGCTCAGTAACCACAGAGCCAATAAAATGAACTAAAACGTCACAGTCGTTATTCCCAAGTAACCCTATTATCTCTAATAGGGTTCTGGTTCCCGCGCCACCTCTCCCCCACTGAATCCGGGCACCCTCAGCAAACGGCCCGGGTCCAGAACCCGTCGTCGTGGATGACGACCGTGAATGGTGCGGTGCACACTCCCCCCGGCTGCCCACCATTCCGTCGCTAGTAGCATTCGGGTGTATTGCTGACGCGACCGGACGGGAGTAACGCCCGTGAGAACTGTGCGACTTGCGGTCAAACCAACAGACAGCGAACGGATCCCGCAAGCATTTTATATATACTGGTAGCGGAGCTAGATGGGTTCTGAGCCTGCCCAATCGCGCTGGCTATTCTCACACGATTGCCCGGGCCGGACCCCATCGTCAGTTTCGACGACTTCCGATGGTGCGTTGCACCCACCTCTCCCACCCCACAGCAACGTACCATTCGTTCGTGTGATCGGCAGAGTTGCGCGTTCCGGTGCTGACTGGATTGTGCAGACCTGCCACTGTGTTAAGGCTTACCACAAAAGATATGACCAACGGCGGCTTACGTAAACACGGGTTCTGGCTCCCGCTCTGGGCTTCTTCATACTTTGAGCCCACGCGTTTCACCCCATGCCTCGGATTCAGAACCCGATCGTGCCTCTGACTGCAGTGGGTGGCACACACGGTGCCCACCGCCACCCGTCATCCGCTTCCTTGCTGGAGCGCAACCTCTGTTTCGGCCACTCACGTTTCCGGGGGAACTCTCCAATCCGACCTACTTTTGTTCTAGGCGGTACACTAGCAGCGGGGCATGAACGAGTTACGTACTGGATTGAGTTATGGCGACGTCCTTCTCGTCCCGAAACGATCACCGGTCGACAGTCGGAGCGACATCGACCTCTCGACGCCCCTTACTCCAACCGTTGAACTAGACACGCCGCTCGTCTCGGCCGCGATGGACACTGTCACAGAGGCAGCACTGGCAATCGAGCTTTCGCGTTCAGGCGGGTTTGGGGTGTTGCATCGCTTCTTGACGCCGGACGAACAGGCCGAACAGGTCACGCAAGTGAAGACCGCGGACGAACGGGTCGGTGCTGCCGTCGGTATAAATGAGGATTACGTGGCGCGGAGCGCGGCCGTCATTGCGGCCGGCGTTGATGCGCTCGTCGTCGACGTAGCCCATGGTCATCTTGAGCGGGCGCTTGATGCCGTCGAGACGCTCGCTGACGAGTTTCCCGACACTGACCTCATCGCCGGCAACGTTGCGACGCCCGCAGGTGTTGAAGACCTTGCCGCCGCCGGAGCCGACTGTGTCAAAGTCGGCATCGGACCAGGGTCACACTGTACCACCCGGAAGGTCGCGGGTGCCGGCGTCCCACAGCTGACCGCTGTCGATGACTGCGCCACAGCCGCTGCGGATCTTGACATCACCCTCTGTGCGGATGGCGGGATTCGCACGTCTGGTGATGCGGTGAAAGCCCTCATGGCCGGTGCCGATACCGTGATGCTCGGCAGCCTCTTTGCCGGCACGGAGGAGGCTCCCGGTGCGATCGTCGAAGTCGACGGGACGCAGTACAAGCGGTCGCGGGGGATGGCGACCACCGCCGCGGCCGAAGACCGTGACGACAAACAGAACAACGTCAGCGCTGACGAGGGAGTCGAAGCACTGACTCCGTACAAAGGCTCGGTCGCTGCTGTGGCTGAGGAATTCTGTGCCGGCATTCGCTCCGGACTCTCCTACTGTGGCGGACAGACCATCGCTGCGGCCCGTGATAAGGCGGAGTTCATCCGTGTCGCCCAGAGCGCGAAAGAACGCGAGGGGTACCACACGGACCACGACTGGGAAGGCGTTAACGTGGAGAGTGAAGCCACACAGGTCCGTACCGCCGGCACCGAGGCGACAGTCGACAGCGACGACTGAGCCGGCTTCAGTGTGTTCGAGAAAGGTGCCCGCGTGATGAACTTCAACCCCACCGGTCCGCGCCACTCTCGCTGATGAAGGAGTTGGGAGACTGGAGTTCCGGCGATGTTGTTGCCTTCGCTATTCGCCGTCCCCGTCAGCCGCGGGCAGGTCGTCGTCTGTCTCTCCAGCGCTCTGCAACAGGAGATCCGTACCGGCTGCGGCAACCATACCAACGCCGACTGCGCGCAACTGCCGGCGATACGCTAGCTTCACCTGCAACTCCGACGCATTGTCGAAGTTCTTCCCGATCATGGATTTGATGAACTTGACACTTATCTGCGGGAAGAGCGCAGTCACGACCCCCTGGAAGAGGACGACTGCTGCACTGAGCTTACGACTTTTTCGACTATCCAACATACATTCATCTACGCGTCCGACAGGAATTACTATTGCGACTAATCCACTCCATTGAGAAACGTAGAAACTGTTTTATTGGTGTCTAGAGCGCATCGACCACGCTCCGCAAGCCGTTCGAACCGGCAACCTGCACGCCCAGTCCCCCGCCGGCTCTGCTACCCTGCCTTCCGCACCGTCACCGCCGAATGCTTGTACTCGGGAATCTCGGCGACCGGGTCGAGCGAGTCACCGGTTAGGGCGTTTGCGAGCGGGTCCAGATAGTGGAACGTGCAGAATACGACACCGGGCCGAATAGCCGCCGTCACAGCCGCCGACACTGTCACGCTGCCCCGGCTGTTCTCCACGACGACAGCATCGCCGTCCTCGATACCGCGAGCGGCAGCGTCGTCTGGATGGATTTCGAGCACGTCCTCTCCGCGCATTCGCATGAGCGTCTCCGACCGGCGAGTGAGCGCGCCGCTGTTGAAGTGCTGGAGCGCGCGTCCCGTCGTGAGCACGAGCTGGTCCCCGGAGACGGCATCGGCTGGCGGTGTCGGCGAGACTGGGCGTAGCGGCGCCGTTTGTTCGCCCGAGGCGAACGTCTCCGTGTGGAGCACGTCGGTTCCGGAATCGGCCTCTGCCGGGAACGGCCAGCGCTGGTAGCCCTCACCGATGCCGTCGTAACTCATACCGGCGTACAGCGGAGTGACCCGCGTTAGCTCCTCGAACACCGCTTCAGGCCCGTCGTAGTCGAACGCGTCTGGCTGGTCGACCAACCGATGACCGAGGTCTGTGAGGATATCGAGGTCCCGACGGGCGTTTCCGGGCAGATCGGCGTTCGGCCGCATCCGCATCACCCGCCGGTCCGTGTTGGTCACGGTCCCCGCTTTCTCCGCCCAGCTGCTTCCCGGCAGCACGACATCGGCGTAGTCGACGGTCGCTGTCTCGAAAAGGTCGATGACGACGCAGAAATCGAGGTCGTCAAAGCCGGCCCTGACAGAACTGGCGTTCGGTTCCGTGACGGCCGGGTTCTCGCCGAACACCACCGCAGCCTTGACCGCGTCGCCGAACTGATGTGTCGCAGTCGTCTCCGTCAGGCCGGGTTCGCTCGGCGGCTCGACACCCCACTCGTCGGCGACACGCTGTCGAGCATCCGGGTCCGTAACGGGTTCGTAGCCGGGGAGCACGCTGGGAAGCGCGCCAACGTCGCCGGCCCCCTGGACGTTGTTCTGGCCACGGAGGGGGTTCACACCCGTGCCCGGGCGACCGACGTTGCCGGTCAACAGCGCGAGGTTCAACAGCGCGTGGACGTTGTCGGTCCCGCACGTGTGCTGGCTCATTCCCATCCCGGTGACGATTGCCGCTGTATCGGCCTCGGCGTATGCTCGGGCTGCCTCCCGAACGGTTTCCGGGTCGACGCCGGCTACGTCGGCATCCGATCCGACGTCGACGTTGTCGAGATGTGCCGTCAAGTCTGAATAGCCGGTTGTACGTTCCTCGACAAAGGACTCGTCGACGAGGTCCTCGTCGAGAACGACTTTCGCCATCGAATTGAGGAGTTCGATATCGTATCCGGGGCGAACATCGAGGTGGATGTCGGCGGCATCGGTCGTGTCCGTCTCGCGCGGGTCGATATGGATGAGCGTGGCCCCGTTCCGAATCGCCGGCAGGAAATACGACCGGAAAATGACGGGGTGCTGTTCGGCCGGATTCGCGCCGGTGACGAGCAAACAGTCGGTTTCCGCGAGGTCATCGAGCGTGTTCGTCATCGCTCCGGCACCGAACCGCTCGCTCATCGCGGCGACCGTCGACGAATGACAGAGGCGAGCGCAGTTGTCGACGTTGTTGGTGCCGAGCATCCGCGCAATCTTCTGAAAGACGTAGTTTTCCTCGTTCGTGCAGTTCGAGGACGCGAAGAACTCGACGGCGTCCGGCCCGTGCTGGTCGACGATGTCATTGAGCCGGTCGGCCACGCGAGCCATGGCGGTTTCCCAGGGCGCAGTGGCGAACTGCCCGTTCTCACGGACGAGTGGCTCGGTCAGTCGGTCCCCGTGTTCGACCACGTCGTACGCGGCTCCACCCTTCGGACAGATCTCTCCTTTCGTGTTCACTGGCCCCGCTGTGCCGGTCGCCTTTCCGTTGTCCGCGTACTGTATCGTACAGCCGACGCCGCAGTACGGACAGACTGTCTGCTCGGCCCGGGGATTTCGGTTCTGGTCGGTGCCCATTTCTACGCTGAGTAATGGGAGTGCAGCTACAAGTAGCCGACCGGTAAAACGTAGGCGATTTTATCAGGGTAGCAAAACGACGCCACTTGAACGCCCTAGAACTGTGCTCCGGTCTGGTGTGGGTGACCGTGTGCGGGTGCGCTGCCAGTTTCGAGAGCCACACCACATACTGTAATGGGGCCTCACTCGTAGTACCGGCAGATGCGACTAGCCCTGTCGACTGTGCAACTCGTCGCGCTCCTTGCGGTAGTTCTTGGCACACTGATCGTTGCGATGTCGTTTGCCGTCGATACAACCAGCGCCCGTCCTGAACCAGTCCCGTTTGATAACACTGTCCAGCGTGGGATCACGATGGCCGACGAACAGATCGCCCGGAATCGGAGCATCAGCGTTCCGCGGGCGCAAGTCTTCTACTCACAGTACCGCTACGTTGTCGGCTACGTCGGCATCGATCAGGCTGTGACCGCGCTCACGGAACCGGGGCACGAGCAGCAGTTCGGCTATCCACTTGCGGTGTACGTTTCTGACTACAGTGACCGGCCAGTCAGGTGCGGTGACGACGGCTCGCTCCGGACCGCAACGCCGCCGGACTGGGTCGAAGCTAATCAGGCCTACTACGTCGTCGACGGGTCGGCGCGGGTCCCGTCCGGGTCGGCAGTTGTGCCGTTCGCCGACCGGGACGACGCCGAAGCGTTCACCGATAGCTGTGGCGGTCGAATCGTCGACTGGGAGGCCCTCAAGACACACTCGTTCGACCTCCAGCAGGCGGCGGCAGTCCGAAAACAGGTCGGTCCGCGGCGAAATGATGCGAACGCAATCGTACAGGCAACACGACAGCGTCGAGACCGACCTGTCTCTGTCGAAGTCGGAACCGATGCCCCAACGGTGCAGGCGGCCGTCGATGCGGCCCCGCCGAACACGACGGTCGTTGTCCCGACCGGGACGTACAATGAGCAGGTGACGATAGACAAACCACTCACACTCCGCGGTTCCGGAGCGACGCTCGACGGTGGTGGGAACGGTACTGTCGTGACAGTGACCGCCGACCGGGTCGGCGTCACCGGGTTCGAAATCGTCGGCGTCGGCAACAGGACAGTCGGCGACCCAGCGACGGCCAACGACAGCGCCTGGGACGCGACCGTCACGACCGCCTACGGCAACAGCGACGCCGCCGTGACCGGTCGCAACGTTTCAGGACTGTACGTCGCGAATCTCACCGCCGAGACGCCCGCAAGCGGCGTCGTTCTGCGACAGGCATCCGGCTCGGTCGTCGAGAACGTCACGGTCAACGGGACGGCAGACTGGCAGGACGGGTTTATGGGCGTTATCGGGATGCATGGGCCGATTGTCGTGCAGGACTCGGTGTTCAACGGCGGGCGTGACGGCGTGTATCTCCACCGGGCCGACGGGACCGTCATCCGGAACAACACCTTCCGGGACAACCGCTTCGGCGTCCACCTGATGTACACCTCCCGGTCGCTCGTTGCCGACAACGTCGCCCGGGGACAGGAGTACGCTGGTGTCGTCGTCATGACGAACCCCGTGGCGAACGCCATCGTCGGGAACGACGTGCGCCACTCCGGGAGTGGCGTCATGTTAGCCGGCTCCCGGAGCTATATTGCGCACAACGTGGTGGTCGACACTACTCAGGCGATGTCGACCAACGCCGACCAGTCCCTGTACGAGCACAACGTCCTGTACGGGAACGACATCGGTGTGAGAGCGTCGACAGTCGTCCCGTCGAACATCGTCACCGAGAACGATTTCATCGCAAACGACCGCCACGCCGTCTCCGGGCCGGGGCCGCTACGCGTGTACACACACGACGGCAGAGGGAACTACTGGAGCGGCGCGTACGACCTCACTGGCAAAACTGGCCCGGTGCTGGCCCAGTCCTACTCACCCACCGATTCCGTCGACCGTCGGCTCCATCAGACTGACGCCGCCATCGCCCTCAGGTCGGCCCCGAGCGTCCGGGGTCTCCGAGCGCTTCGCGGCACCACACCCGGCTTTCGCCGGGGAAGCATCGTCGACAGGGCACCTCTGTCGGACCCTGCGAATCCCGAGACCGTCAGGCGACTTCGAAACGAGACAGCCATGGAGGACCCAGCATGACCGGCGAGACGTACCTCACGGCGTCGGATGTCACGAAATCGTACGGTGATGTGACGGCCGTCTCAGAAGTGTCACTCGACATCCCGTCCAACGCCGTCACCGGATTCATCGGTCCGAACGGGTCCGGGAAAACGACGCTCCTGCGCATGCTTCTGGGCGTCGAGCGACCCACAAGCGGCACCGTCTCGTACAGCGGGCCTGACGCCGAACGGCAACTGGGCTACCTGCCACAGCGGCCGACCTTCCGGCCGGGGTTCAGCGTCCGGGAGACGGCCGGATTCTACGCGGACCTCGTCGACGACGATCCGGACCGACTGCTTGAACGTGTCGGCCTCGAAGAAGTGGCCAGCCGCCCCGTCTCAGGACTCTCCGGGGGAATGACGCGCCTGCTGGGAATCGCGCAGGCACTGGCCGGCGACCCGCCGATTGTGATGCTCGACGAGCCAGCGAGCGGGCTCGACCCGGCGATGAGCCGTCTGATATTCGACATCGTCGAATCGATTGCCGACGCCGGTCGCGCCGTGGTTCTGTGCTCGCACGAACTGCCACTCGTCGAGGAAACGGCTGACCGACTGGTTGTGCTCGAGTCCGGTCGCCTTGTCCGAACCGGGTCGGTTGCATCTCTGCGGGAACAGACCGGCGGGCCGCTCCACGAGACGTTTACAGCGCTTCTCGAACAGGACAGAACCACTATCGCTGCGCCGGGGGGAGAGAAGCCATGACAGCGGGCGGTCGCTTCTGGACGGTCTTCGTCCGAGAGGTCCGGAGCGCAGTCAGGACACGCACATATATCGCCCTCGGTGTGGTCACGGGGGTTGTTCTGTTCGGCCTCGCCCACGCCGGCGGTGGCCCAGCCGGCGGCTACGTTCCAACCGTCGTTGATACGCTCGTCGCCGTCGAAGTACTCGTGCCGACGCTTGCCTTTGCCGTCGGCTATCGCGCGATTGCTGACCCCGCCGTCCGGGGCGAACTCGACATCCTCGACACCTATCCGCTGTCGACGTGGGCGTACGTCGGCGGAGTGTACGCGGGCCGCGCCCTGCTGTTGCTCACTATTGTCGTCGGTCCGTTGCTGGCGCTGGGCATCAACGTGGCGACGACTGCAGGACCGGAGACGACAGTGTTTGCGAGCCATCGCGGCGTCGACTCACCGTTCCTGTTCATCCGGTTTATCGCGCTGACCGTCCTGTATGCGCTCTCCTCGCTGACTATCGCGTTCCTGCTGTCAGCGCTCGCCGGCAGCCGGGGCCGGGCGCTTGTGCTCGCACTCGCCGGGCTGCTCGTCCTCACTGTCGGAAGTGATCTGGCGGTATTCGCAGCGCTTGACACCGGTGTTACCACGGACACCCTCGGCGGCGCGCTCGCCATGACCCCGGCGGGAGCCTACCGCGGACTCGTGTTCGATCAGGTCCTGTACGTCGCTGTTCCGGGCCGGTCGGCGTTCGTCCCGACGTGGGTCGCCTCCCTTTCGTTGCTGTTCTGGTGGGGACTCACGTTTGTGGGGGCGATGCTCGCGACGGATGCGGCCTGAGTTCAGCCGTCGTCTGCCGCGGCCGCGAGCCCTTCGTCGACCAGCCGCGTGAACCGGTCGATAAGACGATCTGTAAGCGACGGACGAACCGCCGCAAGCAGCCGCTGTGTCTCGTCCGGGTCAGTCAGGGTCACGACGACACGACCCCGGTCACCGTACGACTTCTCGAGTATCTCTGCGTCGGCCAGTGCCGAAACGTGCCAGGAAACCGTACTCCGGGCGACGCCCAGCCGGTCGGTCAGTTCGTCTGCTGACAGGGACTCCGCTTCCAGAAGATGCAAGAGAATCGTCCGCGCAGTCTCCCGCCGGGCAAAGGCGAGTACACGCCGCTCCCAGGGGTCGTACTCCCGGCTGTAATAGTGCGTTTTACCCTGAATCTCTTCGGCGACGATATCGCCGGCACGGCGCAGTTTCCGCAGGTGATACTGTGCCTGGCCAGTCGCGATATCGAGATCTGCTGCAAGCGCGTTGAAATGAACTCCCGGTTTGGACTCGACGTGGGAACGCACTTGCTCAGTAACCGTGGACATTGTCTTCAAGACAGCGTTCTATCCACCGAAACAACAGGGTATCGAACGTTCTCACCGCGTGGGAACTCGCCTACATTCCGCCGACTAGTTCCCGCGATATCTCCTCTGCGGGGAGCGTCTGACCGCCGTGTTCTTCGGCAAACGACTCGGCGTCCCCGCTGTCGCTAAACGGAACGATAGCGGTCCCCATCGCACCCTCTACCTCGGAGTTCGCGACGACAGTGAGGCGTTCCGTCGAAGCGAAGGCTTCTCGCCCCAGATGGCGAGAGATAATTGTCTTGCCCCCGTCGGTCTGGGTCTCGTAGTCGCGTGTACTGTAGTCGGTGAGGAACGTTTCCGCGGGCGTCCACCCCGATTGTTCTTTGGCGAATCGGTGGCGATACGTGCAGGTCGTACTGCAGAACCGTGCCGGCGGGTCGTGGCCCTCGGGCGAATTGTTCTGATAGTACGTTTGGCCGGCTGGCCCCGGGTGCTGGTCGATAACCATTCCACACTGGTCACAGTTCTGGCCGCTTTCGATGCTGACCGGGTCCATCTCCTCACTGGTTCCCAGACACCCCGAAAGCGAGACGACGGCCACAGTCCCAGCCCCGGCCAAGAAGCATCGCCGTGTGAACCCTGTTGTGTGTTTGGACATACGAGGTAGTACACTGAACGACACCAAATGGTTCATGGTGCGACCGTCGAAACGCCGGTCAGTCGGGGACGCTCGGCGGTGCGACCGAATAGATCGCACTCAGTACCAGCAGCGCGATCAGGAAGTCGAACCCGTGCTCAGTGAGGTGGTGTACGACCATCGGGACGACACCGAGAACGGTCCCGATACCGACCACGGACCGCACGACCAGTAACCCGATAGCGACGGTCAACAGCACGTACGGGCGTGACCGGCGCCGGCGTGTACTGACCGCTGCGACGACAAACAGCGCCACCGTTCCGAGTGTAGCGAGGCCTAGTACGGCGATCAACACTGCGGATTGACCGGGACCGATCCAGTCAGCCGTCGGTTGGAGCATCTCTCAATAGTCTGTTTCGAACAGTAGCACTGGAATCGGTTTCGGTCGCCGTCGCTGCCGCCGCTGAATCACAGACGGATGTACTCAGACACACCTCCACCGGCGAACCCCTGTTCGAACGGATCTGTCGCCCTCTCAGGTAGCCACCAGCACTGGCCGCCCCGCGTTCTGGACAACCCGGTCTGTCACACTGCCGATCTGGTTGCCTTTGCTGTGAGAATGGCCGTGGTAGCCGAGCACGACCAGATCGGCGTCGACCTCGTCTGTATAGCTGATAATTTCCAGGTACGGGTTCCCGTGACAGCATCGAGTGGTGACCTCGACGTCAACGGCGTCGCCTCTCTCGGCGACTTCTGCCAGCGCAGGCTCCCATCCTATTTCAATCTACTTACAATCCTCACTTAGTTGCACCTTATTACACGTAGCGCCCGCCAACAGCGGAATCTGCCAGCTTCTACTGGCGCAGGAGTATCGTCATTTCAGTAATGTCGTCCGGTTGTACCACGAGCAACCGACAGTCACGGTTCGATGTTCTCCCGAAAGTCGGGAGCCAGTCCGGTCTGCTTGATTCCGGTGAGGTCCGTTATCTCGAATTCGTAAAGCGCGACTCCGCCGGACGTGGTGGCCGTCTGGAGCGTGTTGGGTCGCCAGGCGTTTTGTGTCATCGCCGTAATCTCTGCCCACTCGTCTTCTGGGACACTGTTGATATCCCCGGCAAGCATCACGCTCTGCCACTCAAACGCGGTGTCAATCTCGTAAACGAGAAACCGGCCGCGGCCGGCCCGCTCAGTTAGGTCCGCTTTCTGACTTGACTCGCCCAGCAGGTACGTGAAATAGAGACACGCCCCATCGTCGAAGCCGTACGAGAGCGGCAGCAGATACGGAACATCTGTTGTCGGAAGCCCGAGGACGCCGGTTGAGTGTGTGGCGAGGAACTCCTGTATCTCCTCGTCGTCCATCCGCTCAAGTCCGTACGCCTCTAATTCATCGATTGTCATAGCTCGCGTCTGATCATCCAGTTACGTATCCTGAATGTAACCCCACGGTAAAAAAAGTAGAGCGCGCTCCTCAGGGAGAGGCCGCCTACTGTGTGGCACAGATACTGCGCCATCTCCGAACGGACCCGGTACTCGTTATATTCCCGGGACACATCCCGCCGAGAACTCGTGATAATCCCGGTAAAACAGTTGGGTGCTACACCCACCTACCGGATTTCTAATAACGTGAGAACCACGACTGCAGTTTATTGACTGACAGCAACGAGCTGTAAACACAGCAATGTTCGATTCAATCCTGGTTCCGACCGACGGCAGCGAGCACGCAACCCGGGCCGCTGAACACGGGGCAGCGCTTGCGCGTGCGTTCAGCGGGACTCTGCACGTCATGGCTGTCATCGATACGCGAACGGCGGGCGGACCATTCAGCAGTGGTGAACTCGACGACGAGACACGCGACCGCATGAGGGCCGACGCCGACGCAGCAGTCACGGCCATCACAGACGCGGTGGACGCCGCTGGAGCGATACAGACGACTATCCGCACGGGCAATCCTGTCGACGAGATCTGTGCATACCGCGACGACCACGATATCGACCTGATTGCGATGGGAACGCACGGTCGTACCGGTGTCGGGCGATATCTCGCCGGGAGCGTGACAGAGAGCGTCGTCCGGCAGGCCGATGTCCCCGTTTTTACCGTCCGCGCAACCGAACAGAGTCGCGAGACCGACTCCTACGACGACATTCTCATCCCGACGGACGGAAGCACATCCGCAACGGCTGCTGTCGAACCGGCATGCGAGATTGCAGCGCAGTTCGATTCTCGCGTTCACGTTCTGAACGTCGTCAACCTCGGCGACGTGGCGACCGGTTCGGAATACACGCTGCCGAAAGACTTGATCGATACTCTGGAATCACAAGGTGAGAAGGTGACCGAGCGGATTGCAGCGCAAGCACGCGAGTCCGGCGTGGACGCTGTCACGCAGGTCGTCGATGGATTCCCGGCGGCAGATATTCTCGATTACGCTGAGGAGAACGATGTCGATCTGATTGCGATGGGGACGGCCGGCCGGACTGGGCTCAATCGGTTCCTCATGGGAAGCACGACAGAACGGGTCATCAGACACGCTGACATGCCTGTGATGGCAGTCAATGCCCGAGACCAGCGTGGCGACAAAGCCTGAAAACAGCGTCATGCGTTTCTGTCTGCCAGCGCCTGACTGCCTACGGCTTCGGCCATGTCCCCAGCGAGCCAGCAGTCAGATGCGGCTCGACCGTGCACTTATTGCTGTTCCTGTTGTGACAGTAACTATGTCCGCGGACAACCCGATTACGATGACGGACGAGGAACGGGACGCGCTTCTGGGCAACGGGGGGACGGGCGTCCTCTCGCTGGCTGCCGGCGACGCACCGCCACACTCGGTTCCGGTATCATACGGGTACGACGCGCCGACTACTACCTTCTATTTCCGGCTGGCTGTCGGCGCTGAGAAGTCGAAGGGCGAACTCAGCGACCGCTCGGCGACGTTCGTTACCTATCGCGAGACAGAGACTGGGTGGCAGAGTGTGGCCGCCAGCGGTCGACTTGAAGATGTCGAACGGGAGGGAATTGAGACGGACACGCTAGCGGGACTCGAACACGTCGACATTCCGCTGGTCGACATCTTCGAACGCCCGCTCCGCGAGGTGACATTCGAATTTTACCGCCTCGTGCCGGATGACCTGACGGGACGAACCGAACTCTAACACGAGACGGCTTTCAGCAGTACCGGCGAGTGCGAGTATGGATATCATACAATTGATGCGTCCATTCCCCGTCGAAACCAGCGTCTCAAAGAAGCACTGCCGTACTACGGAGGCAAACTCGTATCAACACAGCGGTAGATCTGCCGTCCATGTCCGAAGCCGCCCACACGCAACCAACTGCCGACGTTCTTTCCGGACTCGACAGCGAGTCTGCCGGGCTATCGGCGTCGGAAGCCCGCTCTCGGCGCGACAGACACGGCGAGAACGAAATCACGCAGGGCAGCAAACGGACACCACTCGATATCGCTGTTGCACAGTTCGATAGCGGCCTTATCTGGGTTTTCGTTGCGGCCGCGATACTGTCCGTGTGGGCGGGACACGCTGTCGACGCAGTCCTGATAGCCGTGATTGTAGTCGGGAACGGTCTGTTCGGCTTCGTACAGGACTACCGTGCAGAGGGGACGCTCGAATCCTTGCGAGAACTGACCGCTCCAACCGCGACAGTCAGGCGCGACGGCAAATCTGTCGAGGTCGACGCAACCGAACTCGTCCCGGGTGACGTTATCGAACTGGAGAGCGGTGACGTCGTTCCAGCCGACGGTCGGTTGATTGACTGTCAGTCCTTGGAAGTAGACGAAGCAGCGCTCACTGGTGAGAGCACGCCGGTCGCGAAGGGAACTGAGCCGGTCGGAACCGATACACCGCTTGCGGAGCGCGAACCGATGGTGTACAAGGGGACGAACGTCACGCGCGGTTCGGCTGTCGCCGTCATCACGACAACCGGGATGAACACTGAGGCCGGGTCCATCGCCCGCCAGCTCGCGGGCACGGAGGAAACCGACACACCACTCCAGACTGAACTCGACGCACTCGGGCGGACACTCGGTATCGGTGTGATAGCCCTTGCTGCGCTCGTGGTTCCACTTCTCGTTCTCCAGGGGACCGAACTGGTGCAGGCGGCACTCACCGCGATATCGCTCGCGGTGGCTGCGGTTCCGGAAGGCCTTCCAGCGGTGGTGACGCTAACGCTGGCCCTCGGTGTCCGAAAAATGGCCGACGAAAACGCGCTCGTGCGGCGCTTGCCCGCCGTCGAGGCGCTGGGCTCCGTCGATGTCATCTGTACGGACAAGACCGGAACGCTGACTGAGGGACGGATGTCAGTTAGTCGGATCTGGGTCAACAGCGCCGTTGTCGACACTGACGAGATAGATGGGGAATCCTTGCCGGACCGCGTTGCCAAAGTGCTTCGTGCAGGGACACTGTGTAGCGATGCGACTCTTGAGGAGGGCGACCCGACGGAGCAGGCCATCGTCATAGCGGCTGATAAGTCCGGCATCAACGTCGAACGTCTCCGTGAGGCGTACCCGAGAACGGACGAGATACCGTTCTCCTCGGAGCGCAAGTGGATGGGCACTGTGCACGATGACACGGTCTATGTCAAAGGCGCACCCGAAGTCATCCTCTCGAAGTGCGCCCGTGTCCTCACCGACACTGGGCCGGCGGACCTGACGGCCGACAGCGCCGAGCAGATCAGGGGGCAAGTCAGGGCGTTCGCTGACGACGCGCTCAGGGTGCTCGCCGTGGCGTACTCAGCGGACGCCGACGTGGTCGAACGCGATGACACGACCGGGCGGGCCGACGATATCAGCGACGACCTGATCTTCGCCGGGCTGATCGGCATGATCGACCCGGCCCGTGGAGAGGTCGCCGACGCGATTGCGGCGACTGAGCGTGCCGGCGTCGGCGTGAAGATGGTGACCGGGGACAACGTCCGGACCGCCGCGGCCATCGCTGGCGAACTCGGGATCGGCGAGCGCGTGATGGACGGCCCCGACGTCGAGGATTGCTCCGAGGCAGCGCTCCGTGACCGTGTCGAGTCTGTGGACGTGTTCGCACGCACGTCTCCTGAGCACAAAGTACGGATTCTGCAAGCGTTACAGGCGAACGGCCATACCGTCGCAATGACTGGCGACGGGGTCAACGACGCACCGGCGCTGAAAAACGCCGATATCGGCGTCGCAATGGGCGTCCGCGGAACTGACGTGGCCAAACAGGCCAGCGATGTTATCCTGCTGGACGATAACTACGCGACAATCGAGCGGGCAATCGAGCGCGGACGGGCGATCTTCGACAACGTCTGGAAGTTCGTCGGGTACCTGCTGAGTGCCAATGTGGCAGAAGTGGCTATCGTCTTTCTCGCCTCGCTCTTTGGCTACCTCGTCTTGCCGGCGGTGCAGTTGCTGTGGATTAATCTCCTGACTGACGGACTGCCAGCGCTCGCGCTTGGGGCCGACCCGAAAAGCGGCGACGTGATGCAGCGGCCGCCCAGAGACCCGGACCGGGGCATCATCGACCGCGAGATGCTCGCACTCATCGGGGGCACAGGAGTCATTTCGACAGCCGTAATGCTCGGGCTGCTACTGGTCACGCTTGCAGGCGCACCCACAGTCACGCCTTACGCGATGACGATGGTGTTCACCGGGTTCGTCTTCCTCGAATTCGAGAAACTGCACGTGATTCGCTGGCTCCGGGAGACACCGCAACTGTCGAACCGGTGGCTGGCCTCCGCCGTTTGTGGGTCGGTACTCCTGCAGCTCGCCGTCCTGTACACTCCTCTCAACACCTACTTCGGGACGGTCCCGCTCGGCTTCGCCGACTGGGGGTTGATCGGTGGGGCTCTCTTGCTCGCCTTGCCGCTGTACCTCGCTGTCGCCAGCGGCGTGAAGCGTCTGTAACGCTCTGAGCCGTGGCCCCTAGAGGTGTCCGTTGAGCACCTTCGCGGCGACCAGCACCGGGTCCCAGACGGGGCTGAACGGCGGCGCGTACGCCAGGTCAAGTCGTTCCAGTTCGTCGACAGTCATATCAGCCTCGATGGCCGTCGCGAGCGTGTCGATACGTATCGCCGCACGGTCTTCGCCGACGATTGCACCGCCCAGCAGGCGACCGCTCTTCCGGTCTGCGACCAGTGTCACGTCGGTGTCGTCGCCGCCGGGGTAGTACCCTGACCGGGAGCCGGCGGTGACTGTTTTCGATACCGGGTCGAACCCGGCAGCGCTGGCCTCTTCGTGGTCGAGGAGGCCGACGCGCCCGCATTCGAGGTCGAACGCCTTCACGACGGCTGTCCCGGCGATATCGCCGACGAGGGAGGGGTCACCAGCGACGGTCTGCCCGATTGCGCGACCGGCCCGGTTCGCAGTCAGTCCGAGCGGAACCCAGTCGGGCGCATCGGTCACGGCGTGGCGGTCCTCGGCGCAGTCCCCGGCGGCGTAGACGCCATCGACGTTCGTCGCCCCGTACTCGTCGACCGCTATCGCCCCGGAACCGCCCAGTTCAACCGGTGTGTCTGTGACGAGTGCGGTGTTCGGCCGGATGCCGATACCGACCAGTGCGAGGCCCATATCGGTGGTGCCGCTGTCGTGAGCGACTGACGCAACACGCCCGTTTTCGTCGCCGACGAGTTCGTCTACAGCGGTGTTCAGATGCAGCGTCACGCCCTGCTCCCGGAGGTGGTCGGCAACGCGCTCGCCCACTGCTTCCCCGAACGGCGGCAGGAGGTGGCCCGACCGCTGGAAGAGGTGCGTCTCCACGTCGTGGGCGCGGAACGCCTCGGCCATCTCCACGCCGACGTAGCCGCCGCCGACGATGGCGACGCGCTCGGGTGGCTCCCAGTCGGTATACTTTTTCACGAGCGCCGTATCGACGTATTCGATACTCGTGTCGACGGCGTCGTCGTCAGGTCCGGACAGCGCGGCGCGGACTGCGGCGGCCGAGTCCAGCCCGTGCATCGTGAACGCGCCGTCGAGGTCCGCCCCTGCGATCGGTCCAGTCACGGCGTGTGCACCTGTCGCGACGAGCAGATCGCCGTATGGCTGGTCGAACGTCTCGCCGTCGTGCGCGACGGTGACCGTCTCGGCATCGGTATCGACGCTGACGACCTCGTGGTCCCGGCGAAGGTCGATACCTCGTTCGGCCGCCTGCTCGGGCGACAGCGAGAGGAGGTCAGTCAGCCGCTCGACAGTTCTCTTCACGTAGTACGGCGTCCCGCAGTGGGCGTAGGACACCCACTCACCCTTCTCGAAGACAATCACGCCACGGTCCGGTGCCTCACGGGCGAACTTGCTCGCGGCGCTTAGCCCGGCTGCGTCGCCACCGATGACTACGAACGGGTCTGTCATACAGTCCGTTGCGTCGCTGCAGTACTTAGTGTTGAGTGAGAAATGGGTAACTGCAGAGACCACTGTGAATATTTGTGTCCGGAGCGGATTCGAATTGGCTGTCCGGTGGTTCCCGTGAAAGACATGGACGGCCTTCGATTCAGCCGCGCTGTGGGTCGATACAGCGCGATTGGACCTCTGCTGTCGGAATTAGAAGGTGATGACCTCGTAGTCGTCGTCGACGAGTGAGCGGATGCTCGGGTGGCCGTCGTGGTCGTCCAGCGTGACAAGCCCGGCGTCGTCGACGGCGTCTTCGACGCCGAACGCGCCGGAACAGTAGTCACAGACTGCCACGTCATCCTTGAGACTCTGATACAGTTCGTGGTAGTCGCTGTCCTCGTCTTCGAGTTCCGGAATCCACTGTGTTCCGGCCCCGTCGAAGATGAGTTCGAGGTCGTCTTCATCGTTCTGTGCGAACTCCGCTGCGGCTTCGAGGCCGTTTGCGAGCCGGCCGAGGTTTTCGTGTCCCTCCGTCCCTGCGAGGATGATGATGGCTGCTTTTGTCATTACGTGAAGTAATAGCGGAGCCGACAATATATTACGAGTGGGTGCGTGCACCGGAGTTGAACTCGCACCAAGTATTTATAAGCCAAGATCAGTCGGACAGTGAGTGAACTGAGCCCACAGAGGGCAACCGCGTGCTGGCGGATGGCGGGCGACTCGCCTTCTCAGACTCGTCGTCGACGGTGGTCGGCCTCACGTGCTCGACTCAGTCGTCGCGATACTCTCCTTATTCGACGGTGTAGAAATGCGATTCTATTCAGCGTAGGACTCGATAAGCGCTCGGAGGTCAGCTTCGCCTTTGACGCCGACAATCTCTTCGACCTGCTCACCGTCGGCGAACAGGATGAGTGTCGGGACGCCCCGGACACCATACGACTGAGCGAGTTGCTGGTTGGCGTCGACATCAACCTTGGCTACGGTCGCATCGGTTTCCGCGGCTAGCGTCTTGACTACCGGTTCGAGCATCTGGCACGGGCCACACCAGTCGGCATAGAAATCCACGAGAACGACATCGTGCTTGCCGACGACACCGTTGAGGTGGTCCGATCCGTCAATGTGAAGCGGCTCGTTCGTCGCGGCCATATCGGTGTCGGACGGAGTATCGGTTGTCATCGATATATCGTAGGCGTTTGCGATAAATAAGTGTTTGCACAGAAAGCACAATATTATGAATTACTGAATGCCGGACAGGCATCGTAAAAATATACGTCGCCACAGGTACAAATCGACGCGGCGCGGGAGCCAGGGTACGATAGAGGGGCGTCGTTAGCTTTCGACAGTAGGGGCCGTGGACTCAGCCTGTTCGTACTTGTTTTCGAACTCCTGAATCAGTTGACCCATCTTTGCGTACCAGTCGTTGAGCATCCGCTGCATCTCGTCTGCGATCTGTGACGGGTCTGTCGGCGAGTAGACGTGGTAGTAGCCGCCTTGATCGTAGTTGATCTGGTCTTTCTCGATGAAGCCCGTCTGGAGGAGCCGCTGGACGGCGCGATACGCGGTCGAGCGCTCTCGGTCGACTGCTTCGGCGAGCTCGTCGACGGTCAGCGGTTCGTCAGCCTCGACGAGCGCTCGAAAGCACTCTTTATCGAGTTCCTTGAGGCCGTGGAAACATTCCAATAGCCCCTCGCACTGCATGTCCTGTCGGAGTTGTTCAGACATCGAATCTGGCATTGTTATCACGTCTTCGTAGCCGCTACGCGGTTAAAAGACTTGTGTACAGTTCGCACAAATGCACGCAAAAGCTGCTAGCTAACGGGTGGGTGGGAGCACAGTCATACAAGTGACACGACTTTTACCGTCAAGGCAGTCTCCCCCGTCGCGGTGTCGTGCCAGTTTCACTCCCCGGCCTCGACACACCCGGTGCTGCTTACTCAACCGCTCATGTCGTCTTTGTGGCGGAGAACGATTGAGTCGTACCCGTGGCTGAACCTTTGATACCACTGTATTTGTGGTATTGCTGCCCACTTTTTACACGACCGGTTCTCCCTGAGAGCGTTGGCGCGGGATTCCAAGGACAGACCCAGCGCAGTAGCTCGGTAGCACTCGCTCACGGCGCAGTTTCCGTGCCACTCTACATCTACATCACTCCTGAGTGGCTGGACGATACCTATATTCAGCCCACAGATGACAGTCACACCCTCAACATGTAGCGACCGATTCGTCTGATTCAAGATCTGCGAGAACGGCTCACGCCGCTGACGTGCACCCGAAGAGATTTTGTTCTGTAGCCACAATACAATACACGAATGACGCTCCCTATCGACCCGAGTCAGATCGACCCTGAAGACATCGGTGAACAACAGGCGACGCTCGAAATGAGCCACGAGGACGCTATCGAACACGTCCGGGACGTGTTTACCGACGCTGGATTCGGGGTCCCCGTCGAATTCTCGCCGTCTGAGATGCTCAACGAGAAGATTGACGCGGACCGTGACCCATACTACGTGCTGGGTGCCTGCAATCCCGAGGTCGCTGACCGTGCTCTCGACGCGACGGACAACAAGCTCGGCGCACTCATGGCCTGCAACGTCGTCATCTGGGAGGAAGAACCCGAACAACAGCGCGTCTATCACGTTTCGATTATGCGTATTGCTCGCCTCGTTGGAATGGCACCCGACAACGAGGAGATGGCAGACATCGTGGCTGACACCGGCGAAATCGTTGACGAGGCGTTCCAGAACCTCTAACATGGGGTATCACACGTTCGACGCCGACCGGGCCGACAAGCTCGAAGACGCACAGCAACGGTACCGATTTCTCTCTGCGGAAGAGCTCCGCTGGGCGTTGTCGGCCAGTAGGGGCGAGGCGGTCGCGGATCTCGGGAGTGGGACTGGTTTCTACACCGACGATGTTGCTTCGGCCGTTGACCACGTGTACGCCGTGGATATCCAGGAGGCGATGCACGACTACTACCGGGAGAAAGGCGTCCCCGACAACGTCGATCTTGTGACGAGCGCGGTCGATGACCTCCCGTTCGATACTGCCAGTCTTGATGGGGCGTTCTCGACGATGACGTACCACGAGTTCGCTAGCGACGGGGCGCTAAACGAGGTTGCACGAGTGCTCAAATCTGGCGGAACGTTCGCTGTCGCCGATTGGGCGGCTTCCGGCAGTGGTCACAGTGGGCCGCCCGTCGATGAACGATTTTCCGTTGACGAGGCGACGGACGCGCTCCGACAGCACGAGTTCACGGTTGAGTTCGCGGCTGTGCGGCCGGAGACATTTCTGCTCGTCGCGAGTGCTGAATAACGGGCCAGCCCTGATACCCGAACTCCCCCGGTTTCTTCTTTCCTCTGAGAGCCTGTCCGGGAACAGTACTGGCCGACCTGTTGCGCTCGAACGTCTGGCCGTCAACTGGCGAACAGCCGGCGCTCTGCCCGTTCATGATCGGCGGCCAGTACGTCTACGAGGGGGGCAAACGGAGCCATCTCGTCCAGCCCCCGGTCCGCGCTTTCCTCGACTGCGGCCGTCATCACCGGCTGCAGGTCGTCCAGAATCCGCTGGGCGTCCGTGTGGCCAAGCGAGAGGAGCCGCTGAGCCGCGCCGAGCAGTCCGGTGACGAAGCCGTGACAGCACAGCAGGCAGGCCTCGCGGACGGCGACGCCGGCCAGTCCCGTCGCAACGCCGAGCACGACGGCGTAGTTCCCGGGCGCGTCGTCGGCGTCGACGCGCTCCGCGTAGCGGTCCAGCATGGCCTCGTCGCACAGTTCCGTCTGGAGTGAGAGCAGTCGGTCGCCGGACTGCTGTGCGCTCTCGCGGAACTCCGCGGCCAGCGTCACGGCCGAGAGCCGTCGGTCGGCCCGGCAGACCTCGTCGAGGTCGCCCTCGGTGGCGGCGGCGTGTGCCGCCCGGAGCGCGACGAGTTCGGCGGGGCCGACCTGCCGGCGGAGGTACGTCGACAGGAGCGCTTCGAGGTCGGTCGCGTCCTCGACCCGGTCGTGTTGAATGAACTGTTCCAGCCCGTAGGAGACAGTGTAGGTCCCGACCGGCAAGAACGAATCCGCCAGCCGGAACGATTCGAGCGTTGCAGCGTCGCTCACTGCTCTTCTCCGTCGATAGTACGGACGCCGTGGTCGTGGGCGTGGCCGCCGTGACTGTGGCCTCCGTGACCCCCGTCACCGTGGGTGTGGTCGACCTCGTCATCGTCAAAGGTGGTCGGCGGCACGTGCTCGTACCGCGTCGGCACGTCCCCGGGGAGCAGGTCGGCGACCGCGGCTTCCATCCTCGATTTCGACTCAGTGACCGAGAACAGGGCCTCCTCGCCGCGGACCGCGAGGTTCCAGTGTCTGTTCCCGACCGCGTGACCGAGTTCCAGCGCCGCGGTCGATGACACGTCGCTGTCGGCGAAATCGAGCACCAGAGCCTCGACCGCAGCGAGTTCGATGACGACGAGGGTGCCGTCCTCGGCTTCCAGCACGTCGCCGTCCGCGAGGTCGCGGGCGACCACGATACCGAGGTCTCGGCCGGCCGTTGTCTCGGTGCGCACCCGCGAGCGCCGCCGCTCGGTGTCTGAGAGCACGACTGCCGCGTGGTCTGACGCGTCGACCGCATCGGCGACGGCCTCGTCGTCGCGGTGGCCTAGGTAGGTGTCCGCGACCAGCATCAGTACTTCCTCCCGGACGGCGCGGGCGCGTCTAGCAACTCCCGTCGGGCGTGGTCCCAGGCCGCGTGCAGCGTCGACTGCACGGTCTCGGCCCGGTCGCCGAGGGCACGGACCGCGACGCCGGCACCGTTCGGGAGCGCCGTCGCGCCGGCCCGGGCCTCGCCGTCGGCGACGACTGCGTGCAAGGCGTCGCTCAGTTCCCCCTCGTCGCGGTCGGGCGCGAGGACGAACGCCGTCCCGTAGACGGTGAACTCGCCGAGGACGCCGGGGGCCGTCGGGTCGCCGTCGGCCGGCGTCAGGTGCGTCGCGTCCTCGAACAGGAGGCCGTCCGGCCCGTCTGCACGCACGCGGGAGAGGTACCGCTCGAACTCGAAGCGCTCGCCGCGGGCGAGTCGTCCGGGGACGACGACGTCGCTGACGACGGCGGTCGCGCCGGGGGCCAGCTCGACCGACAGCTCCTGCAGGTACCGCGAGTCGGCGTGGAGAATCGTCGGCTCGGGCACGTAGTCCAGGTGGGCGTCGGCACCGACGCTGAGGGTCGTCTCGGCGGCGGCGTAGTTACACGTCATCGTCTGGACCTTCGTCGAACTCTGGGTCGAGACGTGGGCGACGGCGTCCTCGCCGACCTCGACGGTCACGTCGTGGCGGTCGCCCTGTGCGACGCCGCCGGTCGGCGACTGGACGAAGACGGTGTCGGCCTCGGGGAGGGGGTCGTGGCCCAGCGTCCCCGAGATGTGGAACGGGACCGTCGCGTAGTCGTGGACCAGGGTCGTCCCGTCGCCGGTCCGCTCGAAGGTCAGTTCGAGGACGCCGTCTTTCCCGGGCGACCCCACGGCGGCCTGCGGGACGGCTTCGGTCGCGTACCCCTCGAACGCCGGATGGGGCGCGTCGGCGGCCATCAGGCGAACAGCACCCCCTCCCGGACGTGTGACAGCACCTCGTCGACGTTTGTCTCGTCCTTGCAGTTGGTGAAGACGACGGGGCCGTCCCGGACCTCGTCGGCGTCCCGCTCCATCACGTCGAGGTCGACGCCGACGTGGGGCGCGAGGTCGGTCTTGTTGACGACGAGCAGGTCACAGTCGACGACCCCCGGCCCGCGCTTGCGGGGGATGTCCTCGCCCTCGGCGACGGAGATGACGTACAGCGAGTAGTCGGCGAGTTCGGGGTTGAACGTCGCCGCGAGGTTGTCGCCGCCGCTCTCGACCAACACGAGGTCCAGTTCCGGGTGCTCGGCGAGGAAGGCGTCTATCTGCTGGAGGTTCATCGACGGGTCCTCGCGGATGCCCGTGTGCGGGCACGCGCCGGTCTCGACGCCGGCCACGAGGTCCTCGGGGACGACCCCGGCGAACCGCTCGCGGAGCACGTCGGCGTCCTCCTGGGTCAGGATGTCGTTGGCGATGACGCCCACGTCCAGGCCCTGATCGCGCAGTTTCGGGACGAGCGCGGTCAACAGCGACGTCTTCCCGGAGCCGACCGGGCCGCCGATGCCGACCGTCGCCACGTCCCGATGTGTGAGACTCATTCGTCTGTCCTCGCTGAGTCTCCGCCATCGGTCGCCGTCTCTCCCTCAGGTGCATCGTCGTCGGCGGTCCCGACACTGTCGGAGCGAATCGGGTCGTGGACCGTGACCAGTTTCGTCCCGTCGGGGAACACCGGCTCGACCTGAATCATGTCTATCATCTCCGGGACGCCGTCCATCACGTCCTCGCGGCCGAGCAGTTTCGACGCGCCCGACCGGATTTCGGCGACGGACTGACCGTCGCGGCCGCGCTCGATGCACCAGTCGCTGATGTAGGCGACGGCTTCGGGGTGGTTCAGCGGGACGCCGCGTTCCTTGCGGCGTCGCGCGACCTCTGCGGCGGTAAAGACCGTGAGTCGCTCCTGTTCTTTGGCTGTGAGTTTCATAGCAGGTACCGCTGTGCGAGTGGTAGTTCGGAGGACGGTTCGCAGGTGACGTGTTCGCCGTCGACCCGAACTTCGAACGTCTCGGGGTCGACCTCGATGTCGTCGGGGCAGTAGTCGTTGTACACCATGTCGTCTTTGCCGGGCGTTCGCGCGCCCTCTATCGGCACGACGCGGGAGTCGAGCCCGTACTCCTCGCCGACGCCGGCCTCGGCGGCCGCCGGGGAGACGAACGACAGCGAGAGGGCGTGTCTGGCCTTGCCGACCGCGCCGGCCCGCTCGCGCTGGATGATGGGCTCGCAGGTCATCAGCGAGCCGTTGGCCTCGCCCATCTCGGAGTGGACCGGAAAGCCGCCCTTGAACGTCATCGCCGGCTTGACGCCGAAGAAGGCCGGGTCCCAGAGGCAGATGTCGGCCAGTTTCCCCGGTTCCAGCGTCCCGACGTACTCGTCGATGCCCGCGGAGATGGCGGGGTTGATGGTGTACTTCGAGATGTAGCGCTTGATGCGGTGGTTGTCCGCGCCGGTCCCCTCGTCCTCGGGGAGCGGCCCGCGCTGGGACTTCATTTTCGAGGCGGTCTGCCAGGTGCGCGGGATGACCTCGGCCATCCGCCCCATCGCCTGTGAGTCGGAGGTCATCATCGAGATGGCCCCCATGTCGTGCAAGACGTCCTCGGCGGCGATGGTCTCCGCCCGCACCCGCGACTCTGCGAAGGCCACGTCCTCTGGCACGTCGGGGTTGAGGTGGTGACACACCATCACCATGTCCAGGTGCTCGTCGAACGTGTTGTCGGTGTAGGGCATCGACGGATTGGTCGACGACGGGAGCATGTTCGGCTCGCCGACCATCTCCATGATGTCCGGCGCGTGGCCGCCGCCCGCACCCTCGATGTGGAACAGGTGCATGGTCCGGCCGTCGACGGCCCCGAAGGTGTTCTCCAGGAAGCCCGCCTCGTTCAGCGTGTCCGTGTGCATACAGACCTGCACGTCCTCGTCCTCGGCGACTCCCAGGCAGGTATCGATGGTCTCGGGCGTCGACCCCCAGTCCTCGTGGAGTTTCAGCCCGCAAGCCCCGGCTGCGACCTGCTCGCGGAGCGGTCCCGGTTCCGAAGCGTTGCCCTTCCCGTAGAAGCCGACGTTGACCGGCCACGCCTCGGCTGCCTGCAGGAAGCGCTTGATGTTCTCCGGGCCGGTCGTGGTCGTCGTCGCGCCGCCCCCGTACCCGCCGCCGAGCATCGTCGTGATACCGCCCGACAGCGCGTGTTCGTGGAGCTGTGCGGAGTTAAAGTGGATGTGGATGTCCAGGCCCCCGGCGGTCGCGACCTTCCCCTCGGCCGGGTACACGTCCGTCGACGGGCCGACGACCATGTCGACGCCGTCCATCGTGTCGGGGTTGCCGGCCTTCCCGATGCCGGCGATTTCGCCGTTCCGGATGCCGATGTCGGCGGCGACGATGCCCAGCACGGGGTCGATAATCGTCGCGTTCGTCAGCACCCAGTCGAGCGCGCCCTCCGCCTGCGTGACGCCGGGTGCCATGCCCAGCCCGTCACGGAGGGTCTTGCCGCCACCGAACACCGCCTCGTCGCCGTGGGTCCGCAGGTCTTCCTCGACCTCGGCGAACAGTTCCGTGTCGCCGAGTCGGACTTTGTCGCCCTCCGTCGGCCCGTACAGTTCGGCGTAGTTCTCGCGGTCGATGTCGCGTGTCACTCCGCTCCCTCCTCGTCGTTGTCGGTCCTGGTGTCCCCGAATCCGGCCGCGCGCATGCGCTCGACCGCGTCGCTCGTGTCGCCGTCGACGCTCCCGTTCACGAGGCCGTTCATCCCGTGGGCGCGGCGCTTCCCGCCGATTTCGACGAGTTCGACGGTCTGCTCGTCGCCGGGTTCGAACCGGACGGCCGTCCCGGCGGGGATGTTCAGCCGCATCCCCATGGCCGCTTCGCGGTCGAACTCTAGGGCTGCATTAGCCTCGAAGAAGTGGAAGTGGGACCCGACCTGTGAGGGTCTGTCGCCAGTGTTCCCGACGGTCACCTCGGTCGTTTCCCGGCCCTCGTTCAGCGTCACTGTCCCTTCGTCCGGGATGACCTCGCCGGGAACGAGTCCGTCACTCATCGCGCCACCGCCCCGCGCATTTCTGACTGTTTGTCTATCATCTGCCCCTTTCTTTGAATACGCATACTAAAATGATTGCTCTCTGCGCAAGTGACGCCCCTATGTCGAGAACTGGATTAAATAATAAATTTTCGGACCCAGATAAAGGGGTTCGACTATCGAACTGTCCTACTTCCGGGAGTCAACACGACTCACGTCCAGTCTGTCGTCTGTGCCGACAGCGATTGCTCCAGTGACGCGGGCGAGGATATGACGGGTGATCTGCGGACTGAGAGCGCAAAACTGCCTGACAGCGGCGAGGTAATTCGCTGTGAAAAAATAACACTTTGATTTCTACTTTTTCCGCATCGAATAATGGGAGATGGAGTTATGAAACAATTCAAACTTAAACTCTAATATTGATGGGTACGGCGACTATTCGTCATATCCTTTGACGACCTTATACTATCAAGAGTGTGTGGTGGACAATATAAGATAAGAGTGGTAAACCTTATTTGCTACCTCCCAGACGGCAACACTGTGAACGATATCATGGACGAACGTTCGGATATCCTGAGTAAAGAACGAGAGATGACCAAAGATAATGGAAGTAACAATCCTAACAAAAACCTAGTCTCGGATGTGAAAGCATGAGCCGGTCCACTCTCAGTCGCCGCCAGTTCCTCGGCGCGAGCGGGGCCGCACTCGTCACCGGCCTCGCCGGCTGTTCCGCCGGTGAAGGTGGGACTTCTACGGACACCGCAAGCAGTACTGATACGCTCAAAATCGGCGTGCTGGAGGACCAGTCCGGGAACTTCGCCCTCGTCGGCGACCCGAAGGCCAAGGCGTCGATGCTCGCCATCGAGGAAATCAACGCCAACGGCGGCATCGACGGCAAGCAGATAGAGACGTTCCAGCGCGACCCTCAGTCGGACAACCAGCGCTACCAGGAACTGACTCGCACGGCGATAAACGAGGAGAACGTCGACGCGCTGTGGGCCGGCTACTCTTCGGCGACTCGGGAGGCCATCCGCCCGATTATCGACCGCAACGAACAGCTGTACTTCTACACCACCCAGTACGAGGGCGGCGTCTGCGACGAGTTCACCTTCGCGGTCGGCCCGACCGCCCGCCAGCAACTCGGCATCGTCCTCCCGTACCTGGTCGAGGAGTTCGGCCCGGACATCTACACCATCGCGGCCGACTACAACTTCGGCCAGCTCTCTGCGGACTGGGTAAAGGTGCTGGCGAACGAAAACGACGCGAACTTCCTCGGCGAGGAGTTCATCCCGCTGAGCGAGTCCTCCTTCGGGTCGACCATCAACCGGATTCAGGAGGCGGACCCGGATTTCGTCATGTCGATGCTTGTCGGGGCGAACCACACGTCGTTCTACGAACAGAAGGCCTCGGCCGGCCTCGACATTCCTATCGGCACGTCAACGGCGATGGCACAGGGGTACGAGCACCGTCGGCTCGACCCGCCCGCGATGGCAAACATCTACGCCGGCGTCAACTACATGGAGGAGGTGCCGACCGAGAGCAATACTGGTGACGGCGGCTTCGTCGACCGGTACTTCGAGATGTACCCCGACGCACCCTACCTCAACGAAGAGGCCGAGACCAACTACTTCTCGACGTACATGTACAAGAAGGCCGTCGAGCAGGCCGGGACCACCGAACAGCCGGAAGTCATCGACGCCCTGGAATCGGGCATCGAACTCGGCACCGAGGAGGCCCCCGAAGCGCCCGAGGGCGAGACTATCAGGCTCGACGGCGCGACCCACCACGTCGACCACCACATGTGGATTATGCGCGCCGACGAGGAGCACAACATCGAGGCCGTCGAGAACCGCCAGATTCCCGAGACGTTCCTCTCGGAGACGGCCGGCTGTAACCTCCCCGAGAGCCCGGAGCAGACCCAGTACACCCCGGTCGACTACTACGAGGAGGCCGAGTAGGGATGGTAAACGGGATCAACCTCGCGTTACAGTTCCTCGATAGCTTCGCGTTCATCGTGCTCGCCGCGGCGGGGTTGGCCATCATCTTCGGCATCATGGGCATCATCAACCTGGCACACGGGGAGTTCATTCTTATCGGGGCCTACACTGCGACGCTGGCCGTGACGCAACTCGGACTCCCGCTCGTCGTGGCGATGCTTGTCGGCGGTCTGGTCACCGGCCTCTTCGGGATTCTGACTGAGCGGGTGATAATCTCCGGAGCGTGGCCCAACTATGTCAGCCAGCGGGCGCTCGGCCGTGACATCATCGAGCCGCTGTACGACCGACTGGCCGATTCCATGGTCGCCACCTTCGGGCTTAGCCTGATACTGACACAAGGCGCTCGGATACGCTTCGGGAACTCCATCGACCAGATTGCCACGCCGTTCGGTGCGATATCGTACGGGGAGTTCTCGTACTCGTCGTACCGAATCGTCCTGGCCGGCGTCAGCATCGGGCTGCTCCTGGTCACCTACTACCTGTTCACTCGGACGGACTTCGGGATGCGTGCCCGGGCAACGATACAGGACAAGCAAACGGCACAGGCCATGGGCGTCAACACCGACCGGATGTACATGCTGACGTTCGGAATCGGCTCCTCGCTGGCGGGACTGACCGGCGCGCTGTTCGCGCCGGTCATCTCGATGCAGCCGACGCTGGGCGACCAGTTTCTGGTTGAGGCGTTCGTCGCCGTCGTCGTCGGGGGGCCGAGCGTCGTCCTCGGGACCGCGCTGTCGGGGGGTGTCCTCGGGGCGATTCTGGCCACATTCTCGAATCTCTACGGGACGTTCATCGGCCGTATCGCGCTGCTCGTTGCTGCGCTGATCGCCCTACGGTTTCTCCCTAACGGCATCACCGGCTTCATCGACCAACTGCGGAAACGGAGACAGGAGAGCGACTAGATGGCGAGAAACAGTGCAAACGGCGAGGCGAACAGGTCGCTTCCGGGTCGGCTCCGCAGTCGGTTCGAGGGGCCAAACACCATCGGGGAATCCCGCGGGTTCTGGGGTGGCTTCGCCGCCGCTGTAGCGGCGCTCGCCGTCTACCCAGCCTTCGGTGACAGCTCCCAGCTGTCGCTGTTCATGGTGCTGGCTCTTTTGGGGCTTTCGCTGTCGGTTGTCTGGGGCTACTCAGGCGTGCTGAGCTTCGGGCAGGTCGTCTTCTTCGGCATCGGAGCCTACACGTTCGGCGTCGTCTCGATCAACTTTGCGACCCCGGGTGGGATTACGGCCGCCGTCGTCGCCGGTATCGTCGGCGGTGGCCTCAGCGCAGCAATACTGGGCTACTTCATGTTCTACGGCGGGGTGCGAGATGTCTACGTGACCATCATCACCCTCGTCTCGACAATCGTGATGCACACGTTCATGGCTCAGACTGCCGGGTCAGAGTGGGCCATCGGCGAGGCGGCGCTGGGCGGGTTCAACGGGATGCCGGACATCCCGCTGTTGACTCTCGGTGTCGGTGGGCTGTCGTACCAGTTCATTTACAACCCGTTCCCGATGCGGGTAATCGGCATCGGAGCGTTTGAGATCAGTCCGTTCTACTACCTCGTCCTAGTGTTGTTGGTCGGGACGTACCTCGCATTGCGAGCCCTCGTCAATTCTGACTACGGTCGCGTGATGGTCGCCGTCCGCGAGGACGAGGACCGAACCGAAATGTTCGGCTACAACGTGACCCGCGTCAAGTTCGTCGTGTTCACGCTCGGCGGCGCGCTGGCGGGCCTGTCCGGCGTGCTGTACGCCGCACGAAACGTCTACATCGACCCGACCGTGTTCTCGCTGCTGTTCGCGACGCTGCCGGTCATCTGGGTGAGTATCGGCGGCCGAAAGAGCTTGCTCGGGGCCGTTGTCGCAACGCTTGCCATCGAATACCTCCGCATCTCGATGGCGGGTGAGCTGGCGCTGGTCCTGCTTGGCACTCTGTTGCTAGTGACGATTCTGGTTCTTCCGAGCGGTCTCGTTCCGTGGCTCCACGAGCAGATCGTCGAAACTCGACTCGGACCGGGCGAAGCCGGTGGAGCCGACACACCCGATGCGCCGAGTGAGGTGAGTGACTAATGAGTGATACTGAAACCGAATCCGACATCGACCCGCTTGGACCGAACGTCCGGCAGACCGCTGCGGAACTGGCAACGGGCGACAGAACCGAGACACTGCTGCAGACCGACGGGCTCGTCAAACAGTTCGGCGGGTTCACCGCTACTGACGACGTGGACTTCTCGGTCGCCGAAGGGGAGCTACGGTGTCTCATCGGTCCAAACGGCGCTGGCAAGTCAACATTACTGAACCTGATTACCGGTACCTACGAGGCGAGTGACGGCAGTATCTACTACAACGGCCACGATATCACCGACCTCGAACCACACGAGCGGGTGTCACGCGGCATCAGTATGAAGTTCCAGGTCCCGTCCGTGTACGGTGACCTGAGCGTTAGAGAGAACGTCAGACTCCCCGTCCAGCAGTTCGCCGACGGGGAGGAACGACGGCGGCTTGTCGCCGAGGCCATCGGGGCTGCTGGTCTCACCGGCTACGAGGACGTCGAAGCCGGCCAGCTCTCACACGGCCAGCAACAGCAACTCGAAATCGGGATGGCTGCCGCGCTCGAACCCGACCTCCTCCTCTTGGACGAGCCGGTCGCCGGCCTCGACGTGGCCGAGCGCGAAGCTATCGCCGAGCGGATCAGACGGCTCAACGAGGAGAAAGGGATTGCCTTCATCGTCATCGAACACGACACCGACTTCGTCGCGAGCATCGCCGAGGAAGTGACCGTCCTGCACAACGGCGAGGTGTTCCGCGAGGGAGCGATTGCGGAAATCGAATCCGACCCGGAGGTCCAGCGGATCTATCTGGGTGGTGAGTCGTGATGCTCGAACTCGACGACGTTTCCGCTGCCTACGACACGACGCCGATACTGCGGGACGTGGACCTCTCTGTCGAGGAGGGGGAAATCGTCGGCGTGATGGGAAAAAACGGCGTCGGCAAGACGACGCTCCTGAAGACGGTGATGGGTTTACTGGAGTCCAGCGAGGGGACTATCCGCTACGACGGCGTGGATGTGACCCACGCGAGCGCCGACGAGCGCGCCCGGGCCGGAATCGGCTATATCCCGCAGGGCCGGGACGTGTTCCCAAAGCTAACTGTCGAACAGAACATCAAAATGGGTGAGACCATTCGGTCTGACAGCGATGAAACGCTGTACGACCAGATATACGACTACTTCCCCGTACTCGAAGAGCGGGCCAGCCAGGAGGCTGGCACGCTCTCGGGCGGGCAACAGCAGATGCTCGCCATCGGCCGCGCACTGGTCTCGAACCCCGACCTGCTCCTGCTCGACGAGCCCAGCGAGGGCATCCAGCCCTCTATTGTCGATCAGATCAGCCAGGATATGCAGACCATCAACGCCGACCTCGGGACGACGATTCTGTTCGTCGAGCAAAACCTCGGCGTCATCCGTGAGATGGCCGACCGCTGTTACGCGATGGAGCGTGGGACGGTCGTCGACGAACTCGGCCCGTCGACGATTGCCGACGAGGACGCGATTGCGGAGTACCTCGCGGTCTGAGACGGGCTGTTGGCGCTGGTCTGGACCGCTGGCACCGACCTTCTGGCGGTCGCCTACGGAGCGACCCATGGCGGTTCGGACGCGCTGTCATATTGAGTTTCTAACTACTTCCTGATTACGGCACTGTCTAGTTGAGCGAGTTTGAGAAGCGAGGAGGTCGGAGCGAGAAGTGCCTATGCAACTCGCAGACCTCCTCAGAGAAACGTTAGATGAGGACAGCCAAGACATTTGGGAGAATGAGCGCACCCCGACATCCGTCCGGCAAGTTGGGGTGCGTCTCCATACTGCGGGGCTGTCAATCAGGGAGACGGTTGCGATCTTAGACTTGCTGGGTGTCGATCGCTCTCACGGTGCTGTCTGGAATTGGGTTCATACACTGTCTGAAGCACAGGGCGACCCGCCGACGGCGCAGCCGTTGCGGGTCGCAGTCGATGAGAAACAAATCGAGATTGACGGCGAAAAGAAGTGGTTGTACGCCGCTGTCGATACCGAATCAAAGCTGCTTCTCGAAGTTGACGTGTTCAGCCGCCGCGGGACTGACCCCGCGTCGGCGTTCCTGCATCGCCTCACTCAGAAACACGATGTTGCCGATACAGTGTTTCTCGTCGATGCTGGCGGCTATCTGACTGCCCTCTCACGCCACGATTTGAGCGGTCGGCTCGACTATCGACTCCGGAACCACACCGAAAAATGGTTCCAAGCTGTGACCATGCGAATCGACCGCTTCCACACGTTTTGGAGGGGCAGTCAATCCAGCGCGAAACAGTGGCTCAGACGGTTCAGACACCACTACAACCACGAACGACCGATCCAAGCTCTTGACGGAAAAACGCCAGCTGAGGAGATACAGAACTAGACAGTGCCCTGATTACACGCAAGCAACCGAATCAACAGGAACTTGAGTACCCATCGTACAGACGTGTACACGAATGTCCGATCGTGATTCTTGGATCTCGAACCTCGGTTTCGTGCTTGCCGCTGTCGGCGGTGCAGCGGGCCTCGGGAACATCTGGCGGTTCCCGTGGCTGACCGCCGGGAACGGCGGCAGCGCGTTCCTCATCGTCTATCTGCTCGTCGTCGTCGGCATCGGCGTTCCGGGACTGCTCGCTGAGTTCGTCCTCGGACGCTGTGGGCGGCAGACGCCAACCGCGGCGTTGCGCTCACTCACCGGCTCCCGCTGGGGGTCATGGCTGGGCGCGTTCAACGTCCTCACAACGCTCGTTATCCTCTCGTTCTACTCTGTCGTCGGCGGGTGGATCCTCCGCTACACGCTCGTCTCGCCGGTCGGAGCCTACTTCGGGCAGCCCCAGCAGTACTTCGGGGCGATGAGCTTCGGGCTCGACGCGGTCGCCTTTCACCTGCTGTTCCTCGGTATCGTCGCTGCTATCGTCTTTTTCGGCGTGAGCCACGGTATCGAACGCGTCTCGAAGGTGATGCTCCCCGGCGTCGTGATTATTCTCCTCGGCCTCGCAGTGTGGACGGCCACCCAGCCGGGTACGGCCGCCGGCTACGCGTTCTATCTCAGCTTCGACGCTGAATACCTCGCCGCGAACTTCCTGAGCGTCATCGGGCCGGCGGCGGGCCAGGCGCTGTTCACCCTCTCGCTCGGCGCTGGAGTCATGCTGACCTACGCCTCGTATCTCGACGATAACGCATCGCTTCCACGGGATACGCTCGTTATCGCAGTCTCAAACACGTTCATCGGAGTCCTCGCCGGACTGGTCGTCATCCCGCTGCTTTTCTCACAGGGCGTCGACCCCGGACAGGGCGGTCCCGGTGCGCTGTTCGTGGCGCTCGCGACGGCGTTTGCGACGCTTCCGGGCGGCGAACTCGTTGCAACCGCGTTCTTTGCGACTGTGCTGATGGCCGCGGTGACCAGCGGCATCAGCCTGCTTGAGACGCCGGTGGCAACGCTCGTCGACAGCTTCGGCGTCACGCGACGCCGGGCGACGGTGCTGGTATCGGTCCTGCTCGCCGCCACTGGGAGCGGACTGTCGCTCACAAGCTCGGTGTTCCAGTTCGTCTCCGGCACGCTCGCCGACCTCCTCTTGACTGTCGGGCTGTTCGCGTTCACTGTCATCGTCGGCTGGCTGCTGCGCGTGGAAGCGCTGGCCGAGTTCCGCGCCGGAACCGACCGTTTCGAATGGGTAGCCAAGCCGTGGCTTCTAACCGTTAGCTGGGTGCTCCCCGTTGTCGTGCTGTTCCTGTTGACGAACACCCTCGCGTCGCTCGCTGGGATGTCGCTGGGACTCGGCGGCCGAGCGCTCATTGCTGTCGTCGGTACCGTCGCCCTGGCTATCGTCGTTCGAAACGGAAGTCGAAGCGACCTGTTGAGTTCGCAGTAAGACGGCTGTTTTGACTTGTCCCGGCTCTGGAATCCGGCGCTAACACTCCTCACAACCGCAGTAGCGCTCGCAGACTGGGTTCGCACAGTCGGGAGTACGCGCCGAGCAGAACTCTCGGCCGTGGGTAATAAGCAGGACGTGCAGCGGGTAGGTCAGCTCGTCAGGAATGAGGGCGTCTAGCTCGTCGTGGGCGCGCTTGTTAGTCGCCGACTCGGGCACTAGCCCGAACCGCTTGGAGACCCGCTCGACGTGGGTATCGACAGCCATTGTTGGCTTCCCGAAGTGGAAGTTCAGGACGACGCTGGCGGTCTTTGGACCGACGCCCTTGATATCGGTGAGCCAGCCTTTCGCCTCGTCGGTGGGCATGGCGTCGAGGAAGGCAAGAGAGTAGGCACCGCCGGTTTCCTCGCGGATGGCCCCAAGCGCCCGCTGAATACGGGCCGCCTTCTGGTCGGGGAGCCCTGCGACGCGGATGGTGTCGGCCAGCGTATCGTGGTCTGCCCCTTCAATGGCTGCGAAGTCGTCGTACGCCGCAAACAGCGCCTCGGAGGCTCGGCGCGTGTTCTCGTCGGCCACGTTCTGTGAGAGAATCGTCGTCACCAGCTGTCGAACCCCTTCGCCAGGGTCGGCGTCGGCACCGTGGTTGCTCGTACGTTCGACGGGGCCATGCAGCGAGACGAGATCCTCGTGGAGGGCACGAACAGCGGCGGCATCCCACTTCTCAATCGTCGACATATTCCGAGACACGGACTGAACGGACTTCAACACACTGACCCGCTGTTCGGTTTCGATCCACAACGCCCCTAAACCATGGCAGAAGCGACTTTCGACAGAGCCATACCACTCACCGCGTGACTGCCAGCAGGCAGCAGCAAGATCGGAGTCGGGGCAGTCTACCGGGGCAAGTCCCTCTCAGTATCAGCCATGGTGTTTTGCGATGGGGGAGATTAATCACAGACGGCCTCGCCCGGGTATGACGAGACATAGTTGTCACTGATTGTGAATACCTTCTTAGCTATGCAAAGTAAATAGCCGTGCATGGGGATGCGCTGTGAACTATTCGGACACGACTTCGGAGCCTCGAAGATAGAGGAGTCGTACGATGAAGGCGAGCGCGGCACTGTTCTAACCGTTCGTGAATACCGGTCTTGCCAGCGATGTGGCTATATCCGCAATATCTCTGAGAACCACGGTTTGATATCCACTATGGAAGAATCTGACGCAAATGACGGCCTGCCGGACAAGGCCGAATACAGCGCCGAGACTCGGCAGCCAGTGGAACGGCAAGAGAACGCAGCAGACGAGACCGAAGCGACAGACAGGGCGCAGGCGGCGGAACCGGACCCGACCGAGTCGCCCGAATCAGCGTCGACTGCGCCGGACACGGTCGGGGACCAACCCTCGGATACGGAAGTGAGTGATGCGTCTACGACGGAGACTCCACCGACACCACCAGAACGGACTGACGATGCTGTGATCCTGTCTGATTCAGAACCACAGGAGCCAGCCGACGCCGGCACCACGCCGCTGAACAGCGACGATGCAGTCATCATCGATGCTGCTACAGATACTCCACACTCACCGTCTGAAACATCCGAAGGGCCAGATAGTAGAAACGACCGGGACCGGAGCACGCCCACAGTGGACGACGGAGAGAATACTACAACCGACTCGGATCCCACATATACGTGCCCAAGGTGTGCGTTCGAACTCCCTGTGAGTGAGTCGTCGTTCTTTGCCGGTGATGTCTGTCCGCAGTGTCGAGTCGGCTACCTCGAGGACACAGTAGACAGCGAGTCGTGAGCCGTCGACGTGGCCCCATCAGAGCGCGTTGGGGAGATGGTCGTTTCCCGGTGCGTGTCCGATCAGTAGTTTTGGAACAGCAGTTTTCGCACGTCGTCTTTTGTCCGCGCGCTCACTGTCGACCCATCGGGGAGTGTGACTTCGTATGGTTCGTCGTTTTCGTCCGACCGAGTCCACTTTTCATCATGTTCGGTCAGTAAACGGTTCGCGACCGAAAGGGCATCTCCCGGACTGTTGTTGGCTGCCTCGGTTGGTTCGGCTGCGTCATCGGTTTCGACGGCAGCGGATGCTGGACCAGTCTGGGCACCGCCGTGTGCTCCACCGTGCCCGTCGCTCGACGTCTCTCCAGGTCTATCTGGACCAGTTTCCCCCTCTTCAGTACCTTTGCTCGCGCTCGTGTCGGCTTCGATGTCTGCAAGGCGCGTCGCGAGTTCACTCGTCCCAAGCGCCGAGAGCAGTTTCCCTCGCATCTCGTCGGCTTCAATACCACTTCCGGGAACCTCTGGCACATCGGATGCGATGCGCTGGAGTTCCGGATACTCAGCTTCGGCGATTCGCTCGTAGTCGGGACGACTCAGGCCTTGCTCGTCTTCGAGCCGGTCCGGCGGTGTGTACGTATCGAGGAGGTAGGCAACAACATCCTGCGTACGAATATGACCGTACGTCTTGATGAACGCGTCTTCGAGATCCTCCTGCACCGATGTTAAATCCGCCTGTTGTGTGTCCGTAATCTCGATCTCCGGCATCGCCTCTAACATTGGCCGCCCATCTCATAACTCGTTCCCTGGACGGCGAAAACTGACGGAACCATTGTATAGCAGAGACACGCATACTCTGGTATGTGGTGTCCCCGCTGCGATTCAGACCTCAGCACATATACGCTTGCGACCGCTGATCAAACAGCTATCGTCTGTGAATCGTGCGGCTTCGCAGGCATCTCTGCGTCACATCACACCGAGGCCACCCCTCCAGAGTCCTGGGAATTCGCATTTACCCGGTTCAACCAACATCCCGACTCTAACCTCGGCAAGCCGGAAAATACTGACAGAATACCCAGCGTCCCGATTCCGGAACGTGACGAGCCCACAGACCAACCAGAGCTCTCGCTTGAACAGGCTGGTGTTTCAGTCGGCATCTCTCTGGGATCTGATGCGAACACGTTCCAACAGGACGCTGCTGACGAATTGAACCGCGTTATTGACGAGAGTGAACGCGAACTGAGTGGCGAACCCACAGCCAAATATGATGAGAGCGATGGGAACAATCAAAACACAGACACTGATGCCGTCGAAAACGGGGAGGAAACTGAGTAATGCCCACTGTCGGGTCTATCGCTTGGAGCGGGGAGCAGGTCCCAACTGACGCAGGCGAGCAGTAGTGCGATCGGTGAATACCCGCTACTCGGCGGTGGTGTCCGGCTCTTCGGCCTGCTCGGCTTGCTCGGCTTGCCCTTCCCGCTCTTCTTCCGACCGCGCTGCGACGAGCGCTCCCTGTGCAACGCTATACAGTGGGTTCTCAGCCTGACGGACATCGCTAATCGAGAACGGAATCTCAGAGTCGTTGATCCGTTCGGCGAACAGCTCTTCAAAGCCGTCAGGACTCGATGTCCCGCCAGTTACGACAACCGGGACATCCAGTCCCTCCTCGACATCCTCTTCATCAACCTCACTGATGATGTTCTCGATGACGTAGTCGAGGAGATTATCGTAATAAATGCTCAGCGCACCCTCAATCCCACCGACATCCGTCTCGAAGTTTAGCGCGAAGTCTTCCTCTTTTACCGAGGTAACCTTATCGACGGGCGTGCCAGTCGCCTGTGCAGCTTGCTCGTCAATCCAGTCACCACCGCGTGCGATAGAGAACTTCATGACGGGGACTGCATAGTACGACAGACAGACGTTGGTCATCCCTGCGCCGAAGCTGATACCGAGGCCGGTGAACTCACGATTTGCTAGCTCGGAGTAGATAACAGCCATCCCCTCATTGATCGGCTCCGGGCTGTATCCCATATCAGTAAGCAATGACTCAATGGTCTTTTGATGATACAGCGTCGAGACATCGGCGTCGATAGGGTCCGCAGGAACCGAGAAAAACAGCCGCTCGTTCGGATACTCCGGTTGTCCGACTACCTGTTCAGTAATGAGCTTAATCATCGGAATGGCTGATTGCTCGTCGCTTGAGAGAATCCCAGCCTGCATCGGTCGCCGTGTCTCCTCACTGAAGATGTTCGCGAAATTCAGGGCGTCATCACCAACGATATAGACCCGATCATCTTTGCGGATGTGGAGAACGTCACTTCGCGACAGCATTTGTTCGGCCATGTCGCTGTAGTCAATTTCAACAAAGGAGTTCCGCTGCTGCACGAACACTGTCTCGTTACCGTCTTGACGTGCAGACAGGAGGTTCATCGTACCAACATCGAGACCTTGGGGCATACAGTTGTATTCCTCCCACCAAGTTGAAAAAACTAGCCTATAATATAGAACCAATTACAACTTACGTACCAACACTACAGCGACGGTGCGTAGGAGTCTACTAACACGGTAAAACCTACGCTCCCAGACTGACGCCGTAGATGTCATGTGGCTCAGTCAGACGGATTAATCGAATAATAATGACCGAAGACGTCTCATAAGTCCCTTCTGCTCCTCGACACCAGTTTCCACATCATCGCCTTCACTCTGTTCATTCCGGAACTCGGTAAGCGCGTTGACCTGCTCTTCGGTTCCAGTACCTCGGTCCGTCTTTGATTGGCCTCCCTGCAGTTGCCTGAGTCCGTCTACTGCGTCGTCAACGTCGTTGCTGTCGGCCCGTGTCGTGGTCGCCTCGGAGTTCTCGATGGCCGTCCGGTCGAGGTCCGAGTCTGTGTCCGGCATATCCAGATTCAGCCGCTTCGTCTTTGGCTGTTGTTCGACGCCACCCCACGATAGCTCCGCCCCCTCCAGAGCCTGCTGTATGTCGTTGTCGACATCGGCTTTGCTGACCGACTCTGATTCACTCTCGGCTGACTCAAGCGATTCGGTCGATTCGCTTGGGGCTGTCGCCTGCTCAAGATAATGCGCGACCAGTGCCGCTCCTGTCGAAGCTGCAAGCGTAACTAGGCCAGTAGCGTAGACGCTAATCGTCCAGACGCTCCCATTGATACCCTCACTGGTTGTCCATCCGTACGGGAAGACATCAACCAGAATTACAGTTGCAGCGAGACAGAAGACCGCGCCAGCGGCACTAACAAACCGGGTCTTGAAACCCACCGGGAGGAGCACGACGACGCTCAATAGCACGGAGGGAAGCCCGATGAACCCGACGACGAGTGCGACCTCTCGGATCTGCCAGTAAAGTGTACTCCCGGATTCAAGCACGTTACTGTACAAAAAGAGGCAGAATCCGACAACGGCAAGCGTGACCCCAGCGAAGAAGAGGCCAAACCCGACATAGATGTCTCGCTCTTTCGCCGGTTCGCCGATATAATCGTGATAGGCCGACCTGAGCGTGTCGCGATAGCCCGACACAGGATCGGAAGATTCGGGGGACCTGTTCGATGTAGATGCAGGGCTCATTCAATTTGTCATTTTGTTCGGATGGGTGTTAAAGATGAGCTTACTCAATTCTCCCGGCGATAATTCGAGATCATAATCCCACGATTCACGTCGTAAATAGTGCTGATAAGCGGGGTTTCACTTCATTCCTGTACCACCGCTGGCTGATGGTCGGTGCCACGGTCGAACTTGGCCCTGTACTGCCGGGAGACGTACCAGACGGCAGTGGTACCGACGGCGACGAGAGTCAACCATATTACCGGCAGGAGACCAACCGAGACGTCTCTCACATTTGTCGAAATGAACGCGGTGATAGTCGCGATATACGCTCCACCCATGCGCTGGATGTGCTCGAAAAACCACGTGCGGGGTTCGAGGTCAGTGGCGCGAAACTGGCGGATATCGCTCACAGTCGCGGTGAGCGCGATACCACAGAAGACGAGCATGATGATTCCGAACTGGTTCCCGTCGCTGAGGAACCACGTACCCATGGCGGCAAGGCGACGCCAGACACACCGAAGAGTCCGGTGGCCACCCAGTCGACGATGCTATGGGTGTCGATAGTTCGTTTCCGGGAGAGGACACGATAGCCGGAGAACGCGACGTAGAAGCTGAACACGGCGACGAAGCCAAGGAACACCCGGAGCATCGTTTGGCCGACCACGAGCAGTCCGAGTACCGTGACCGAGACGACTGCCATCGCGTACACGTACGTGCGGCCGAGCCGTCGCTGCCAGGAGCACCTTTTTTCGTGAGGAGCGCGCCAGCACCGGCCGTGAGTGCGACGAAGCCAAAGAGGACGTGAACGCCGAGGGTGGTGTGTTCAAGGAATGCCATGATACCGATACTTCTGAAAATCATATAAACAGGCCTGTGACACGGTGAGGCGGTCATTTCCATCGGTGGACAAATACGTCAGTATCACTGACTGTGCCCGACTCGTGCCCTGTATTCAGCACAGCCACTGCAGACTCCCAGTGAGCAGGGGTTTCAACAGAGTCAGCTGATCTAGCTCCGGACACCTGTCGGGACTACTTCCGACGCTCGATCGAAGACCTATACAACTCGTTGTAGCCGCTGTAGAGCGAGTTATTTCCTCATAGCAGCGATTGAAAAAACCCAGCGAGGATGCGAATTGACTGCGGTGAATTCAGTTGCTCAGGGAGAAGGTGTGAGTATCGTCCGAGAAATAGGGTGGCTAATCGGTGCGGCGTGTGGCGAAAACGTGACGATTACAGGGGCGTCTCCGTCGGCGCAGCCAATAGATATGCCAGCTATCCACAGCGTGACTTTATGTGTCGCCTACAGCTACAGTCTGCCACTTGACGAACGATGAGTGCTGACCAATCGCTCGAAATTCTTGTCGTGGCCCTTCTCTACATGTCCATATTTGTGATGGTCATCGGACCGGCTCTTGAGTCGGTTACCGGCCTGCAAGCGCTCTCAGCGGACGGTGTGAGAGGCATTGAACGCACATGGGCGTTAGTCTCAAACCCACAGGGCTGGTTACTCTGTCTCGGCTACGTCCCCGTCCATTACACGTACCTGTTGGTCCGCGCACGACTCGCTGGTGAACCGATTGATGTCTACTGGGAGTAGTCCATTGCTCGCAGAACGGTATACAGGTGAATACAATGGGACTCTGTGTTGTCTTGCAGTGGTGATTTCACGGCTGCGCTCGAAGCGCGGGAGAGTGCGATGCTGTCCAACACGATGTCGTGTCCAACCGAGACACCGACACCGGGAACCATATCATCCAGGGCATTCCCGAACCACGCCCCCTCTATGACTACCACCATCCCGGTTAACCCTGAGCGAGCGCACGGCATCGACACCACCGGTGCCGATTCGGCGATGAGCAGTAACCGCCGCGGTCAGTGGTTGACCTTGCAACGCACCCGGAGGACTGAGAAGGTCAAATGGCCGTCTACCGGCGGTGTACTTGTCCCAAATACCGCTCACGTCATACGCGAGTGTCCGAGTGATCGCCTCCACGGAAAGACAGGGTGAGCAATTTCATGGGAGGTTGTGAATTCATCGACGCTCTTGCTCCCACTCACGGAGGTGCGGGTTCTCCGGTGTGAACCAGCCTGCAAGCCCGTCCGCATCGGTTCGGATGCCGACGGCCCGCCGTGACCAGTCGACCACGGCTTTCCCCGCTGAGAAAACGACCACAGGAGCGAAAACCGATAGATCGAGTCCGGACGCACCACCCGCAGCGTCAGGAATAACGAGCCCACCGAAAACCAGATCGAGTATGAGTCCGAGCACCAACAGGCCGATAATAGTCACAGGAACCACGACAATCGCCAGCATAATATAAAAGGCAACGACCCGCTGTGCCGCCTCAACTGTCATATATGCCGACCAGTCTTCGTACGTCCTCGGTACGAAATACTCCCGTCGGAGTTCAGCGAGTTGCGACGTACAGACTAGCAGTGATCCGAGTATGACAGTCGGTGACCGAAGGGCAGTCACCGGATTCGACAGGGTGTTAGTTAGATAGCCCCACAGTATGGCGAGAAACAGCACGACGGCCAGCGACCGTCCGACAACAGGGAAGTTCCGCCGATACACCGGGGGGAGGCGCGACTCGACTGCATCCGGAAACACGCTTTTGAGCCTGTCCATCGGTTCGGGCTCGCCGCTCCAGTTGTCCTCGTCGATCTCCTCGCGTCTCCCGTAGCCAACGATATAGAATTCGCGGTCTTTTAGGACGACTGGCTGTTTCGCGAACAGTGCTGCCACGCTGTAGGCAGCCACCATTACGACGACCTCGATCCAGTAGAGGACCAGTATTTCGGCTGCACGCCATCCCAGAACCACGACTCCTGCTACCGGAAGTGAATTCGAGACAAGAACAAGAGTCAGTGTGAGCCACTGCCGGTCAGCAGGTCGCTGGAGGGCCGCTGAAGACATCCAGAAGGGGTGTCAGTACGGCTGAGATAACTGTGTTTCTATTTTGACGGTCTCGTCCACCATCGAAGCAAGTAGACGATTGCGGACATCCAGAATGCAGCAAGGAAGACATACATTGCATCGCCTTGCGGGTATATGGACTGTGTGAACTCCAGTGAAACTGCATAGCCGATAGCAGCGACAAGGATAGGAATGCCGACGTGTGCGAGAAGGTATGGCTGCTGAGTGGTCTCTCGGAGCCAATCTCCCCGGCTATGAAGATACATTGCGACCCCTGTTAGCGGGGTCAAAACCAGTATCAGTCCGACAAGTCCGAAAGCAGAGAGAATCGACACGAGATCAGTTGTTGAAGCAAAGAAAACGGCCCAGATGACGAGTGGTGACAGGACGACATACCCGAATATAACAAGCGGCCATCCTCCGGGGAGATCGATACGTGATTCGAGCTGCTCAACGAGAGCTAACGAAAACGGATACCGCCATGCTGTCCCGAAGATGGCTTTTACCATCGCAATGAGTCCGACGGCGAATGTCCAAACCGTGACACCGAACCAAAGGGCAAAAAGTCCGGAGATAGCGATACCGGCAATCGTCGACACGGACGACGGAAGAACAGAAACATCGGTGATGCCCTGTCCAGTAAGTTCGGCATAAGTGAGGAAAGAGCCGAGTGTGATGGCTGTTATCAGCAACACGGTGAGGTGCCAGTCAAGTGCATTACGGGCGTTTCGCTTTGTGAATTCGTCAGTGGCGAGGAGGTACAGGAGTCCAGCTCCGACGACACCGGTTGGAATCGCGAAGAAATGGATGAGGATTCCACTGAGTGAGCGGTCATCGAGCAGTTTGGGTCCGGGCGTGGGTGGTGTGGAGGACATGGGTTGCGTGGCAGGCTTTGAGCTGTGGTACTGATTTCTGATTCGCTTTGCTTATGTCGACGGCAGGACGTTCAGTGGACCGTATCTGTCACGAACCCACCGAACAGTCCGTTCGGTGACGAGCAACAGTATGCTCACGAATACTAGATCAAACGCGGTGCCCCAGAGAACGATGTCACTTTGGGTCCCGCGCACGTCAGTCCCAGTGACCGTGAGGACGCCACCGAGTGCGAACATGACAAGACTCAACTGGAACCCAGCGAGCACAAGTGTGCGGATTCCGGCCGTGTCCGAGAAGGTAAGGAATCCGCGAGTGGAGAGCCGATCCAGCGGGGTGTTTGCGTTCAGCGCATGTTTGCCCTCGGGCGACACCGGCCAGTCCGACTCTGGATGGTTGATGTAGTACAGGCTGATCGAGTCAGGATACGTCTCAGTTGCGACAACGTCGATCTCCTGTAGTTCCTGAAGCCGGTTCCGAACCGTGGCCCGACTAACGTCAGGCTTGATGCGCGCATGCAGCTGACGGATCGAAAAGAACGGTCGATCGGACGCAAGCATCGTCTCGACGACGTGTTCCTGTGTGAGTGTGTTGTCGAGGTTCCGGTCAATCCGTTCATCGATCCAGGTTGGAATCGCGGACACGGTACCGTCGGATAGTTGACGGGGATAATTAAAATCAGACGAGGATTTCATCCCCTTGAACTGCAATTTGACGGCCGTGAAACGGAGAGCGCCTATCTTCAGTAGCTGAGAAACCACCATACGACACCGAGTTGGGATGCAGCCTCTGAAAAAACAAACCGACGGAGGTTCGGAGCCGCGGACTCCCAACAGGATGTGGAACCACGAATAGTGAGCGCTCTCAACGGGAGCGGCTGTGTTGAGACGACTACCAAAGCCGAGAGCAGTTCGTGCTGGCCTGGATCGCCAACAAAGCGACGAAACTGTTCACCCCCTGTCGATGACACACCTTTCGCGTTGGAGACAGACCGACATCCTCCCCGCGCTAAAGCACGGGGCTTTCTCCTCGACTCTCGGTAATCGTAGACTTCGAGTATTGCTTCAGGAATCGGCCTTAGAGTTCGTACTCGATTGCCCAGTGGTGGAGTGCGCAAACACGGGAAACAGCGATTCCGTCCTTGCAGTCGGTGTGTACTCCATGCGGGGTGGAACTTCGTTGTAGGCTTTACGGCCGAGTAACCCTGCTTCGTTCAACTCTTTCAGCCGCGTCGAGAGCGTGTTCGGCGCGACATCGAGGTTGGTCTCAACATCGCTAAACCGGAGCGGCTCCTCGGCGAACGCGAACGCGCTAAGAACCGCCAGTGTGTGGGCCTTCCCGATGAGGTATACTTTCCGCGATGAACGACCACGGCGTCACGCGATTCGTGACGTTGATTGGTGCAGGTGTCCGCGAGGACGGTGAATCCGTCACCCATATCAACTGCATCGTTTACTCACTACTCTCTGCCGTATCGAGACTGCAAGATGTGAGCGATAGGTAGGCTGAATGTGACCAACAGCTTGAACATACTTGACAGTATTTCGGTGTGTGCGGGATGTTACTCGATTTCCAACTGACTACTTCCGCCGCCGTCCTCAGCATCGCTCTCGTCCCACTCAAGTTCGAACTCGACACTCAGCTCGGTCATGTTACCTGCCGGCCCTTCACGTTCAGCTTTGACTTCGAAGGTCGGTCGAGCAGGGGGAGTCAGTGTTACGGTCTCAGAGCCTGCTTTCAGAGTGATATCAGCCCCGCTGTCGAGATTGTCCGCGACTGTCCGGAGGTACGATGCAATCTCTTCTCGACGCTGGTCACGTTCCGATTTGAACAGCACTTCTTCTGGCATACGGGAAGTAGTACACAGGCTGTCCAAATAAACCCGCCCTCCAGACGACTACATCACGAACAGGCTTCGGTCTCTTCTCTCGAAAAAATCTTGTTCTATTCCCAGCGCGGGACAGTTATCGTATCGCTGGGTGTACTAAATCCGATATGCAACCGATGACAGACCACCATTCTGTGGACGTGGCATCGTTCGAAGCGAGCGATGATCACATCGCCATTCTCGAAGAGTGGAGAAACAGGCGGTAGATCGGTCTGTTTTCTATAACGGTTCAGCGCCGATAAAGTATGTCAGCAATCCAGTCTTCGAGGAATGGACTAGCTGGTGGCTGTGTCCGGAATTATTATTTTGTTGATGTTTACCTCGAACAGCACTGTACCGATTAACGGGCTGTCGATAATATGTTCACACGGTCGATGACGACTGACTCTCTTCCCGGAGCGCAGTGATGCTGCTGTAGACGACAGCACCGCTGACCAGCAGTGCGGAACCAAGGATGAGCGCCAGACTGACCGTATTCAGGGCGTCGATACTGTAGACGTTGCCGATTTCACGGACTGCGACGGCGAGAGCCCCACCGAGCAACATGAGCCCGAAGTACACCTTGATCTCATCCTCGTCGACGATGCTCGTCGCAGCGGACCCTACGCGGGCCCCAAAGGCGCTTCCCGCCAGCAGTGGGAGCACGATACCGAGGTCGACACCGCCGTCCAGCGCGTACAGGAAGCTCCCGAGCCCGCCGGAGAAGACAATCTCGAAGAGGTCAGTCCCGACAGCGATGGGGACGGGAACTCCGATGAGATAGAACAGCGCGGGCATACGGATGAATCCGCCGCCGACACCGAGGAAGCCCGAAAGCAAGCCGGTGACGAACGCGACACCAAGTATCATCCAGAGGGAGACGCTGACGCCGCCACGGAGCGATATCATCGGCGGGATGCGGTACGATTGAATCGTTTTAGCTATCTCCGGGATGTCGTCGGCGTCGATGTCGCCTGCTGCGGCATCGTGGTCAATCCCCTCGCCGCTATCGCCACCTCGAAGTGCCTCGTAGGTGACGAACGCGCCGATACCGCCCAGGAGGACGACGTACGTGACGCTGATGATACTGCCAGCCAGCCCGAGCGCCTCCAGATGGAGGACAATCTCTTTCCCGGCTTCGATGCCGGCAGTCGTCCCGGCGATCATCAGCACTCCCAGTTTGTAATCGACCTGTCCCATGTCTCTGTGCTTCAGTGTGGCAATGACCGATGTACCGAACACAAACGCGAGCCCACTTCCGACGGCGACTCGGGTGGGATACCCCATCACTAGGAGCGCCGGGGTGACAAGGAACGACCCACCCATCCCGAAGAAGCCAAAGAGAACGCCGATGAGCAGGCCGAACCCGACAAACAACACCACCATCGCCAGGCTGAGTCCAAGTATCTCCATCGGTCACTCCCCTCGCAACCGCTCGACGACACGCTGTCCGAATACCTCTTCCACTGCTCCGTACCCGACGTAGAGGATGGCCGCCTCCAGGAGTACCGCGCCGATGAGCATCGCCGCGTCGATGCCGCCTGCGCCCATCGATGTGAAGGCCGCGAGGTCTACCATGGAAGTTCGCCTCCGAAGTTGTGCTGTCGTGCATATATCATACTTTTCTACTCGACCTATCCTAGACGAAGGGTACTGATAACGGTTTTGGGACTGGTGGACAATATTATTGACAAGTATCACACCGCTATCCCACGGGGATATCTGTATACGTTATGTGGATATTGACCACGTCCGACCAATTTTCGAAAACCGATATTTTGCCCGTAATAAAGTTGCGCGCGCTACTCTGTCGTGTTAGCTGACGTGCAGACCAGTGCGGCGTAGTTCCCGAAACCGACCGGGCGACAGGTGAGATTATAGCTCTGCTTCCCAACGCACGCCCCCATTGTATTGTACAATCAAAACAATATTAACAGTCGGTCGCGTACCGTCAGGTATGAGAGCCATCTATGCGACAGACCTCTCGGCGGCGAGTGAAGCGGCGATACAGAACGAGACGTGTCTTGAGTGTCTCGGCCGGATCGGTGTCGATACGATCCACCTCGTCACGGTCATCCCGTCAAACGTGCACGCGGGGATGCCGGGAATGAATTTCAGCAAGCGGCGCGAACAGGGACTTACGCGGTACCAGAACGTGATGGAAGACGCTGGGTTCGAGACCGAGACCCACGTCGTGCGTGGGACACCCCATCGCCGTATCAATGGTATCGCAGAGGCAGAGAAAGCCGACATGACTATAATCGGGTCCAGAGGGCAGAGTCCACTGGACAACCGCGTCATCGGCTCCACGGCCCGGAACCTCGCGCGAACCACGGTGGTGCCGCTGCTGGTCAACCGCATCGAACGCAGTACCGACGAGCCGGACGTACTCAGGGAGCACCTGTTCCAGCGGGTGCTCTATGCAACTGACTTCTCCGAGAACGCGGCGCGTGCCTTCGACGCGTTTCAGTATCTCCGCCACGCGACCCAGGAAGCGACGCTCGTCCACGTTGAATCACCGAAAGATGCGCCAACCGAGGAGGATCCGTCCGACCGCCTCGGCTCACTCGCGGACACACTGGCGCAGTGGGACATCGAAACGACCGTCGAGATCCGCCGTGGCGACCCCGCTGAGGCGATTCTCGATGTCGAAGCGTCCGTGACGCCAACGACGACGCTCGTCGGCTCTCGTGGCCGGAGCCGGATGCGTCGGCTCTTGCTCGGGAGCGTCTCCGAAGATATCGTCGCGCGGGCGAACGGAAACGTCTACCTCGTCCCGCCCCCGCGAACCGCCTGAAACCGGCGTTCAAAACGCATTCATTGCGGTCATAGACCCGAAGCCGACGGCCAGCGCAAGCGTGAACGACCCAGCCCACGCACCTACGGTGACCAGAATTTTTCGTGGGTCAACCGCCTCGCTGCCCCCGACCGCGGCACCGCTCCCGATGATAGCGCTGACGATAATCTCGTTGAACGATACCGGCACACCGAGGAAGACAGCGAGCTGGGCAATGAGAAACGAGGGGACGAGCGCGGCGATAGAGCGCCGCGGCCCCAGCGAGGAGTAGTCTTGCGCGAGCGATTTTATCATCCGTGGCGCGCCGGTCCACGACCCGACCAGAATTCCGAGGCCGCCCCCCAGCAGGACGGCCGCTGGCGAGAGTATACCGACATCGTCCAGCAGTGGGAGCAACGGGCCGACCGCCAGGCCGACCTGACTCCCCCCGGCTGAAAAGGCGACCAGTGACCCGAGCGCCAGCAGGACGCGTCTGAGTCCGCCCGCCTCGTCGTGGCGGATGTCTCGGTACACCGCGGCCCACACCACGGCGGCAACAGTGCCGGAGAGGGCGACTGTTGCCACGACGCCGTCGATGTCGAGCAGTCGCGGGCCGAGGCTCGTCAGCGAGCCGGGACCGCCGTCGGGCCCGAGAAACGCGAACTCGACGTTGGCCAGTACGACGCCGACCAGCGCCGCGAGCGTTGGAATCGTGGCCGCCTCCGGGACATCAGGCCGCGGCAGCACACTCGCGATGGCGTAGGCGAACCCGCCGCCGACAACCGGTGTCAGGACCCAGACGGCACCGATTTGCTGGTACTTCCCCCAGACGGGGGTGCCACCGAGAGCCATCCCGACACCGATGATTGCGCCGGTCACAGTAAACGCCGTTGCAATGGGGTAGCCGGTGTAGATGCCGACGGCCATCAGCCCAGCGCCGGCCAGCAGCGCAACGATGACTCCCGTAGCGGGGAGGGTGACGCCGCCGACGAGGCCGCGTCCGACCGCTTCAGAGACGTTCGCCCCTTGTGTCACCGCACCCGCGAGCCCGAAGATGCCGACGACAAACGCCGCCCGCATCGTCGAGATGGCGTTGGCACCGACAGCGGGCGCGAAGGGTGTTGCGCCGCTGGAGCCGGCTCCGATGACCCACGACATGAACAGGCTCGCGAGACCGGCAATCAAGAAGAGCGCGAGAAGCTGGAGTTCCATTCTAAAACCCTAGGTGAAAGTCAGTCCGCTCCCGTGGGGGACGGGTCGACGCCATCGGTCGCCCGGCTTCGCCACCAGCCCTGCAGGTACGCACCGATAAACATCCCCGCGAGCGCCCACAGGATGGTCACGTTGCCGATGCCGAGGCTGGCGTATGCGGCACCCGGACAGATTCCGGAGAGCCCCCAGCCGACGCCGAATATTGCGCCACCGATAAGCACGTTCCGGTCGAAAGACTTCAGCCGCCGTTCGAACGGGTCGCCGGTCAGCGGTGCCCGGTCCAGCACGCGCGGCATGACGAAGAACACGATTCCCGTCACGGCCGCGCCACCGAACATCACGAACAACAGACCGAAGTCCTCGAACTGGAGGAAGTTCAGCACAACCTCGGGGCGGGCCATGTGGCTGTAGCCGAGGCCGAAGCCGAAGATGAGCCCGCCGACCAGCACGAGCGGGATGAAAAACGGGTGTCGGTCCGTCGATGTCGCCATTACGGCGTCACCCCCAGCGCGGCGACCACCTGTGCAGTCAGTATCGCGACCAGCAGGAAGGCGAGGACGCCCGCCAGTGACGTTTTCGAGGCCGACCCCACGCCACAGACGCCGTGGCCCGAGGTGCAGCCTTTTCCGACGCGGGTTCCGACACCGACGAAGAGCCCACCAAGCAACAGCCGCCACCAGGCGACATCTGTCGTCCACGCGCCGCCCTGATAGACGACCGCGTACACGGCCGCGCCGAGGATGATGCCGAGCGTGAACACGAGTCGCCAGTCCCGAGAGGCGACGTACTGCTGGAAGCGCGACTGACTGGAGACGTACGACAGCGTCGATTCGAGGAACGTGCTTGCGCCGGCGCTGATGCCGGTGCCCACGTAAATAACCGCCGCGCCGAGACCAACGAAGAGGCCGCCGATGGCGTACCGGCTGATACCGTTGGGGAACAGCTCGGCGGCCAGTTGCAGCGGGACAGGATCAGCTACCATCGACGGTTAGTCACCCGCGAGCGATTCCTGGCTCGCCGCGCAGTTGTTCGGTCCGAGTTCCAGCGTGAACGCCTCCTCGTCGTCGACGGTGTTCTGCCCGAGGTTTGTTGCGATGATGTCCTCGTAGTTCGCCGGTCGCGGTGGCATGTCGGCCAGAATCGTCTCGACGAAGTCGTCCTCGTCCATACTGAGTGCGTCCATCTCTTCGACGAGCTGGCCGATGGGTGCGGTGTAGGAGCCGTCGGAGGCCGGCTCGGCCGCGTCGCTGAAGTGCGCGCCACCGATGAGCGTATCATCAGGCAGTGTCAGCACGCGCTCCTGCAGTGACTCATAGAGCATTCGGGCCGCGTCGGGCGCACCCTCGTCGCCCTCTTCGAGGTCCGGCCGGGCGACACTCTCGATGAAGAGCCCGTCACCGGTGGCGAGCAGGCTCTCGTCGATGAGATACGAAGTCATCCCGGTCGTGTGGCCGGGCGTCGCGACAGTCTCGATGGTGACGTTGCCGACCTCGAAGGTGTCGCCGTCCTCGGCAGTCGTCAGGTCGTCGGCGTAGGTGACCCCGCGGTCCACAGCAGCTGCGGGGATGACGCCCTCGACGCCCGCCGCATCGAGGCCGCGGACCCCCGAAATGTGGTCCGCGTGGATGTGCGTGTCAAGCGCGTATTTCAGGTCGACGCCCAGCTCGTCAGCATCGTCGAAGTATCGGTCGGCAAAGGCGCGCAACGGGTCGATGATAGCGGCTTCGTCGTCGTCGTAGACCAGATAGCCGAGACAGCCAGAGGACGGGCGCTGGTACTGCAACAGTGTGCCAGCCCCGTCGTAGTCGGTGACTTCGACGGTCTCGTAGATGCGCGCCCAGCCGTTCATTCCGTCTTCGAGGTGGTGCACGTCGTAGCCGCGTTCCGCAAGCGTGCCAGCGACGTACTCGCTGGCACCCCCTTTGGCACAGAGAACCGTGACCTCGCGGTCGTCCGGAACGTCCGCAATGATGTCCGCATCCAGCTCGTCTTCCAGGAAATGGAAGTACGGGACGTTGATGGATTCGACGTTCTCCCCGTCGATGTGCCACTCCTCGTAGTCCCCAGACATACGCGCGTCGAGGATTGTGACCGACTCTCCGTCGTCGATGCGCGATTTCAGCGTCTCAGGCGTGACCGATTCGACGTCTGCGTCCGGCGTCGGGAAGTCTTCAGCGTTCATGTAGTACACTCATTGCTACAGGGTTGAGGCATAAAAGGGTTTGTATAGGAATTCCTAATTCGCACAATACTAATGAAGCAATGACTCGGATATGTATAGAAAATAGTGGTCTGGAGTCGCACAGATTGATTTTCGCATCGTTCGGCCAATACTTGTCGTGCCAGAATTGTGCAATAATCGAAAACACTTTAACTGTCGAACTGATATTGTGCAGTAGCTCCAATACAGTAGATGGAGTCCTTCCAACAATGAGTGAAGCATTCGATATCGCGGAGACGCTCGACGTGAAAGGTGCATCGTGCCCAATGCCGGTCGTCAAGACGAAACAGGCGATAGACGACCTTGCAGAGGGCTCAGTACTGGAGGTCATCGCGACCGACAGCGGCAGTATGAGTGACATCAAAGGATGGGCCGACGGAACGAACGGCGTGGCGCTGCTCGAACAGGTCGACGAGGGCGACGTGTACAAACACTACGTCGAGAAGACGGCCTAAAATGAGCACGGACACACCATCGGCGGGTGACGACGATTCGATGACCGAGGCGGAGCTACAGGCTCGCATCGAAGAACTCGAAGAGACCGTCGCCGACCTGGAAGCCGACGACGAGCAAAAGAAGATGACCATCATCGCGACGCAGGGGACCTTCGATATGGCGTATCCGCCCCTTATCCTTGCCAGCACCGCGGCCGCGTTCGGCTGGGACGTCGTCGTGTTCCACACGTTCTGGGGACTGGATATCCTCCACGAGGAGAAATCCGGGGACCTCCAGCTGTCGGCTGTCGGTAACCCGAACATGCCGATGCCGAACGCGCTCGCAGCGTTGCCTGGCATGGACCACATGGCGACGCGGATGATGGAAAAGCGCATCGACGACAACGGGACGGCGACGATCGACGAACTCATCGAGCTGTCGCTGGACCAGGGCGTCGAACTGCAGGCGTGTCAGATGACTATCGAGCTGATGGACTACGACGAGGACGACTTCCACGATGACGTCACTGTCGGCGTCGGCGCGGCCACCGCGCTCCAGCACATGGCCGAGTCCGACATCCAACTGCTCGTCTGAGCGACGAAAGCCACTGAGCGGCTTCTGACGGACCCTACTCATGAACCAGACACTCGCAATCGTCGATGCATCAGTCGGTGAGACACCCGCAAAACGAAACCTGACCCGGTCGCTCAACGCCGACACGGCGGTGTACAAAATCAGCGATGGTCATCTCCCACCGGTGCCCGCGGGCGGCGACTGGCGGTACGACGGCGTAGTCATCAGCGGGTCACAGACATCGGTGTACGACGACCACGGCTGGATTCACGACCTCACGTCGTGGGTCCGGGCTGTACACCGCGCGGACGTCCCGGCTCTGGGGATCTGCTGGGGCCACCAGTTCCTCGCTCAGTCTCTCGGCGGGCGCGTGGTCGACATGGGCGAACACGAACTCGGTTACCGAACAGTCAATCGTCGAGGCGAGGACCCGTTGTTTGCAGACATGTCGTCGTCGTTCACCGCGTTCCAGACACACTCCGACCGGGTCGCCGAACTGCCTGCGGGCGCGGTGGAACTGGCACGAAACGAGTACGGCATACAGGCGTTTCGACTCGGCACGCGCTACGGCGTCCAGTTCCACCCCGAGTACGACCGCGAGACGGCCGAGTGGGTCATCGGCAACAAGGACCTCACCGACGACCGGCGAGCGGCAGTTACGTCAACGATTACCGATGAGTCGGTCGCGGCCGCTCAGGAGGCGACGACGGTGTTCGAGAACTTCCTCGGACTGGTCGCCACCCATCAGCGGCGGTCGGGTCGGTTCGACTGACTCGGTACGTCAGAATTCCGCCGTCAGTGCCGTCGCGTCGCCGATCTTCTTATAGTCGACGTAATCGGCCCCACGAAAATCCTCAAGCAGGTCCATCGCTGCCCGAGCGCCCTCTCCGACTGACGTGGAAATTTGTTGCTGACCACCGGTCACGTCGCTGGCCGCGTATACTCGGTCGGCTGCCGTCGACTGGTCGGGTGCGGTCTCGAGTTCCCCGCCCTCGACCGGGCTACCGAGTGCCTCCGCGATGTCGGTGCCACCAGCGGTGCCCAGGGCGACGAACAGACCATCAACAGCGATTCGTCCGCCCGCTTTAGTGCGGATGGCTTCCAGTCCATCCCCGCCGACTAGCCTGTCGAGTGCTGGCATGGTCTGTTGTCGTGTGCCAACCACAGATATATGCTGGTTTCGCGTGTCGGCTGTGACATGACAGAGACACAGTCGCAGTCGACCGGTGGACGAGTCGCCTCGCTGGCCACGCTCGAGCGAGCAGTCGTCGTTCTCGTAGTCATTACTGCTATAACGCATATCTACCCCGGCATCGTGGAGGGTGCACCGCCGCTCGTGCTCGCTGGCTTGGGCTTTCTCGGCGGCGCAGCGTTATACGTCCGCGGCATCCGCAGGCGCACGCTTGCCATCGCGGCGATACCGTACACTGCCGTCCAGATCCCGCTGTGGCTGGTAATAAAAGCGGGCAACTACACGCTTGTCGGCTACGTTGACAAGGCGGTTCAGGTGGTACTAGTTGTGGCGCTGCTAGTCCTCGTCCTCACTCGATACCGCGACTGACAGCCTCCCCCAGTGGTCGAGGCTTCTCTCCGAATCTTCGGTAAACCGGTGTGTCACCGCCAGACGTGGGTGCGCATGAGCGAACGGTATTTTCTCACAGTCTTGGAATCGACGCACATTATTAAATGCATAGCTAGCCTACGTCCAGACGAGAAAGCATGACCACCAATCAAAGTCACACTGAGTCTGACACGACTGTCGACGCTCGGGGCGCGACCTGTCCGGGTCCGCTGATGGACCTCATTTCGGAGGTTCGGGCCGTCGACACCGGTTCCGTTATCGCCCTGTTGAGCGACGCCGAGAAGTCGCCGACGGAGGTGCAGGAGTGGGCCGACGAGTCCGGCAACGAAGTCCTCGCGATTGTCGATGAGGACGACCACTACAGGATTCACGTGAAGAAACTATGACTGAACACATCGCAATCGTCGGTGGCGGCACCGGTGGCACCGTACTGGCGAACACCCTCGCGGAGAAACTCGACGCAGAGCTAGCCGCCGGCGAGGTCGAAATCACGCTGTTCAACGACAGTGAAGACCACGTCTACAAACCGGTGTGGCTCTACGTCGCGTTCGGACAGCGCGAACCCGCGGACGGCCGGCGGCCTCTTCGAGAGGTCGTCGACGACCGCGTTACCATCCGGCAGGACTACGTCGTCGATGTGGACTACGAGCGAAAAGAACTCGAACTTGTTGACGCCATCGACCCCGCGCCGTACGACAAACTCGTCGTCGCGACGGGGGCACAGCTCGAACCGGAGCGGGTTCCGGGCCTCGCTGAAGCCGGGCACCACTTCTACGGGGAGGAGGGTGCGCAAGCTCTCCGTGACGAACTCTTGGAAATGGACGGCGGCCACATCGTCCTGAGCGTTGTCGGGACGCCACATATGTGTCCGGCCGCGCCGCTTGAGTTCACGTTCATGGTCGACGACTGGCTCCGAGAACGCGGCCGTCGAGAGGCGTTCAATATCACGTACACCTACCCCATCATGCGGGTCCACGGGAACGAACACATCGCGGAATGGGCCGACCCGCGCCTCCGGGAGCGTGACATCGGCATCGAGACGATGTTCAACGCCGAGGCGGTCGACCCCGAGGCACAGACGATCACGTCGATGGAAGGGACAGAGCTGGACTATGACCTCCTCGTCGCTATCCCGCCACACACCGGTAGCGATTTCGTTGAGTCGGCTGGGCTCGGCGAGGGAGGGTGGGTGGATGTCGACAAGCACACGCTCGAGGCGACCGGCTTCGACGACGTGTACGCAATCGGCGATGCCGCCCAGACCGGGGTCCCAAAGGCTGGGAGCGCGGCGCACTATCAGGCTAATGTCGTCGCTCAACGGCTTGCAAGCGATCTTCGAGGCCAGCCAGCGACGGCGGTCTATGGCGGTAAGACCATCTGCTTCATCGAGACCGGGATGGACGACGCCACGTTCGTCGAGTTCGACTACGAACGCCCGCCGGAACCGAGTGAGCCGACCCGGGCCATGCACTGGTCGAAGCTTGCCTACAACGAGTCGTACTGGCTCACAGCGCGGGGGCTGCTCTGAGGTGACCACTTATGAGTGAACAACAACCATCAGCCGACGACTTGACCGAGGAACTGACCACCGCCATCGAGGAGAACCCTGAGGCGTTCGCCACGTTCGTCCGCAACCTGGATACTGTCAACGAAATGGTCGAAGTAGCCGAACTCGGGACTGCTGCGATGGACGACGAGATGATCACATCCCTCGCCGGGACCGGGGCCTCGCTTGGTGAACTTGCGGATACGGCCGCCAGCGACGACACACGGGGCGCGCTACAGACCGTCCTCGGCGCACTCGGCGACGCGAACTCCAGCGGACCAGTTGACCTGCACGACGTCTGGGATGGGATTCGAAGCGGCGAGTTTCTCACCGGCGTCCGATACTTGCTCGCGGTCGTTCGGTCTCTCGGACGCGCCGTGCAAAACCAGTGAAAGCGGATTTTTTGTCGTCACGCGCGCGAACAAGCGGAAACCGGCTCCCATCTACCTTCTGAAGAATCAGTTGTCGGCTGCTGTGAAACCGGTAGGTCCAGACTGTTCACCGTGTGTCGACAGAACAGGTGTCGATACCCAAGAGTCCGTACAGCCCGCAAAAGCCGGTGACCCCAGTGGCGAGCAGCAACACCGAGGCAAACCCGAGCACAGGCGCGAGCATCGCCGGCAGCGGAACGGCGCTGGCGAGGATACCGAGCGATAGCAACCCCGCGAGGGCACCGATGAGAATTCTGGCAGTCTTTTCTGTCGAACCGACGTTGCGCTCCATGCTATACACTATGTCCTCCGAGGATAATAGCGTTTCGATTGTGCAATATAAACAATAGCATCCCCCGAACTCACGGGTACCAGCGTTCACCAGCCATACTGTCTCACCCGCCGAACCGATTTCGGTCTCTTGCTGGTGATTGCGGCGTGGACCTATCAGCCCACGCGATGTGGTTCCACTGCGATATCGAACGCGGATAACACGGCCGAAGAATCAGGCGTAGCTCTCGATGAGCGAGCGGAGCCGTGGCTCCTGTTGCATTCCCACCATGCGCTCGACCGGCTCCCCATCGGTGAACAGCAACAGCATTGGCACGCTACGGACGCCGTATTTTGCTGCTAACTGCTGGTTTGCGTCGATATCGACTTTCGCCACGGTCGCGACAGTGTCAGCGGCGATGCGTCCAACGACGGGTTCGAGTTGCTTGCACGGTCCACACCAGTCAGCGTAGAAGTCTACGAGGACGACCCCATCACTGACGGTGTCCTGTAGTTCTCCTGCGCCGTGGACGTGGACGGGGTCGGCCGGCGACTCGTTGTTCCGGTTCTCAGCGGCGGTCCCTCGCTCTCCGTTTCGGAGTTCTTCGAGCTTCTTCTGTCGAATTTCTGCTAGCTCGTCGGCCATCACAGTCCAGTATGTGTTCGGTGCGTTTATTTGTTTTGCAGTTTTCATACAATACTATGTCCTGTGGCGGGCGGCCCGCCCCCTCCAAGCCGGTCACGACACACTTGCTTATCAGGACAGCGTCTTGCTGAGGAGTCATGTCTCTGGGCGCTGCCCTGAATCCCACGCCGCCCATGGCCCCGAGCGTCGTGCCAGCGTCATCAAGACCGCACTGCTCAGATCGCGGTGGCCCTCATTTCCCGGTTCCCTCTGTCGCTCAGTCCACAACGAGACGAAGCAGTCTGTAACTCGACCCGTGTTCAGACCGGGAACGGCGGTGCCGCGGGATTCAGCGCGCCGTCAGCCACCATCGAGTAGATAGGGAATCCGTAAGCGATGACAACGAGCACGACAGCGATGACGAACCAGAGCTTGACGTTGTCGAGGACCCGCGGACTGTCGGACGGCCCGGAGATAGGTTCGGGGAGGTGGCTGTCGACGCGCAACCGACCGCGACCCCGCTCAGCCAGCCAGGTCCCGACCATCACGAGGACGAACATGAGCGCCCCGAGCGTCAGTAGCGTCCCGCCAATAGCAATCTGGAGACGCATCTCCGCCATTGACCCCAGTACCGGCGCAAAGTCGAACTGCTGGTACTGGGGTTCTGCGGTCCGCCGGGGGACACCGGCGAGTCCCGCGCGGTGCATCGCGTTCGACATCAGCCCCATCCCGATGAACCAGATGTAGGGCTGGACCTGCGCGATGCCGTAGAACTGGAGCCGTTTCCCGGTAATCTGCGGGTAGAGCCAGTAGCTTATCGCCATCATCGTCAGAGCGCTGGCCGTCCCGACGGTGAGGTGGAAGTGGCCGGGAACCCACAGTGTGTTGTGGATGAGGGAGTTGATGTTCATTCCGGCGTTGATAATGCCGGAAAAGCCGCCGGCGGCGAACATCATGCCTGCGAGCGCACAGCCGGCAAAGGCCGGCTTCCCCCACGGAAGCGCCCTCAGCCAGCCCAGATAGCCGGTCCCGCCACGCTGGCGAGCGCCGTACTCCATGCTCGCGACGACGGTGAACGCGGTGAGGAAGCTCGGCAGCAACAGGAACATCGTGTTGGTCATGGCGATAAATTTGAATCCTTCCGGCACGCCGGGGTCAGCATACTGGTGGTGGAAGCCGACCGGCGTCGAGAGGATAAGAAAGAGGATGAACACGACGCGTGCGAGCGGGTCACTGAACAGCCGTCCGCCGGAGAGCTTCGGGAGGACGGTGTACCACGCGAAGTACGCCGGCATCAGCCAGAAGTAGACGACAGGGTGGCCGAAAAACCAGAACAGCGTCCGGGTCAACAGCGGGTCCACGCTCTCAATGAGGCCAAGTGAGAGCGGGAGGAGGAAGAACAACACTTCGACGGCGACGCCGAGCGTGGCGATGTACCACATCAGCATCGTCGTCAGTATCATGAACATCTGGAGCGGAATACGCTCCCCGGGGTTGTCCTGCCGCCAGTGGTAGTAGGCACGTATCCAGTCGGCTCCAGCAAGCCACGTCCCAACGAGCCAGGCCGCCAACCCAGCATAAAACAGCGGATGGGCTTGCAGCGGCGCGTAGAACGTGTACAGTACGTCCGCAGAAAACGGGATTTGGCCGACCAGCCCGCCGAAGATGGCTGTTGCTGTCATCACCGCACCGGAGAACATGAGCAGGAACCACGCCAGAGAAAACCGCGGCGAGGGGAGCTCCCTGCCGAGGCTTCGGCTCGTGCCCCACGTGAAGATGCCTGTCAGGAAGAAGATGGTGAAAAACAGCGCGAGCAAGACGCCGTGGCCTGTCAACACGGAGTAGTAATCGGCAGAACTGATCACGCCCCGGAAGACATTTGTTCGGTGGAGAGCCTGGACGATACCTAGGAGCGCACCGATTGTCAGTGCGGTAAACGAAACCCCCATCGAGAGACGAGTGATGCGCGCAGCGCTGGGGAACTTGTCGACAAAGGCGAGGCGGTCCGACAGTTGTGCCGTGTCGCTTTCGTAGGCTTGTGGCTGTCCTGACTTGTGTGGGTGTGCCATCTCAGTTCACCTCGGTCTGAGTAAACTGCGCGGCCGGAACGACGTGCAACGAGCCTTCCATCGTGTGATGGCCGCTCCCGCAGTACTCGTTGCAGACGAGTCCGTACTCGTCCGGTTCATCGAATTCGACAGTGACCGTCGCTACCTGTCCAGGGACGGCCATCGTGTTGATGTTCGTGCCGACGACCTCGAAGCCGTGGATCACGTCCGTGCTTGTCACGTGGAACGTGACGGTGCTGTTAGCCGGGACACGGACTGGCTCGCTTGTCCCGGGGACGAACAGGAACTGCTTCGCTTCGATATACACGTCGTAGTGGCCCGGTTCACTGCCGTTGTACACACCTGGCTCTCGGAAGTTCTCGCTGGCCGTCGCATCTGTGGGGTCGACCTGGCCGCCAGTGTCATCGACCATCCCGTAGCCAGCGCCGACAGCGCCGTATGTCACAGTGCCAATGAACAGGACAATCATCGCGAGCGCGGCCACCAGCCACAGCCGTTCGAATCTGTGGACGTGCATTTTATCCCACCACCGACGGCCCGTTCCCGAGAAATTCGACGAAGTACATGAACAGCCACATCAGCGAGATGACCACGAAGTACAGCACGAGCAGTAGTCCGGTCCCGACCGGGTCGAACGCGTCGTGGTCGACCGACTCCGTCTCGCGTTGTGGGACTTCGGACTCGAACATCTGTCCACTATGTGGAGTGGCGACTCGTTCAGTGGTGGTCGTCGCGGGAGAAAACGACGGCTCCGGTCTATCTCGCCAACTCAGTAGATATACCGCACCGATACTGAGTCCAGTAAGCCCCAGTGCCACTACCGTGACGACGAGCCCGGACCCGCTACCTCCGCTCGCGGTGCCAGCGCCTGCTTCCTGTGCACTTGCAGCGCCGACGGACACGAGTGCAGCCACTGACGACGCCGCTCGGAAGACCACTCTACGGATGCGTCGACAGCTATGCAGTCGGTCGCGGCCGGCTTGCGGCCTCACGGTGCCTGATCGGTCCTCTGTAGTACCCATACTGTTTCGTCTTCTGCGACCCGATGGAATTGTAACCTCCCTTGTCGCAGGACAAGTCCGCAACACCTGACGGCTCCCCTCGACGCTGGGCTATCGTCGGAACGACGGTGCTAGTGCACTGATCGCGGCGATCAACTCCTTCGGCGGGTTAGCCCAGTGGCTGGTAGATGGGAACCGATGGATGTGGAACCGTCGGACCGAAAATCATCAGTCCATGCGACAGCGGAAGATACCCCAGAACGAGGAACACTACTCCGAGCGCGCGATGCAGTCGGGACTGAAACCGCGGTGAAACCGAGTTGAACGCGACACCGTACCCGAACACTGCAGGGACGGTTCCGAGTCCAAGCACGGACAGTGCAAGCGCGCCATAGGCCGGTGACCCGATAGCGAATGCGTACAGAAACGCCGGATAAAGGAGCGGGCACGGGAGAATACCGTGCACCGCACCTAGCGCGATGATACGCGGACCGTCGACCCACTGGTCGACGTGCTTGTGTAATCGCGTGCTAAAACGCCACAGCAGTGACCCAGACCCGACCCTGGCAACAGCGCCCGTCGCCGTCCCTGTCCGGAGGTACAGCCCCCCGGTCAGCATTATGAATCCCCCAACAACGATTCCGGCGACTGCCCGAAAACTATCTGCCAGCGCAACGACGGCTGCCGTGTCATAGACGATGGTTCCGAGCAGCCCCATGAGCGCGCCGAGAACCGCGTAGCTCACCGTTCGTCCGAAGTTGAACAGGAGGTGCTGGCGGATTTCTGCCCAAGCGACAGGGCTGTCGTCACCTAACTGGTCGGCGTACAGGGTAACGAGCGGTCCACACATCCCCAGGCAGTGTGCACCGCCGAGGAGCCCAATCAGGGCGAAGACTACAAGGCCGACATCGCCACTCACCACCCCTGTACCGTGGCCACCGGACATCATCGCCGTCGGCTCACCGCACGCTTGATAGTGGTGATATCATCCGCGCCGAACATGACCCGAACGGCGACGACGATGAGGGCCGTATTGATGACTGCCAGGAACGCAACTGGTTCGAGTGCGACTACGAACGCGACTACGAACGGAATTGCGAGCAGCCCCATGAGGGGCAACCGCGAGACAGGTATCGAAAGCATACCAGGCAGTCCCACCTTCCGTGAGTTAGTCTTCCGTTTGGCCTGTGACAACTCCGGGTAGCAACAGGGGGTAAAGCGCACTCTCGCTACGTCCGGTCAGTTGTCACGGGAACAGCAACGAGGTTCCCCCACTCAGTCCACGCCCCGTCGTAGTTTCTGGCCGAGGAATAACCGAGAAGTTCAGACAGCACAAACCACGTTAACGACGATCGTTCGCCGATCCGGCAGTAGACAATTATGTCGCGGTCGCTGTCGATATCATACTCGCAGTAGAGCCGACGGAGTGCTTCGAGAGATTTGAATCGACCGTCAGAGCGGAGATTCTCGGACCAGACGATGTTCACTGCGCCGGGAATATGCCCGCCTCGCTGCGCGGATTCCGTCATCCCCGGCGGTGCGAGGATAGTCCCGTCGTACTCTTCGGGAAGCCGGACATCGACAAGCGCGGTCGGCTTGGACAGTGCTCGGTGCACGTCGTGTCGATACGCTCTCACATGCTCGTACGGGCCACCCGGCCGATACGACCGTGGCGTGTACGACGGGACGCTCTCGCTCGTCGGTCGCCCCGACTCAAGCCAGTGTCTCCGGCCCCCATCGAGGAGATAGATGTCTTCGTGGCCGTAGTAGGTGAGCATCCAGTACAGGTGCGCCGCAAACCAGTTCGAGCTGTCTCCGTAGAGAACAAGCGTCGATTGGTCCGTGATGCCACGTGTGCCAAGGAGGTCTGCGAGCGCCGCTTTCGATGGGATATCGCGTCGCGTTTCGTGCTGGAGGTGTCGTCGCCAGTCGATCGAAACCGCACCGGGGATGTGCGCTTCAGCATAGAAATCGGTGTTAAGATCGACTTCGACGAGTCGCAGGTCCGGCGAATCAGACGCGACAGTCTCGAGCCGATGCTCAAGCCATTCTGGCGTGACCAGCGCGTTCTTGATCCGCTGTGGCTGATTCCGGTGGGCACTCATTGTCCAGTTCGGTCGGTCGTAGTGCTGTCGTGTCTGCTGATACTTAAAATAAATACATAGTTCTACGTTCGCCGACTGACAACTGTGTGAAAATTCCAGTGGCCGGCGAGACGGTTTCAGACCGGAACCGACAGATACCGCTACCAAGCTGCGGCGAACGTTAGCAGATCGATACCGATTATAAAGAGGATTATCAACAGCGCTATTGCAATAACGACTTTGACGAACCACGGGAGGGAGTCATCAGCGGCAGTGTTGCTCATATAGCTATGTTATGTGCTTGAACGCCTGTATCTTGTCTTGTCCTGCGACAAGCGCGCGAGGGGATGCTGTCAGCAGAGACGCGATCTGGTTGCCGCTCAAAAAACGAACAACCAGAACCGAAATTGACTGTACTGTCCACACGCAAAACAGAACAGATGCGGGAGTTTGTCTTCGAGATCCGGTACAACGACGGCGTCGACGAGCTAATGGATCTGTTCATCGAGACACCGGAAGCCCGTTCGACGACGTTCCTCTGTTCGATGGGGAACGCGCAACTCTGGCGGCTGGACCGAATAACGGGCCCCACTTCTGTCGTGGAAGACGCGACGGCGCTGTTGACGGGGTCGGCGTACAATCAACTGAGTATCAGTGACCGCCCCTGCGGCGGCCGCCACTACAGTGACGTGCTCGAAAACGGCTCCCAGCGCAGTCTCGTCTACAGCTACTTCGAGGATCTCGTCCACTGCGACTCGGTGCCAACGATCACGAACCGGTATATCAACGGCGCACTCCTCTTCGAGATAACCCGGCAGGAGAACACCGAGCGCTGGCGCATCCTCATGGAGGACGATAAGAAAGTCGGGATGCTGTACGATACACTGGGGGGCGTCCTTCAGGACGGACTCTCTTTTCACTTCGACCACGTAGGCGACGCGGCCGGCCCGTTGCTTACCCTGTTTGACTCAGTTTCTGTTCGGCCGGAACAGAGCCGGGTGCTCGAACTGGCTGCCGAGAAGGGCTATTACGAGACGCCACGCGAGACGACCCTCGACGATATCGCAGCGGAACTCGACTGGCCGCGTTCGACGGTCTCGTACAGGCTGCGTCAGGCCGAGGCGGCACTCGTCGAAGCGTACATGTCGACGATGTGACGGCATGAATTATACACTGATACCGTTGCTATTCTAGGTTGGTTCTGATGTGCTACCATCACCCGCGGTTCATTGGGTCTTCTACGCTGGCAACCATGTGACACTTCGTCCGCTCGAACCCGTGCTTCTCGTAGAAAGCGTTGGCTCGGTCGTTGTCGACATGCTGATCGAGACTGATCTCCTCACACCCGGCTTCGTGAGCCCAGTCACTGATACGGTCGAACAGGCCGTCTGCCAGTCTCGTTCCGCGATACTGTTCGCCAACGTAAATGTCACAGACGAATAGTCGGACGGGGTTTCGTTGTTAATGACTGGCTGAAGCGCAGCGTGATACTTCTGGAGTTCTTCGTCACGTCCAACAAGCTCCTCAGGAGTCCACTCTTCGAGTAGCGCCTCGCGTTTTCGAATATCGTGGATGTCGGCGAGAACGTGATATCGCTCATTTGTATGTAGTTGCAACACGGACTCTCTTCACCTTTGGTTCCGCTGCTTCCGCTGTTCGGCTGGGTATATAAATGACTGACCCCGTCGCTTCCGCTGTTAGAGGGAAGAGTGAATCGCTACCCTCTACACCCCCACCCCACCACTTCCGCTGTTAGGAGGATAGCGGAGTAGTGCACTCCTTGCGAAACGGGACCGGATAACTGTGAGTGAGTACACAGCGAGAGGGGAGCGGTGGATTGATACACCCACCCCACTGCTTCCGCTGTTAGTTCGACAAAAACGGGAGAGGGATGATACACCACATATTTCTCCAGAGTGTATGACCGAATCACCGTTTTGCGGTCATCCGTTCTAGTTTAGTGGAGAATTCTGTCGCTGTCTGCTGATTAGATATCGTCGCAACTACCCGGTTGAGGAACCCGGTGGGAAGTGTGTACTCTCCACCGGACTCGGTAGTTGTTGACCGAATT